>NZ_JAVAJK010000019.1:0-145689 GCF_052112325.1 Pseudomonas sp. Yb2C2 | reverse complement strand
GGGGCGGGGGGCGGCGGCAGTTCCTACGGCCAGTCCCTCAAGGATGATTCGGCCCCGGCGCAAAGCGTCAGTAACCTCTATAACGAAGCCAGCGGCTTTTTCGGCAACGGCAAGTTCAGCTTCGAAACCGGCGTTACCTATGCCCGTTACGACGCCCGTCAGTTGACCCTCAACGGGTTCCTGGCGCTGGACTCGATTTTCCTCGGCAATATCAACCTCGACCGCATCAAGTCCGATAACTGGACCCTGGACCTGACCGGGCGCTACAACGTCGATAACCGTTGGCAGTTCGATGTGAACGTGCCGGTGGTGTACCGCGAGTCGACCTACCAGTCTGCCGGTGCCGGCAACAACGGCACCGCGACGTCGGAACAATCGGTGACGCGCGACCCGACCATCGGCGACGTCAACTTCGGCGTGGCCTACAAGTTCCTCGACGAAACCCCCACCCTGCCGGATGCGGTGGTATCGGTGCGGGTCAAGGCGCCCACCGGCAAAGAACCGTTTGGTATCAAGCTGATCAATACACCCGGCAACGACAACCTGTTCGTGCCGGAAAGCCTGCCAACGGGCAATGGCGTGTGGTCGATCACGCCGGGCATTTCCCTGGTCAAGACCTTCGATCCTGCCGTGCTATTCGGCTCGCTGTCCTATACCCATAACTTCGAAGAATCCTTCGATGACATCAGCAGTGACGTCAACCAGAAGGTCGGCGGCAAGGTCAGCCTGGGCGACAGCTTCCAGTTCGGGGTCGGCGTGGCCTTTGCCCTCAACGAGAAGATGAGTATGTCGTTCTCGGTGTCCGACCTGGTGCAGCGCAAGAGCAGGCTCAAGCCCAACGGCGGCGACTGGCAATCGGTGGTTTCCAGCGATGCCAACGCCGGTTATTTCAACGTGGGGATGACCATTGCCGCGTCGGATAACCTGACCATCGTGCCGAACCTGGCAATCGGCATGACGGACGATGCGCCGGACTTTACGTTCAGCCTGAAATTCCCGTATTACTTCTAACCCGACCGCTACAGAATCCGGTGCACAAGGAAAAGCCCCGCAACGATAAGGGTCGTTGCGGGGCTTTTCGGTTTACCCGCCCTAGCGGATCTGGTGTTTGTGCAGCAACCGGTAGAACGTCGGCCGGGAAATCCCCAGCACACGGGCCGCGACACTCAGGTTGTCGCTGTGCCGGTTGAGCACATCGCACAGCGCCTGGCGTTCAGCACGGTGCTTATAGTCTTCCAGTGTAGCCATGGGTGGCGAAATTGCCTGTTCGCCCAGCAATCCCAGATCGGCGGCTTCGATCTGGCGCCCTTCGGCGAGTACCAGGCCGCGGCGCACGCGGTTGGCCAGTTCGCGCACATTGCCCGGCCACGGGTGTTGCCCCATGGCCACCAGGGCGTCATCGCTGAAGCTGCGGGGGCGGCGGCCGGTTTCCTGGCTGTAGAAGCGTGAAAAGTGGTTGGCCAGCATCGCCACATCACCATGGCGCTCGCGCAAGGGCGCGGTGACCACCTGCAGCACATTGAGCCGGTAGTACAAGTCTTCGCGGAAAGCACCCTTGGCGACGGCCGCTTCAAGGTCGACGTGGGTGGCCGCCAACACCCGCACGTCCACCGGAATCGGCTGGCTGCCGCCGACCCGCTCGACCTGCTTTTCCTGGAGAAAGCGCAGCAGGTTGGCTTGCAGTTCCATGGGCAAATCGCCGATTTCATCGAGGAACAGGGTGCCGCCATGGGCCGCTTCGATGCGCCCGACCTTGCGTTGATGGGCACCGGTAAACGCGCCCTTCTCATGGCCGAACAGTTCGGATTGGATCAGGTGTTCGGGAATGGCGCCGCAGTTGATCGCGACAAAGGGCCTGGCATGGCGCTGGGATTGGCGGTGCAGGGTCTTGGCCACCAGCTCCTTGCCGGTGCCGCTGTCGCCACGGATCAGTACCGGGGACTCCGTGGGCGCCAGCTTGGACAATAATTTGCGTAACTCACGAATGGGGCGGCTTTCCCCCAGCAACTCGTGCCCTTCATCTACCGGGGTGTGACCCTTGCCACGCAGGCGCGCCATGCCAAACGCGCGGCCCAGGGTCACCTGCACCCGCGCCACGTCGAATGGCAGGGTATGGAAGTCGAAAAACCACTCGCAGACGAAGTCCCCCACATTTTGCAGGCGCAGCACATCCTGGCTGAGTACGGCGATCCACTCGGTGCCACTGCGGCTGATCAGTTCCTTGACCGCTTCGGGCCGCTCCAGATGATAGGGCTGCAGGCGCAATAGGCCGACATCGCATGAGCGCTCTCCTACCGATTCCAATGTGCAGCTGTCGACATCCCACCCGGCCGTACGCAAACCGGGCAGCAACCCGTGGCAGTCATCACAGGGGTCAACCACGAGCAAACGACGTTGGACGAGGGGCACACCCATGACTGATCCTTGGCGTCAAAAATCACTAAAGTTATTTAGAAACAACAGTTTGTAATGGTTGCCGATAACCCTAGCAAGATCTTGACAGCGTGCTTGTATCGTTTCGCTATAAGTGCGAACAAAAAGCCACTACTCGTGTTTGCAGGTCAAAAAGTTGCGTCTTCGCAAAACTTTCAATCAGCTTTCAAAACAGCCGCTTACATGACGTCCATCAGGAAAAGTTGAAATTTGTTGCTCTAACATGTGACCCGTACCCCGTCATCGCGCATCAGTACAAGTAACCCGCCGCACGGTCAGCCCAACCGCCGGTACTCACTTGAATGGGCATTTAGAGAGAGACCCACATGAACGCCCCGCTCCGCATCAACGAAGCTCTTTTGATCGCAGACCGTGCTTTCCAGCCCTTTCAATGCGTGGCCTGGCACGATGGCAATGGCGCCCTGAGCCTGAGTGTCATCGACCGCACCAATAACCGTATCGGCAGCAAACAGCTGTCGTCGAACACCTATAGCGACCCGGCGCAATTGGAAGACTTGCTGTTGCGGGCCCGCGCCGAACTCGACAAAGATGGCTACCAGTTGCAGTCCTGGGCCATGCCGAAGTAAATCGCGGCTAACTTGCGATCACTGCAAAACAGTGATCGCAAGTTGCACAATCGAACTTAAGACGCTTATCGCGCCGCGAGAATAAACCGTTCGATTGCTTCCGCAGCGCCCTCCTCGACATTACTGCCGGTGACCACGCTGGCCTGGCGCTTGACGGCTTCTTCCGCCTGCCCCATGGCAATCGACAACCCCGCCACCTGAAACATCGCCGGGTCATTGCCCCCATCCCCGATGGCCGCCGTCTGCTCCAGCGGCACCCCAAGGTGCGCCGCCAGGGTCTTCAACGCCTCGCCCTTGTTGGCCAGCATGGCCGTCACATCCAAATAAATCGGCTGCGAACGCGATACCTGGGCCAAGCCCTGGACCTTGGGCTGCAATTGCGCTTCCAACGTCACCAGTAATTGGGTGTCGTTGCTCGCGGCGACGATCTTGTCGATACGCTCCAGGTAGGGTTCGAAACTTTCCACCACCACCGGCCCATACCCCAGGCCATGGGCTTCGCGCGGTTCCACCGGCCCTGGCGGACCACGGCGCAGCCAGTCGCCGTCGGCAAACACCCAGACTTCCACATCCGGCTCGGCCGAGAACAGCGCCAAGGTCACCAGCGCCGCCTCCGCTGGCAAATGGTGGGCAACCAGGATGCTGCCATCCGGGTTGATCAAGGTGCCACCGTTGAAGCCCGCCACCGGCACATCGATCCCGAATGTCTCGATCAGGTGCAGCATGGCCTTGGGCGGTCGCCCGCTGGCCAGGCTGAAAAACACCCCGGCCTCGCGCAGGGCGCTCACCGCGTCGACGGTGCGCTGGCTCAGGCGATGATCCGGATGCAGCAAGGTGCCGTCCACGTCGCTGAGGATAAAACGGATGGGATGAATCGCTGCGTCACTCATCCGAGCGAGTGCCAGGTGCGGCCATCGCGCGCCAGCAACCCATCAGCCGCTGCGGGCCCGTCTTCACCGGCCTTATAGGTCTGGATCCCGTCGTCCTCCTTCCATGCATCGAGGAACGGTTGCACTGCTCGCCAGCCGTTTTCGATGTTGTCGGCGCGCTGGAACAAGGTCTGGTCGCCGGTCATGCAGTCGTAGATCAGGGTTTCATACCCGGTCGACGGTTGCATCTCGAAGAAGTCCTTGTAGGCAAAACCCAGCTGGATGTTGGCCATATCGAGGGTGGGCCCGGGCTTTTTCGCCAGCAGGTCGAACCACATGCCTTCATTGGGCTGGATCTGGATCTTCAAGTAGGTGGGCTTGACCTCGTCCACCTCGGTGTCACGGAATTGCGCATAGGGCGCCGGCTTGAAGCAGATCACGATCTCGGTGTCGCGCACGCTCATGCGCTTGCCGGTACGCAGGTAGAACGGCACGCCGACCCAGCGCCAGTTATCGATCATCACCTTGAGGGCGACGAAGGTCTCGGTGCTGCTGTCGGGAGCGACGTTGGCTTCTTCGCGGTAGCCGGGCAGTTGCTTGCCGGCGATTTCGCCCGCGGTGTATTGCCCGCGCACCGAGTTGGCCCGCGCGTCTTCCAGGGACCACGGGCGTACCGCGCCGATGACCTTGGCCTTTTCACCGCGCACCGCATCGGCACCAAAGGCGGCCGGGGGCTCCATGGCCACCATCGCCAGCAGCTGGAACAGGTGGTTGGGCACCATGTCGCGCAGGGTGCCGGTTTTTTCGAAGAAATTGCCTCGCGTCTCCACGCCGACGGTTTCGGCGGCGGTGATTTGCACGTGGTCGATATAGTGGTTGTTCCAGAACGCTTCGAACAGCACGTTGGAGAAACGGCTGATGAGGATGTTCTGCACCGTCTCTTTGCCCAGGTAATGGTCGATGCGATAGATCTGCTTCTCGCTCATCACCTTGAGCAGGCTGGCGTTCAACGCTTCGGCGGTGGCCAGGTCGGAGCCGAAGGGCTTCTCGATCACCACGCGCCGGAAACTGTCATCGGTTTCCGTCAGCAGGCCCGCACTGCCCAGGCGCTGCACCACCTCACTGAAGAAGCGTGGTGCGGTGGCCAAATAGAACACCGCGTTGCCGGTGCCGCTGGCAGCGATCTTCTTGCCGATGTCGGCGTAGGTGCTGTCATCGAGGAAATCGCCCTCGACGTAGCTGATGCCTTTGGCCAGTTGCGCCCACAATGCCGGATCGAGGGCGTTATCCCCATTGCCCTTGACCTTACTCGCGGCCTCGGTGCGGATAAAGTCCTCGAGTTTCTTGGCGAAGTCGGCATCACTGATCGCGTTGTGATCAACGCCAACGATGCGCAAGCCATCGCCCAGCAAGCCATCACGACTGAGGTTGTACAGCGCCGGCATCAGCAGGCGCTTGACCAGGTCGCCATGGGCGCCAAACAGAAACAGGGTCGTGGGTGGAGCAGGTTCGGCCTTGAGTTTCTTGCCGTTGGCGGTCATTTTTTGGAAGTCTCCACGTGGCCGCCAAAGCCAAAGCGCATGGCAGACAGCATCTTGTCACCGTAGGTGCTCTGCTGGCGCGAGCGGAACCGCGCGAACAACGACGTGGACAGTACCGGCACCGGCACGGCTTGTTCCATGGCGGCTTCGATGGTCCAGCGGCCTTCGCCGCTGTCGGCCACGGAACCGGAGTAACCGTCCAGCTTGGGGTCGGTGGCCAGGGCGTCGGCAGTCAGGTCCAGCAACCAGGACGAGACCACGCTGCCACGGCGCCAGACTTCGGCAATATCGGCAACGTTGAGGTCGAAGCGCTGGTCTTCGGGCAGGTTTTCCGAGTTCTTGGTCTTGAGGATGTCAAAACCTTCGGCAAACGCCTGCATCATCCCGTACTCGATGCCGTTGTGGATCATCTTGACGAAATGCCCGGAACCCGCCGGGCCGGCGTGGATGTAGCCCTGCTCGGCACGCTTGTCAGCCGACGCGGAACGGTCCTTGGTGCGCGGGATGTTGCCCAGGCCCGGTGCCAGGCTGGCGAAGATCGGGTCGAGGCGCTGTACAGTCTCGGTGTCGCCGCCGATCATCATGCAGTAGCCACGCTCCAGGCCCCAGACCCCGCCGGAGGTACCGACATCGACATAGTGCAGGCCCTTTTGCGCCAGGGCCTTGCCGCGACGCACGTCATCCTTATAGTTGGTGTTGCCGCCGTCGATGATCACGTCACCGTCTTCCAGCAGCTCACTGAGTTCATTGATGGTGTTTTCGGTGGGGTCGCCTGCCGGCAACATCACCCAGACGGCACGGGGTTTCTGCAGCCCGGCCACCAGGGCCTTCAGGTCGGCAACGCCGGTGGCGCCCTCTTCGCTCAAACCTTTGACAAATGCTTCGTTACGGTCGTAAACAACGGTGGTATGCCCATTGAGCATCAGGCGCCGTGCAATATTCCCGCCCATGCGGCCTAGTCCGATAATCCCCAGTTGCATGTGCTGATGCTCCCAACTACTGAATAAATGTGTGACATAGTTTATAGCGCAATGAGGCTAATGAGGGTTAGTCCAGGGCAGATCCGTGTAGTTTCATGGGAAAAAATTGCCATCGTTTCACCATCACGCCTCCGAAAGTCACACGACCACCAAAAATAAAAAAGTTCCATTGATGGGAAAAAGAATTCAGAATTGCTTCCGACTGTTGCCGAGAACCTAGACTCAAGCGTTCTGGCACACCGCGACACACCGGCTATTTGCGAGGCAAGCAATGAGCACAGCACAGATGACCCGTCCTCCACAGACCCTCTACGTCACACTCCGTCGCGATGAATTGCGCCAGTTGAAAGACGAACGCGATCAGTTGCAGCTTGAGGTCATGCGCCTGCGTGCCCATATCATTCAAGCCCAGCTGGACCAGCCTTCCGGTGCGCAGCCCGCGCTCTGCTGAGCCCGTCATCACTTTGTAAGATAACGGCTACATAAATCTCACAAAGTTTTCACATGCCCTTCCCGATACTCCCGCCCCCAAGGGCCATCCCATGCAAGGGTGGCCTCTGTTGCGTGCAGCCCTGCGCGTCAACTGAAAAATTACCGGGTTGGAGCGCTGGATGGCGATGTTCGAACGCAGCAGCAAGTCTGCGAAAGGCTTTGATTGGGCCGGTCTTGGCTGGCTATTCGTGTTTTTCTGGTACTTCTCCGGCATTACCCAACTGCTGATCCAACTCAGCGGCACTTCCGGCTTCAGTGGTTTTCGCCAAGCCTTCTTCATGAGCGCGATATGGCTCGCGCCCCTGCTGGTATTCCCTCGCCGGACGCGCTTGCTTGCTGCCCTGATCGGCGTGGTGCTGTGGGCCTGCTCCATGGCCAGCCTGGGTTATTTCTTCATCTACCAGCAGGAATTTTCCCAAAGCGTCATCTTCATCATGTTCGAGTCGAACATCTCTGAAGCCGGCGAGTACGCCACCCAATACTTCGCCTGGTGGATCGTGCTGGCGTTCATTGCCCACACCGCCGTGGCTATTTTCCTGTGGACCCGGGTACGCCCGGTATACTTGCCGCGCGGCCAGGCCCTGGTGGCGGCAACGGCGATCCTGGTGGCGATCATCGGTTACCCGCTGGTCAAGCAGATAGCCCGCAGCGACACCCTGGACGACGCCATCGACCGCTTCGAGTCGCGCATCGAACCGGCCGTGCCCTGGCAGATGATCGTTGCCTACCGCCGCTACACCGAACAACTGGACAACATGCAAGGCATGCTCGACAGCGCCAGCCAGATCCCCCCCTTGACCAACCTCAAGGACACCATGGCCGGCCAGCCGTCGACCCTGGTGCTGGTGATCGGCGAGTCCACCAACCGTCAACGCATGAGTCTCTACGGCTATCCGCGCAACACCACGCCGGAACTGGACAAGCTGCGCGACCAACTGGCGGTGTTCGATAACGTCATCACCCCGCGCCCCTATACCATCGAAGCCCTGCAACAGGTACTGACGTTCGCCGACGAGGAGAACCCCGATCTCTACCTCAAGACACCGTCGATCGTCAGCGTGATGAAACAGGCCGGGTACAAGACCTACTGGATCACCAACCAGCAGACCATGACCAAGCGCAATACCATGCTCACGACCTTTTCCGAACAGGCCGACGAGCAGGTGTACCTGAACAACAACCGCAACCAGAACGCCCGCCAATACGACGGCGATGTACTGGAACCATTCTCCAAGGCCCTGGCCGACCCGGCCGAGCGCAAGTTCATCGTGGTGCACCTGCTCGGCACCCACATGAGCTACCAGTACCGCTATCCACCGACCTTCGACAAATTCACCGACCGCCAGGGCGTACCTGCCGGGATCAGTGACGATCAACTGCCCACCTACAACAGCTACGACAATGCGGTGCTGTACAACGATTTCGTGGTGTCGAGCCTGATCAAGGACTACGCCAAGACCGATCCCAACGGCTTCCTGTTGTACCTGTCGGACCACGGCGAAGACGTATTCGATTCCGCCGGCCACGCCACCCTGGGGCGTAACGAAGGCAAGCCGACGGCGCCGATGTACACCATTCCGTTCATGGCCTATGCCTCGCCGAAATGGCGCGAAACCCACGACTGGAAGTTTGCCGGCGACTTGCAACGCCCTTACAGCAGCTCGCAATTGATCCACACCTGGGCCGACCTCGCCGGGCTGAGTTTCAACGAACTGGACCGCAGCAAGAGCGTCGTGAGCGACAGCTTCACGCCGCGCCCGCTGATGATCGGCAACCCCTACATGCGCCCGCAAAAGGCCTTGATTGACTTCAGCCTGATCAAGCCCAAGAAGGTTAATCCGACCGATGTGGTCCTGCAGGAACCGCCGGCCTTGTAACAGAAAGATAACAATCATTCTCGTTTAGCCCTAAAGTTCCACCGCTCCTTTCGTCTTTGAGCCAAGGCCTTCCCTTTCCGGGGTGGCCGCAAAGACGACAAGGAGTCTTCCGCGATGTTCGCGCCTTTTACCCGCTCCATGACCCTCACGCTCGGCCTGTGCGGCGCCGCCCTAAGCCCGGCCCTGCTGGCTGAAACCGACCCTGAACACACCCCGCTCGAACTCGGCGCGACCAACATCTCCGCCGAAGGCCTGGGCGCCACCACCGAACACACAGGCGCCTACACCACCGGCTCGATGAGCACCGCCACCCGCCTGAACCTGTCGGTCAAGGAAACCCCACAATCGATCTCGGTGATCACTCGCCAGCAGATGGATGATTTCAATCTCAACACGTTGACCGACGTGCTGCGCCAGACCACCGGGATCAACGTCCAGCATAACGACTCCGACCGCGTGTCCTATTCCTCCCGCGGCTACGGCATCACCAACTTCCAGATTGACGGGATGCTCAATACCTTCGGCTACATGAAGTCCGACGCCGATACCATTATCTACGACCACATCGAGGTGGTACGCGGTGCCACGGGCTTGACCACCGGCGCCGGCGACCCCTCGGCCACCATCAATATGGTGCGCAAGCGCCCGACGGCCCAATGGCAGGCGAAAACCGGCGTCAGCGCCGGCAGCCATGACAACTATTACAGCTACGTGGACGTGGGCGGCCCGCTGGCGTTCGACGGCAAGCTGCGCGGGCGTACGGTGCTGGCCTACCGTGACAGCCAATCGTTCCGCGACAACTATGGCCTGCAGCGGGCGGTCGGCTACGGCATCCTGGAAGGCGATCTTTCCGACGATACCGTGCTGGCCGTAGGTTTCGATTACCAGAACAAGCAGGTCCAGGGCACCTCATGGGGCACCGTGCCGTACTGGAACAGCGAGGGCGGCAAGGCCGGGCTGTCGCGCTCCACCAATATGGCGGCGCACTGGAGTTCCTGGCCGCTGACGGACAAGACCACCTTCGCGACGCTCGACCATCGGCTGGGCGGCGACTGGCACGTGAAGGCCGCCTACACCCATCGCCAGAGCGATACGGATGGCAAGGTGTACTACGGTGGTGCGGGGTTCCCCAACGATGACCGCAGCGGCATGACCGCCTGGGCCAGCCACATGCGCGGCACATCGAAAATGGAGGCCGTCGACCTCAATCTCGCCGGCAGCTATGCACTGCTGGGCCGCGAACATGCACTGATGATGGGCTATGGCGAGGCCACGCAGCGGGACGTCTCCCCCGTGATGCGCAGCAACCTACCCGCCGGCTATTACACCATCGAAGACTGGAAATACATGGGCGGGATCGCCAAGTTCGGCGACACCGTCACCGACCTCAAGGGCGAGCACAGCAGCAAGCAACAGAAGGCTGGCTATCTGGCCACGCGACTGAGCCTCACCGACCGCTTGCATGCAGTGCTGGGCAGCCGCTATGGCAGTTGGGAACTGAAAAGCGCGGCCCCCGAATACAACGCCAACGACCAACTGACGGCCACCAACAAGACCTCCCAGACCCACAATGATATGTGGACGCCCTACGCCGGCCTGCTCTACGACCTGACGCCGGAGTACACCGTCTACGCGAGCTATACCGACATTTTCAAACCCCAGAGCCTGCGCGATGCCAACAAGAAGTACCTGGAGCCCGTGGTCGGCAGCAACTACGAGGTGGGCCTCAAGGGCAGCGTGCTGGAGGAGCGCCTGAACCTGGCGGCGGCGTATTTCTGGAGCACCCAGGACAACGTCGCCGAGCGGGACGATTCGGTGCCACCAAACCCCATCACCGGCGAGGAGTACTACAAGTCCGGCGGCAAAGGTAACAAGGTCAACGGCTTCGAATTGGAAGCTGCCGGGGAAATCATGCCCGATTGGAACCTGACGGCCGGCTACACCTACACCCATTCGGTCAACGGCTCGGGTAAACGCAACAACACCGGGCAGCCGCTGAACCTGCTGAAAGTCTCCAGCGCCTACCGGTTGCCGGGGGCGTGGCGCAACCTCACGGTCGGCGGTGCGGTGAACTGGCAGAGCGACATTTACGATTGGAGCAATCGACCTACAGGGGTACGCGTCGGCAACACACCGGTGACCGAACGGGCGAAGATCACACAACAGGCATACACGGTGGTCAACCTGATGTCCCGCTATCAATTCGACGAGCACGTCTCAGCATCGCTTAACGTCAACAACCTATTCGATAAAAAGTATTACGAGCGCGTTGGCTTTTATAACGGCGTGTATTGGGGCGACCCACGCGCCATTACGCTGGCCGTTGACTGGAAGCTTTAAAGCCGACCATCCGAAGTTAACGATATTGTTAACTTCGGATGTTTCTCGCGTTAATTCCCACTTAATAAGACCGCACCAGAATCGCCCCACGATTCTGATCAAGGACAGAGCAGATAACCGATCACACTTAATGAGTAAACACAGATGAAACTCTCGACCTTGATGCTTGCCAGCCTGATGACCCTGGGCTCCGCCGCCGCGTTTGCCGAAGGCGGCTCGGAGCGCTCGAAGGAGTTCTACAACAACTTCACCTTCACGCAGCAGACGCTTCACGGTACGGTTGAACAAACGGCGTCCGCCGACGGCAAGACACCGAACACCAACACGACCGAACAGGAACAACCCAAGAGTTAATTTAATCGTTAGTTAATCCGCAACACCCTGGGCCATACCGCTCCGTTGGCAAAGGTTTATTGGGCGCCCTCCGCTGGCGCCCTTTTTTTCGCCGGTTATTTATTAAAGCGGCTTGTTCCAGAACAACATGCGCCCATGGGCGGGATCAAACTTCGCATCATCAAAACCAAACTTGCGATACGCCGACTGGGCGACGGCATTACCTTCCAGCACCTCCAGGGTGATCTTGCAGCAACCACGCTGGCGGGCGATGTCCTCGACCTTCAGCAGCATTTTCTGGCTCAGCCCCAAGCCGCGAAACTCATTCATCACCACCACGTCGTGCACGTTGACCAAGGGGCGGCAGGCAAAGGTGGAAAACCCTTCAAAGCAATTCACCAGCCCCGCCGGCTCACCGCCAACAAACGCCAGCACACTGAACGCATGGGGGCGCTTGGCCAACTCGGCCGGCAGCTGCTCCAGTAGATCAGCGGGCAGGCTATGGCCGCCGCCCATGGGGTCTTCTGCGTAATGGTTAAGCACCTTGGCAATGGCTTCGGCATGTACAGGATTGGTGTAGCTGGCTTGCAGCACCAGGATATCTGGGGTGTCCATTTCCGTCCTCGATCACGACTACAAGGGAACCGGTTCCCTTTGAGGGGCACGATTGTAAGCGTGGAGTCAGCACCAGATGAAGGAGATTAACTACAAATGTGCGCCCGAAAGCGCGAAGGCTTTGGCATTAAAAAACCCCAAAGTGTCCATTCAGGGCTTTTTTCGTACAGGTCTCAGCTGAAGCGCTGCAGCTGCATTTCTTGCAAGCGGCTCAAGGTGCGACGGAAAGGAAACGCCAGGTAACCGTTGGTATACAGGCGCTCCAGCGGCACCTGGGCGTCGATGAACAACGGCACCTTGCGGTCGTAGCACTCGTCCACCAGGGCGATGAAGCGACGCACACTGTCGTCGTGCACCGACAACTGCGGCAACTCGCGATCACCGGCCACCACGCGCTCGACCCCATCCTCGGTGCCGCGGGCAATCCGGCCTGGGCGCTGTTGCGCACTCAGGTTGGACACCTCCCCCAGCAGGATCGCCTTGAAGCGGTCGCACAGCAGGATGAAATCCATTGCCGCCAGGGGTTGTTCGCAGAGGTCGGCATAGCGGCACCACAGCACGCTGTCACTGGCCTGCACGCACACGATAGAACGATGGCCGACGGTGACCGGACCACGACTCACCGTCTGGCCTTCGGCCAATTGTGCGAACACGTTCGCCAGCGCATCGGGCTGGTTCACCCAATAGCGCTGCCGGCCCACACCTGGATGCAAGCGATGATCCTCGCCACCGTCGACCGCCACCACGTGCATATGCCGCTCAATCGCCGCAATGCCCGGCAGGAAGCGCTCCCGATTGAAGCCATCGGCATACAGCTGGGCCGGTGGTTGATTGGAGGTGCAGACCATCACCACACCTTCCTCGAACATGACCTGGAACAGCCGGCCGAGGATGATCGCGTCACCGATGTCACTGACGAACAGCTCGTCGAAACACAACACCCGCACCTCCCGGCTCAGCTCCCGCGCCAGGGCCTGCAACGGGTCATGGGTGCCGGTGAGCTGGAACAGACGCTGATGCACCCAGCCCATGAAGTGATGAAAATGCTGACGCCGTGCGGGCACCCGCAGGCTTTGGTAGAACTGATCCATCAACCAGGTCTTGCCGCGGCCCACCGGCCCCCACAGGTAAACGCCAGTCACGGGCGAACGGCCCTGATGCAGGGCTGCATGGCAGGCTTGCAGGGCATCCACCGCCCGGCGCTGGGCGTCGTCGGCAACGAAACCCTGTTGGGTAATGGCGTGTTGGTAAGCAGCGAGGGGCGAGTCGAAAGTCATGCCCGCGATTATGACCTACAGGGAGATGTCCAGCCGTGAAATCTTGCCCTGCGCGTCCAGGCGAAAGGTGTAGCGCAACTCCAGCGGACTGCCGGGAAAATTACCGGAGACCACATTGCTGACCAGCACCTTGCCGGTACGGTGCTGCACCTTGAGCACCTCGACACGCGGCTGGTAGCGGCGCCCGGTGTCTTCCATCCAGCGTGCAATGGCGGCGGTGCCCACCTGGTGCTGGCCTTCATCGAACACATTGGCATCGTCGGCAAAACACTGGGCAATGACCGAGGTGTCGCGGGTATTGGTCGCCGCGATATAGGCGGCGATGGCGGGGGCCAATTCAGGCTGGGACATGGCAAAGCTCCTTTTCAGGTGGTTGTAGCAGCATGCTAAGCCAGGGGTGTGTCAGTTTTTGTCAGGAGTGAACGGCCCGGATTCATTCTGCTCCATCAGCTTGCGCCAGGCCCGCAGCCAGTCGCTGCGCCGCCCCGGATAACGTTCGCCGACGACCTCGGCACTCGCCACGCGGTCGGTGCGAAAAGTGCGATACGCGCCGCGCAGCTCACACCAGGCCACGATCACCCGCACCTCATTGAGAAACCCCAGGGCCAGGGGCCAGATCAGGCGTTGACTCTGGGTCTGGCTGGCATCCGCGTAGTCGATATGCAACTTGTCCTGATGCCGAATCGCTTCGCGAAATACATCCAGCGGCACGCGGTTTTCCGGGTAGCCAAACCCTGGCGGGCCGGGCAGCAACGTCGGGTTGCGCAAGGCTTCCTGCGCCGCCGGGTCGAGCACATCAGCGATTTTCGCCAAGGCGTTGGCGGCGGCACGGCTGAGCACGTCATCGCCGCGCTGGTCCACATAACGCAAGCCCAGCACGATCGCTTCGGTTTCTTCGGCGTTGAGCATCAAGGGGGGCAAAAACAGGCCGCTGCGCAGCACATACCCTACCCCGGCCTCGCCGAAAATCGGCGCGCCCAGGGCGGTCAACTCGGCAATGTCGCGGTACAGCGTACGCTCGGACACTTCCAATTGCGCCGCCAGCACGGCGGCGGTCACCGGGCGTTTCTTGCCTCGCAGGGCCTGCAACAACGTCAGTAAACGAGTGGTACGCGACACGTTGATCCCACCGAATAAGGAAAAGTGCCGCAGCTTAGCAGAGCCTTCTGCCAGGAAACGTCAGCAGCAAAAAAGCGCTCCTTGAACGAAGCTCCGAGGCAAAAAAAACGGCCTGAACAGGCCGTTTTTTTTACCGAAGCGATTTATTTAAGCAAGACTCTTGCTCACCACCTCGAACACGTCGCTGGACAACTCACCCGACCCACGAATGCGCTCCAGCTCCGCCTTCATCAACGCCTGGCGCGCGCTGTCGTATTTACGCCAGCGGGTCAGCGGCGCCAACTGGCGCGAAGCGATCTGCGGGTTGAACGCATTCAACTGGATCACCAGGTCCGCCAGGAAGCGGTAGCCCGAACCGTCGGCGGCGTGGAAGTTGATCAAGTTCTGCCCGGCAAACGCGCCGATCAGTGCACGCACCTTGTTCGGGTTCTTGAGCGTGAACGCCGGGTGCTCCATCAACGCCTTGACCCGCTCCAGCCCGCCCGGCAACGGGCTGCCGGCCTGCACGCTGAACCACTGGTCCATGACCAAAGGGTTGTCCTTGAAGTTCTCGGCAAATACCGCCAGCGCCTGGGCCTTCTCCGCTTCGAACGGCGAGTTCACCAGCACCGCCAGCGCGGTCAGGCGCTCGGTCATGTTGTCGCTGGTGTCGAACTGCTCAAGGGTCGCCGCCAGCACTTCGGGCTTGCCGCTGAGCATCAGGTACGACAGCGCGATGTTCTGCAAGGCACGCCGGGCGAAGTGCTCGGCCGCCGCCACATAAGGCGTCTGCTTGGACAGTTCGCGGTTGGCCTGGTAACGCAACCACAGCGGCTCATGCAGGTTGTCAGCCAGTTGCCTGCGCGCAAACTCACGCGCGGCGTGGATGGCATCCACGTCCGCGACGTCGCTGATTTCCGTCAGGTAGGCTTCGCCCGGCAACGACAGCATTTCCGCAACCATGGCCTGGTCCAGGCTTTCGTCGCTCAACACACTGCGCAAGGCCGTGATCAGGCGCTGGTCCATCTGCAACGCCTGGCCCTGCTGATGCTGGCCGATCAGTTCCTGCAACACCTGCACCGACAGCTGCTGGCCCGCATCCCAGCGGTTGAAGCCGTCGCTGTCATGCTGCATCAGGAACATCAGTTGGTCGCGGTTATACGGGAAGCTCAGTTTCACCGGTGCCGAGAAACCACGCAGCAGCGACGGCAACGGCTGTTCGGCGATGTCGACGAAGGTGAAGGTTTGCTCGGCTTCGGTCACCGAGATCACACGGGACGTGGCGCCGGCCGTGGCTTCACCGGCCAGGCGCAAGGCCATGCCCGCGCCCTGCCCGTCCAGCAGGCCCAGTTCGACCGGGATCACGAACGGCAGTTTCTCGACCTTGTCCGGGGTTTCCGGGCAGCTCTGGCGGAAGGTCAGGCTGTAGGTCTTGGCCGCAGCGTCGTAGGACTCGCTCACCGCCAGGCGTGGCGTACCGGCCTGGCTGTACCAGCGCTTGAACTGGCTGAGGTCGGCACCGTTGGCGTCTTCCATGGCCTTGATAAAGTCGTCGCAGGTCACGGCCTGGCCGTCATGGCGTTCGAAGTACAGGTCGCTGCCTTTACGGAAGCCTTCGGCGCCGAGCAAGGTATGGATCATGCCGACCACTTCCGAGCCTTTTTCGTACACGGTCAAGGTGTAGAAGTTGGAGATCTCGATAAAGCTGTCCGGGCGCACCGCATGGGCCATAGGGCCGGCATCTTCCGCGAACTGGTGGGTACGCAGGTAGGCCACGTCCTGGATGCGTTTGACCGTGGCGGAGTTCATGTCGGCGGAGAAGCCCGAATCACGGAACACGGTAAAGCCTTCCTTCAGCGACAGCTGGAACCAGTCGCGGCAGGTCACGCGGTTGCCCGACCAGTTGTGGAAGTATTCGTGGGCAACGATGGCCTCGACCCGCTGGTGCGCGGCGTCGGTGGCGGTTTCGGCGCGCGCCAGCACGGCGCTGGAGTTGAAGATATTGAGGCCCTTGTTCTCCATGGCGCCCATGTTGAAATCGTTGACCGCCACGATCATGAAGATGTCGAGGTCATACTCGCGACCGTAGGTTTCTTCGTCCCAGCGCATGGATTTTTTCAGGCTGGTCATGGCGTGCTGGCACTTGTCGATATTTTCCGGCTCGACGTAGATGCGCAGTGCCACTTCACGCTGGGTCATGGTGGTAAAGCTGTCTTCGACACACCACAGGTCACCGGCCACCAGCGCGAACAGGTAGGCGGGTTTCTTGAACGGGTCTTCCCAGGTCGCCCAGTGGCGGCCGTCTTCGCCGGGACCGCTGGCAATCGGGTTGCCGTTGGAGAGCAGCACCGGGTAGCGGTGTTGCTCGGCGATCACCGTGGTGGTGAAGGTGCTCATCACGTCGGGGCGGTCGAGGTAATAGGTTATCTTGCGGAAGCCCTCGGCCTCGCACTGGGTGCAGAACATGCTGCCGGATTTGTACAGGCCTTCCAGGGCGGTGTTGGTTTCCGGGTGGATGCGCACGCTGGTGTCGACCGTGAAGGTTTCGCGGGTCGGATGCAGGGTCAGGTGGCTGTCCGTCAGCTGGTAGTCAGCCTCGCTCAGTTCCTGGTCGCCGAGGTTGACGGTCAGCAACTCCAGCTGCTGGCCGTCGAGTACCAGCGGCGGCAGGCCGGCGCCACGCTCAGGGTTACGGCGCATCACCAGCTGCGCGTGGACCAGGCTGTGGTCCTCGAACAACTCGAAGGTCAGGTGCGTCTCTTCGATCAGGTAGTCCGGCGCCTGATAGTCCTTCAGGTAAATCATCTTCGGTTGTTCGGTGCGCATGGGTGGCATCCTTCTACTGATGCACGGCGAGCTGGTAGGCCGTGTACTTACGAATATTGATCACGCCGGTGTCGAAGATCAGGTATTGGCCCTTGATCCCCAGCAGCGTGCCTTCGGCAATCGGGTTCTTGTCCAGGTTGAAGCTGACGATCTTGGCTGGATACTGCTCCACCGGGTAGCGGATTTCCAACGGTTCGAGGTCGGTTACCGGTTGGATGGCCTGCAGGCCGAAGCGTTCCTGCAATTGCAGCAGGCCATCGGCGCAGGAGGCGAACAACTCGTCGCGCACCTGCTTGAGGTCCACCGCCACCGCGTCGCCCTTGAGCAACGCACGCCAGTTGGTCTTGTCCGCCACCTGGCTACGCAATACATCCTCGACAAACCCGGATTGCTGGCGCGTCGCCACGCGCATGATCGGCAGCGCCTGGCTGGCGCCCTGGTCCAGCCAACGCGTCGGCAATTGGGTGGCACGGGTGATGCCGACCTTGATGCCCGACGAATTGGCCAGGTACACCACGTGGTCGGTCATGCAGAAAGTCTCGCCCCAGCCTGGATCACGGCAGGTGCCGGCGTCGTAATGGCAACGCTCGGGGCTCATGATGCACAGGTCACACTGGGCCAGCTTGGTCATGCACGGGTAGCAATAGCCCTGGCTGAAGCTGGTCTTGGTCTTGCGACCGCAATGGCTGCAATGAATGGCGCCGAGGTATTCCAGGCGCACATGGGTGCCGATCAGGGGGTTGACCGGCACCTCGGTATCGCCCAGGCGAAACGCGTATTGAACGGTCGGCTCACCGAGTTGCGCCGACATTTTGCTGACTGCACCGCGACCAATTTCAATCAATGGATCGCATCCGACTTGAACAGGATGTTCGGCACGGTGGTCGACTTCGACTGGCATTCCTGCGGGCCCATGTAGCCGGTGCGCTGCTCTTCCGGCAGGTTCTGGATCTCCCAGGCGATCATGGCCTGCAGGGACAGTTCGCGCTGCTCGGCACTGAGCTTGCGGCCATCGGACCACTTGCCGATTTCCACGGCGAGCTTGAGGCTCGCGTAGATGTCCGGGGTGATGTTTTCGATCATTTCAGCAAAAGAGGACATAAGGCTCTTCCTTATCAAAGAGAGGATTTGCGACGGTTATACACACCGCCGAGCAAACCGGTAAGGCAACCGATAACCAGGCCGCCGACATGGGCAGCGTTGGCGATTTCGCCGAAGCCGATCATCGACACCAGCCCCGACAGGCACAACACCAGCCACACCAGCATCATCACCAGCACCCCACGGGGCAAGCGATAGGCCGGGTTGGGCGAGAGCAGTTGAAAGATCCAGCAATGCCCGAGCAGGCCATACAACACGCCGGACAAGCCACCGAACAGGCCGGGACCACCGTAGGCATATTGCGCGTAGTTGGAGACCAGGCTGAACAACAGGGTCAGGCCCAGCAGGTTGATGCTGCCCTGGCGCACTTCGATACGCCGGCCCAGCTCCCAGTACCACATGCCGTTCATGGCCAGGTGCAGGATGCCGAAGTGGATCAGCATCGGCGTAAACAGCCGCCACCATTGGCCGGAAGCCAACATGTCGGCGAACGGCGTGAACTGGATGTACTCGCCCATCACCCGGAACGGCAGGAAGGTCAGCCAGCTCATGGCTTGCAGGTTTTCACCGAGCAAGGTCACGGCGCCGACAATGATGCTTGCCAGCAGCACCAGCGCCGTTACCGGGCTATGGCGCACTTGCTGGACAAAGCCCGGACGTGTGACCGGCGCCTGTTCGGGAATATCCAGTTGCTGGTCCGGGTCACCGGCGGGAAAGCGCTGGTACAGCACGCGCACGTCATCGCTGATGGTCTCGGGCACCCACAGCACCTGCTCGCCGGCTTCTTCGCTGACGCGATGGGGCACTTGCATGCGTTGCAGCAGTTTCACGAAACCGCCCAGGTCGACGCTCAACGGCAAGCGCAATACGGGCACGGTACTCATACAGTCACCTCGGGTCGCTCAACGTCGACCCATACGAATTTACGCGGATCCAGGCGGGTTTCCTGGTCCAGGCGGTACGCCACCAGCTTGCCGTACAGCACTGCGCTGTAGTCCAGGCACGCCAGGTTCGGGCGGATCGGCGCCGGTTTGCCGCTGCGCCAGTAATGGCCGACGAACAGCAAGGGTTCGTCGGCGCCGTAGCGCAGCAGGGAATTCTTTTCATGGGGCGACAATGGCGTGCGCGCCACCGGCTCCGGCAGTGCGTCGGGCTGGAATACGATGTCGCCGTAGGTCTTAGGGTCGTCCTCCCAGAACTTGGTGCGGAAGAACGAGCGCGTCAGGCCATCGCCACCGGTCAGCGTCAGGCCGTCCGGCAAGCGCATATCGGTGCCGCGCAACAGGCGGTCGAAGGCGTTGCAGGCAAAACTGCCGGGCACGGCGGCGGCCTGCAGGAAGTGCCGGTCGATGCAGCCATCCGGGAACGTCGTGCGCAGCGGCTGGATAAAGCCGTCGTCCCAGCACGCATGCACCACGCGGAAGCGCCCGGCATCGACAAACAGCGGCATGTCGTAGAACCAGGCGAGGAAGTCGTGCCAGTCGGCCGGGTGCTGCTCGAACTGGGTCAGGGTCTCGTGGATCAGCCGCTCATGCCGTGGGGTGTGCTCGCGCACGAACTGCCTGCCACTGCCCGGCGGCGCCGGTGTGGCCCAACCCAGGGCATTGAACTCGTGGTTGCCCATGATGCACAGCGCCTGGCCGGCCTCGGCCATGTCGTGGACGATATGCAGCGCCTCGCGAATGCGTGGGCCACGGTCGATGATATCGCCGAGGAACACCGCCATGCGCGAAGGATGGCGCCAGGTGCCGCCCTGCTTGTGGTAACCCATCTGGTCGAGCAAGTGCTCAAGGGTATGAGCGCAACCGTGCACGTCACCAATCAGGTCGTAGCTACGCGCGGGATCGAGCATCAGTCGCCTCCACCCCCCAAGCGGCTGCCCCAGCCCAACTTGGTGCGGCACACTTCGTAGTAGTTGTGATCCAGCGGGTGGATCAAGCGCAACTTCTGTGCCTTCTTGCTCACGGTGATGGTGTCACCGGGGGCGCAGGTGAAATGGTTCTGCCCGTCGCAGGAGACTTGCGGGTAGATCTGCATGTCTTTGGACACCACGATTTTCAGCTCACTGTTGCCATCGACCACAATCGGCCGGCTGGACAACATATGGGGGTACATCGGCACGATCACAATGGCATCGAGCTTGGGATGCATGATCGGGCCACCGGCCGACAGCGCGTAGGCGGTGGAGCCGGTGGGGGTGGCGACGATCAGGCCGTCGGCCTTCTGGCTGCACACGAACTGGCCGTCGATATACAGCTCGAATTCGATCATCCGCGTGGATTTGCCCGGGTGCAGCACCACGTCATTGAGCGCATCGCCCTGGCCGATGGCTTCGCCGTGGCGGCGCACTTCGGCCTGCAGCAGGAAGCGGTTTTCCACCAGGTAATGGCCGTCGAGCACCTTGGCCACTTCGACTTCCAGCTCATCGGGGCGGATATCGGTGAGAAACCCCAGGCTGCCACGGTTGATCCCCAGCACCGGCACGTTATGCCGCGCCAGGGCCCGGGCCGCGCCGAGCAGGCTGCCGTCGCCGCCGACCACGATGACCATGTCGCAGACTTCGCCGAGCATCTTGCGCGAGGAGGTTTGCAGGCCGTGGCCGGGGAGGATTTCGGCGATGGTGTCTTCGAGGATCACATGCAGATGGCGTTCCAGCAGGAATTTTTTCAGCCGGCGGACGGTGTCCAACACCTGGGTACTGCCCAGGCGACCGATAATGCCGATATTGCGAAAGTGCTCCATGGGGCTCCTGCGGGATTGGGGGTGGGGCAAAAAAGAAACGATTATGGGCGAAAGGCCGGCTCAGGCAAAATCCTTTGTCGCCGTGAAGCCTTGATGACAACGGTTCTCAGCCCCCTGCGCAACGGTTAAAAGGCTATGCTCGGACCATGACTGTGTTCCCGGATTTGCACAACCTGCCCCGCCAGCTGCGCCACCCCGAGGTGCGCGACCTGGCGTGGGTGATGCTTGCCCCGCCGATGCTCGCGCAGACACCGTGGCCACAGCGCCACCCGCTGGCGGGCAGCGACTGGGTGCAGGCGCCCGACCGTCTTGAACACTGGCTACGCGCACTCGACCAGGACAGCCGCGCCTTGCAGCACTGGTTGAGCCTGTCACGCACCCGGCGCCTGGGCCTGTACTACGAACGCCTGTGGCAGTTCGCCGTGCAGCATGCGCCGGGGGTGGAGTTGCTTGCCGCCAACCTGCCGATCCGCCGCGCCGGGCACACACTGGGCGAACTGGACATGCTGCTGCGCGACCGCAATGGCGTGCATCACCTGGAACTGGCGATCAAACTCTACCTGGGCCCGCAGGACGGCAACGGCCAGGACACCGCGCAATGGCTGGGCCCAGGCTGCCACGATCGGCTGGACCGCAAGCTGGCGCACCTGGCCCAGCATCAACTGCCGATCTCGGCGCGCGCAGAAAGCCGCGAGGTGTTGGCAGCCCTGGATATTCAGCAGTTTGATGCGCACCTGTGGCTCGGCGGGTATTTGCTCTATCCCTGGCCTGGGCTGGCCGAACCGCCCCAAGGCGCACACCCGCAGCATCTGCGCGGGCGCTGGTTGCATCAGCGGGACTGGCGGGATTTTGTCAGCGCCAGTGCGCCAGGCCGCTGGCAACCATTACCCCGGCATGCGTGGCTGGCGCCGGCGCACTACCCGGCGGATGAAGTGTGGAGTGAAGAACAGATGCAGGCCTGGCTGGCAGACCTTGATCCGATGGCGCCTGCGCAGCTGCTGGTGCGCATGGTGCAGAACGGCGCGGATTGGGAGGAAGCCGAGCGCTTGTTCCTGGTGGCGGATCTTTGGCCGAATGTGCCGGGGGCTGGCTGATAGAGTGTGTGGTGTATGTGAGGGCCTCATCGGGGGCAAGCCCCCGATGGCTGTGGTACCGCCACTACAACTCATCGATATGCCGATAATCCAACTGCAACCCCACCGCCAGCTCCTGGGCCCGCCCCAACCTGATCGGCCCGCGCTCGATATCCACCAGCAACCCCGCACACGCCAGTAACGGCAACCCGGTAATGTCCTTCAGCCGCCCATCCGTAATCACCAGTACACGCTGCTGCTCGGCCGGATAACGCTTGCGCCGCGCCACCAGCCAATGCCCGGCCTCGGTCAGCGCCGCCAGCAACGGCGTACCACCGCCCGCGCCCAACTGATCCAGCCAGCCCGCCAGGCCTTTCGCAGCTTTCAACCCCTGTACCTGCCACTTCGGCGCCTGGCCGCTGGCGGTCAACAACGCTATGCGCGCCCGTTGCCGGTAAGCATTGTCAAACAGCTGGGCGAGCAAGCCCTTGGCGTCGGTTAATGCACGATGCCGCCGCGTGGACGCCGACGCATCCACGATCACCAGCCACAACTCATGGGCCGAGCGGCTGCGCAGGTGGTAGCGCAGGTCTCCACGGGAGTGCGGCCGGCCGCCGAGCAAGGTGCCCGGCCAGTTGATCGAACCCAGCTGTGCGCTGCGTGCCTTGCCCTGCCTGCCGTTGTCCAGTCGCCCCGCCTTGGGCCGGGCATCCGCCCCCGCGTCAGGTCGGGGGCGAATGCCTAGGGCTTTTTTGGCCAGGTGGGCACGTCTCGGCGCGTGCCAGTAGGCAGGGCCGGTGCGGGCATATCGCCCCATTGGCCTTGGCCGGGCGAGGTGTCCGAGGGTGTCGGCGCCTGCCCTGGCTTGGGTGGACTGGCCGGTGGGGATTGCGCCTGGCGACGGTGGCGCAAGGCGAATTCCGCCACCGCTTCGATGTCTTCTTCGGCAATGGTATCCGCGCCCCGCCACGCCGCATGGGCCCGGGCGCCGCGCAGCCAGACCAGGTCGGCGCGCAAGCCGTCGACACCGGCGGCAAAGCAACGCTCGGTGATCTGCGCCAGGGCCTGATCATCCAGCTCGATACTGTCCAGCCGCGCCCGCGCCTGGGTGCAGCGCTCGCGTAACGCCGCCTGCTGCCCGGCCCACTGGGTGCAGAACGCGGCGGGGTCACTGTCGAAATCCAGGCGCCGCCGGATGATCTGCCCGCGCTCGGCCGGCAGCGTCTGCCCGCTCAGCGCCACGTTAAAACCGAAGCGATCCAGCAACTGCGGGCGCAACTCGCCCTCCTCCGGGTTCATGGTGCCGATCAGCACAAAGCGCGCCGAATGGCGATGGGAAATGCCGTCGCGTTCGATCAGGTTGGTGCCGCTGGCGGCGACGTCGAGCAACAGGTCCACCAGGTGATCGGGCAGCAGGTTGACTTCATCCACATACAACACGCCGCCGTCGGCCTTGGCCAGCACCCCAGGGGAAAACTGCGCGCGGCCTTCGCTCAGCGCGGCATCCAGGTCCAGGGTCCCCACCAGGCGCTCTTCAGTGGCGCCCAACGGCAAGGTGACGAATTGGCCGCTGGCCAGCAGATCCGCCAGACCACGGGCCAGGGTGGATTTGGCCATGCCACGCGGGCCTTCGATCAGCACGCCGCCGATCTTCGGGTCGATGGCGGTCAGGCACAGCGCCAGTTTCAGGTCGTCGGCAGCGACCACGGCGGACAGCGGGAAATGGGGAATATCGGTCATCCGTTCTCTCTTTAAATTCTGCTGTACAAGTAATCACCCGGTCATGAGCAAGCTACTTGTGGTGAGCGGGCTTGCCCCGCTCACCACAACAAGCCCGCCAGCCACAACAAGCCGCATCTCGCGTTCTAGCTGTCTTCTTCTATATCCAGCAACAGGTTTTCCAACGCCTCGCGATACGCCCCCGGTTCCTGCCACAAACCGCGCTGCTGGGCTTCGAGCATGCGCTCGGTCATATCACGCAGCGCTGCGGGGTTGTGCTGCTGCACAAAGGCCCGGGTGTCAGGGTCCAGCAGGTAGGCGTCGGCGAGCAATGCATATTGATGATCGTCGATCAGCGCCGTGGTGGCGTCGAAGGCGAACAGATTGTCCACGGTCGCGGCCATTTCAAACGCACCTTTATAGCCATGGCGCTTCACGCCGTCGATCCACTTGGGGTTGGCGGCGCGGGAACGGATCACCCGGTTCAGCTCTTCCTTCAAGGTGCGAATCCTCGGCAGGTCCGGCTGGCTATGGTCGCCGTGATAGCTGGCGGCCTTGTCGCCGCTCAGGGTTTCCACGGCGGCGAGCATGCCGCCCTGGAATTGGTAGTAGTCGTTGGAGTCGAGCAGGTCGTGCTCGCGGTTATCCTGGTTCTGCAACACCGCCTGCACCTGGCTCAGGCGCTGGGCAAACTGTGCGCGAGCAGCGGTGCCTTCGTCGGAGCCGCCATAGGCGTAGCCGCCCCAATTCAGGTAGACCTCAGCCAGGTCCTCGCGGCTTTGCCACAGGCGCCCGTCAATGGCGCCCTGCACGCCCGCGCCGTAGGCACCGGGCTTAGCCCCGAAGATACGCCAGCCGGCCTGTTTCGCTGCGGCCTCTGCATCCAGGCCGGAGGCCAGCAACGCCGCGCGCTCACTGCGCACCTTGGCGGCCAGCGGGTTCATGTCGTGCGGCTCATCCAGGGCCGCCACCGCCTGTACCGCCGCGTCGAACAGGCGGATCAGGTTGGCGAAGGCATCGCGGAAAAACCCGGACACGCGCAAGGTGACGTCCACGCGCGGGCGGTCCAGCAGGCTGATCGGCAGGATTTCAAAGTCATCCACCCGTTGACTGCCGGTGGCCCACACCGGCCGCACGCCCATCAGCGCCATGGCCTGGGCAATGTCGTCGCCACCGGTGCGCATGGTGGCCGTGCCCCACACCGACAGGCCGAGCTGGCGCAGGTGATCGCCGTGGTCCTGCAGGTGCCGCTCAAGTATCAGGTTGGCGGACTGGAAGCCGATGCGCCACGCGGTGGTCGTCGGCAGGTTACGCACATCGACGGTGAAGAAATTGCGCCCGGTCGGCAGCACATCCAGGCGCCCCCGGCTCGGCGCACCGCTTGGGCCGGCCGGAACAAAGCGCCCGCCGAGGGCCTCCAGCAAGCCGTGCATTTCCGCCGGGCCGCAGGCATCCAGGCGTGGCGCCACGACGATGCGCAGGCTTTCGATCACCGCCTTCACCTCTTCCCAGCCGGGCTCTTCCAGCTGTTCCAGCGGCCCTTCCAACGCCTGCTCGATCATTCGCGCCGCATACAACTCCAAGCGCTCGCGGGTATCCCCGGCGGTGCGCCACTGCTGCCCATCGATCTTCTGCAACACTGCCGGGCGTCGCCCGGTCCAGGGCTCGGCCAGGGCACAGTCCAGCGGGTCAAAACCCAGCGCGAACGCCTTGGCCAACACGCGCAGCAGGCTCGATTGCGGGCCACGGCCGTCTCCACGCGGGATGCGCAGCAAGGCCAGCAAGGTGTCGATGCGCAAGCGGCCCACGGGGGATTCGCCAAAGATGTGCAGGCCGTCGCGGATCTGCGACTCCTTCAAGTCGCACAGGTAGGTGTCGAGGCGCGGCAGCCAGATAGCGGCATCGGCGTCGCCATCCAGCTCAAGCTCCTGGTCGATGCGGGTTTCGCGCACCAGCTTGAGGATGTCTTTTTGCAGCTCGCGGGCCCGGCGTGGGTCGAGCAGTTGGGCTTCGTAGTATTCGTCCGCCAACAGCTCAAGGTCCCGCAGCGGCCCGTAGGTTTCGGCGCGGGTCAGCGGCGGCATCAGGTGGTCGATGATCACCGCCTGGGTGCGCCGCTTGGCCTGGGCGCCCTCGCCCGGGTCGTTGACGATAAACGGGTAGATGTTCGGCAGCGGTCCCAGCAGCGCATCCGGCCAGCAGTTTTCCGAGAGCCCCACGCCCTTGCCCGGCAGCCATTCGAGGTTGCCGTGCTTGCCCACATGGATCACGCCATGGGCGCCGTAGGTGTGGCGCAACCAGAAGTAGAACGCCAGGTAGCCATGGGGCGGCACCAGGTCCGGGTCGTGGTACACCGCGCTGGCATCCACCTGGTAACCCCGGGCCGGCTGGATACCGACGAAGGTCTGGCCCAGGCGCAGGCCGGCGATCATCAGGCGGCCGTCACGGAACATTGGATCGTTGTGCGGCGCGCCCCATCGCTCCAGCACCGCCTGGCGGTTGGATTCAGGCAAACGCTTGAACATCGCCTCGTAGTCGTCCAGGCCGAGGCTTTGATGACAGGGGCGCAGGTCGAGGCTGTCGAGGTCGTTGGTGACGCCGCCGAGCAGGTCATGGATCAGTGCAGTGCCGCTCTCAGGCAGTTGATCCGGCACCGGATAGCCTTCGGCCTGCAGGGCACGCAGGATATTCAGCGCGGCGGCCGGGGTGTCCAGGCCCACACCATTGCCGATACGGCCGTCGCGGGTCGGGTAGTTGGCAAGGATCAGGGCGATGCGTTTATCCTCATTCGGTACCCGTGCCAGCTCGACCCAACGGCGCGCCAGCTCGGCGACGAAATCCATGCGTTCGGGCGCTGCGCGGTAGCACACCACGTCCGACTGGCTGCGCTCGCTGCGCCAGGCCAGATCCTTGAAGCTGATCGGACGGCTGATAATGCGCCCGTCCAGCTCCGGCAAGGCAATGTGCATCGCCAAGTCGCGCGGGCCAAGACCTTGCTCGCTGGCCTGCCAGCCCGGCTGGTTATCCTGGGCGCAGATCGCCTGGATCACCGGGATATTGCGACGAAACGGACGCAGATGCGGGGCTTCGGGGCTGGATTGGGCAAAACCGGTGGTGTTCAGGATCACCGCCGCGCCGACCTCATCCAGCAGGTCCTCGACCACCGCCAGGCAGCCGGGTTCTTTCAAACTGGCCACCGCCATCGGCAACGGGTTAAGGCCCGCCGCCTGCAAGCGCTGGCAGAACACATCGATAAAACCGGTATTGGCCGCCTGCAGGTGCGAGCGGTAGAACAGCACCGCCGCCACGGGCCAATCCGCGTGCCAATCGGTCTGCCAGTCATTGAGGCGAGGGTTGGCTTTGTGCGGGTGATAGATCGCGGTGCGCGGCAAGGTCTGCGGCTCGGCCCACGGGTAATCGCGGTCCAAGTAGCCGCTGGCCAGGCAGCGGAAAAAATCCAGCGCGTTAGCGAGCCCGCCCTGGCGCAGGAAGTGCCACAGGCGGTCGCGCTGTTCGGCACTCACCGTGCTCAGGCCGCTGAGTTCCGGGTCCGGGCGGTCATCCCCCGGCACCAGGATCAGCGTAACGCCGCGCTCGGCCAGCTCAACCAGGCGCTCGATGCCGTAGCGCCAATAACCGATGCCGCCGTGCAGGGAAATCAGGATGACCTTGGCGTGGCGCAGCACCTCGTCGACATACAAATCGACCGAAGCGTGGTTCTGCACCTGCATCGGGTTGGCCAGGCGCAGGCTGGGGTAATCCTCGGGCAACTGCTGGGCCGCTTCGGCCAGCAGCGCCAGGCTGGAATCGCCGCTGCACAGGATCACCAGTTCGGCGGGGGTTTGGCCAAGGTCGGCAATATTGTCGTCCGCGACGAAACCACCGGGCTGAGTCCTGAGCAGGTGCATGGGTTAAACGCTGAGGGCAGCGCGCAGTTGCACTTCGAGGCCCGCCGCGTCCAGCGCCTGGCCGATCAGCACCAGCCGTGTGATGCGCGCTTCGTCGGCGCCCCAGGCACGGTCGAAGTGCTTGTCGAAACGCGTACCCACACCCTGGATCAGCAGGCGCATCGGCTTGTTCGGGATGGCGGCGAAGCCTTTGACCCGCAGGATACCGTGCTGAACCACCAACTGGTTCAGGGCGTCGAGCAGCAGCGCTTCGTCGGCTTGGGGCAGGTCGATGGAGATGGAATCGAAGGCGTCGTGATCATGCTCGTCTTCACCTTCGTGGTGATGATCGTGGTGGCTATGGCGAGCGTCGATATGTTCTTCGGAACCCGCGCCCAGGCCGATCAATACGTCCAACGGCAGGCGACCGCTGCTGGCTTCGATGATCTTCACCGCCGGCGGCAGCTCTTCGGCGACTTCCAGGCGCACACGGGCCAGGTCTTCGGCGCTGATCAGGTCGGATTTGTTGAGGATCACCAGGTCGGCGCTGGCCAGTTGGTCGGCAAACAGCTCGTGCAGCGGCGATTCGTGGTCCAGGTTCGGGTCGAGTTTGCGCTGGGCATCGACCTGATCCGGGAACGCGGCGAACGTGCCGGCGGCCACGGCCGGGCTGTCGACCACGGTGATGACCGCATCAACCGTGCAGGCGCTGCGGATTTCCGGCCACTGGAAGGCCTGCACCAAGGGTTTTGGCAGGGCCAGGCCCGAGGTTTCGATAAGGATATGGTCGAGGTCGCCACGACGGGCGACCAGTTCGCGCATCACCGGGAAGAACTCCTCCTGCACGGTGCAGCACAGGCAGCCGTTGGCCAGCTCGTACACACGGCCGTTGGCCTCTTCTTCGGTGCAGCCGATGGAGCACTGCTTGAGGATCTCACCGTCGATGCCCAACTCGCCGAACTCGTTGACGATTACCGCAATGCGACGGCCCTGGGCGTTGTCGAGCATATGGCGCAGCAAGGTGGTCTTGCCCGAGCCAAGGAAGCCGGTAACGATGGTGACGGGGAGTTTGGCCAGTGTTTTCATCGGATGCCCTTTGGGGCGGGCATACGGGACGATAGGCACTGCGGCGGCGCGCAGAAGCGGATTTCGTCACCGGATCACCCCGCCCGGTTGAATTGGAAAATCGGTGGCGAGGCAGGTCTCCTGGCTTGGGGCTTGCGGGTCTTGCGACCGGCGCCGACTGCGCCTTCCCGCCGCAGTGGCAGTGGCGTGGCAGTCAGATAAACCCTTCACAGTTGCGGGGGCAGCCGCGGCTTGGACCGCGTTCCCTTCTTAGCTTCGGCCTGGGCCGAAGAACCTCGAGGGTGCAAGGCTACAGGGGCTCGACGCATTTGACTACCGTCCCCGGCCCATGCTCTCCTACACATCTTGTTTCGGGTGCCCTTCACAGGGTGAAACGGGAAACCGGTGAGTCATGGCGTCATGACGAGTCCGGTGCTGCCCCCGCAACGGTAAGCGAGTGAAGCGTCAGATCCACTGTGCCTGTACGGCATGGGAAGGCGACGCTTTATAGACCCAGTGTCCCTCGCAAGCCCGGAGACCGGCCCGAATAACATCGAATAACAAACCCGCGGTGGGCGGGCGCTGTTAAAACCCTGCGTGCCTGGCTCGCGGAGTTTGCATGCGTTCGTGTCACCTTGACACCTGAAAGGGACGCGCCATGTCGATCATCAGCAGCACCTCGCACACCGCCAGCAGCTCCGCCACCCTCAGCCAACGCCTGACCGCCGCCATCGGTGCGTCGATCCTCGGCGCGTGCCTGGTGTACTTCGCCGGTTTCTCGCACATCGAGGCGGTGCACAACGCTGCCCACGATACCCGCCACAGCGCCGCGTTCCCGTGCCACTGAGGCCTGCCGACATGATCAAGCGTATTGCGCAAACCGCAGGGTTCACCGGCCTGCTGGCCGCCCTGCTGCTGACCCTGCTGCAAAGCTTCTGGGTCGCTCCGCTGATTCTGCAGGCGGAAACCTTTGAAAAGGCCCCGGCCGCGACTGAAGTGGCCCATGAGCACGCCGCTGGCGCCGCCGCACACACCCACGACGCCGAAGCCTGGGAGCCGGAAGACGGCTGGCAGCGCGTGCTGTCGACCACCGGCGGCAACCTGGTGGTGGCCGTCGGCTTCGCCCTGATGCTGGCCGGCCTCTACACCCTGCGCGCACCGACCCGCACGACCCAAGGCTTGCTGTGGGGCCTGGCCGGTTACGCGACCTTTGTGCTGGCGCCCACCCTGGGCCTGCCACCGGAGCTGCCGGGCACTGCCGCCGCTGACCTGGCGCAACGGCAGATCTGGTGGATCGGCACCGCTGCCTCCACGGCGGCCGGGATTGCGCTGATCGTGTTTGGTCGCAACTGGCTGCTGAAAGTCCTGGGCGTGGCGATCCTGGTGGTGCCGCATGTGATCGGTGCACCGCAGCCGGAAACCCATTCGATGCTGGCGCCGGAAGCCCTCGAAGCGCAGTTCAAGATCGCTTCGCAGTTGACCAACGTGGCGTTCTGGCTGGCCCTTGGCCTGATCAGTGCCTGGTTGTTCCGCCGCAACCGCGACGATCAATACTCGGCATGACCCTGGTGGTCGGCCTGGGTTGCCAGCGGGGTTGTGATGTCGACACCCTGCTGGCGCTGTTCGACAGCGCCCTCGCCGCAGGCGGGATCGAGCGTCAGCGTGTCAGCGCGCTGGCCAGTATTGACCGCAGGCAGGATGAGCCCGGATTACTCGCCCTGGCCCGGTTGCTCAACCTGCCGTTGCAGTGTTTCAGCGCCGGGCAACTGGCGGCTTATGAAGCCAGGCTGAGTCACAGGTCCACGGTCGCCTTCGCCCATACCGGCTGTTACGGCATCGCCGAAAGTGCCGCCCTGGCCCTGGCCGAACAGCTCTGCGGCGGCCCTGCCCGTTTGCTGATCACCCGCCAGAAAAACGCCCAGGCCACCTTTGCATTGGCCGGCGCCGGCTAAAATCCCGATAATCGCCCATCCCGATCATGAGCAATCTTCATGCTCGCCCGTTTTTCCACAGGAATCCTCCATGACCGTCTACTTCATCGGCGCCGGCCCCGGCGATCCGGAATTGATCACCGTCAAAGGCCAACGCTTGATCCGCAGTTGCCCGGTGATCATCTATGCCGGCTCGCTGGTGCCGGCGGCGGTGCTGGAGGGTCATCAGGCGCAACAGGTGGTCAACAGCGCCGAACTGCACCTGGAACAGATCATCGAACTGATCAAGACCGCCCACGCCAACGACCAGGATGTGGCCCGCGTGCACTCCGGCGACCCGAGCCTGTATGGCGCGATTGGCGAGCAGATCCGTTACCTGCGCGAGTTGGGCATCCCCTTCCAGATCATTCCCGGCGTCACCGCAGTGGCCGCCTGCGCAGCGTTGCTGGAGACCGAACTGACCTTGCCGGACATCGCCCAAAGCGTGATCCTGACCCGCTACGCCGATAAAACCCGCATGCCGGCCGGAGAGGACTTCGACAGCCTGGCCCGGCATGGCACCACCATGGCGATTCATCTGGGGGTCAACCATTTGGAGAAGATCGTCGCCGAACTGCTGCCGCACTACGGAGCAGACTGCCCGATTGCCGTGGTACACCGGGCGACATGGCCGGATCAGGATTGGGCCGTCGGCACGCTCAGCGATATTGCCGACAAAGTCGCCGCCAAGGGCTTTCGGCGTACGGCGTTGATTGTGGTAGGTCGGGTACTGGCGAGTGATAGTTTCAGTGAATCGTCGTTGTATCGGGCAGGGCATGCGCACCTTTATCGACCTTGATGATTTACTTCAAAAAATCAAAGCAATCCATTGATTTAAATGGCTAAATACAAAAAATTTTGGAGGGGGCTTGCCCCCTCCCACACTTAATCCTACTTGTTAGATAGATGGCATAACTGTTTGAATTTTAATAATAAAAAACGACGCTCACGGGCGCCGTTTTTTGTTCGCAGTGAACACCTTACTCAGTAGTAGGCGTTTTCTTTCTGCGTGTGGTCTGTCACGTCACGGACGCCCTTGAGCTCCGGAATACGCTCGAGCAAGGTCCGCTCGATGCCCTCGCGCAGGGTCACGTCTGCCTGGCCGCAGCCCTGGCAGCCGCCGCCGAACTTCAATACGGCAATGCCGTCTTCGACGACGTCGATCAGGCTGACCTGACCACCGTGGCTCGCGAGCCCAGGGTTGATCTCGGTTTGCAGATAGTAGTTGATGCGCTCGTTGACCGGGCTGTCGGCGTTGACGTTCGGCACCTTGGCGTTGGGCGCCTTGATGGTCAATTGGCCGCCCATGCGGTCGGTGGCGTAGTCGACCACGGCATCGTCCAGGAAGGCTTCGCTGAAGTTGTCGATATACGCGGTGAAGCTTTTCAGCCCCAGGGCGGTGTCTTCAGGTTTCTCTTCACCGGGCTTGCAGTAGGCGATGCACGTCTCGGCGTACTGGGTGCCAGGCTGGGTGATAAAGACGCGGATGCCGATACCCGGGGTGTTCTGCTTGGACAGCAGGTCAGCCAGGTAATCGTGGGCGGCGTCGGTAATGGTTATGGCAGTCATGGAAACTCCTCACAGGCTTGCCGGCAGTTTACGCCAAAATATTACGCAGGTACAAAGTCCGAGTAATTTTGTCGGAAAAGACGCCGGCCTCTGTCAGAGGTTTTCATAACGGTTCATATCCAGCACCCCCTCTTCCACCGGCGTCGTCTCGCGGATGTACTGGGACAAATCGTGGAAATACTGCCAGAACAACGGGTGGCTGCGGCGCACGCCCCAGCGGTCGACAATTTTCTCAAAGCGATTGGCGTCCTTGGCCCGCTCCATTTCGGCGACGAATTCGGGCACTTCCTGGGCAGGGATGTTGAACATGAAGTTCGGGTAACTGCTGAGCACTCCAGGGTAAAGGGTCAGTGTGTCCAGGCCCGGCTGATAGCGATAAGCCTCGCCCAGCAGAAATGCCACGTTACTGTGAGCGCGATTGCGCAGCAGGCTGTAGACCACGCGCTTGCCGCTGGCGGTTTCGACGCGCAGCATCGTCGCTTCGGGTAACTGGTCAATCACCTTGAGCCCCGCCGCCGGGCGTGAAGTCAGGCGGCTGAACGCCTGTTCGGCGTCCTGCAGCGCCGGGTCGATACCGTCGCGCGAACAAAACGCGCCCCCGCAACGGTTGATCGGATCCGGGCTGGCATTCAGGTCACCGTAGCGGGCAAGCAACTGGTTGGCGAAGTCGCGCTTGGGGTCCTTTTTATCCAGGTGCAAGGCAGTAGGCGTGTCGTCGTCGATGGCTTCGTAATCCAGCCACAGCTTGATCTTGCCGCTGTTCTGGTACCAATCATCCATAAACGCATCGCGGCTATCGGCCGGCATCAGGCGCAGGAAGTTCTGCTCGGCACCGTTGCGGATCAGGTCGAAGTACAGCCGGGTCTGGGCCTGGTGCGATACGTTGCCGAACACATCGAAATTGACCACCAGTTGGTAATAGGTGCGCTCGAGCAACGGATAGTCGAACAACCACAGTGTCTGCGGGACTTCACCAATCAGGCCCTTATTGACCGAGGCGCTGTCGAAGTGGCGGAAGATGCTTAACAGGGCATTGTCATTGCCGGCCCACAGGGTCGACCAACTGGGTGCCGGCAACTCGGCATAGCTGTCTCGCCGCAGGGCTTCGTACTGGTTGCGCTTATCGCGGTATTCGAGCCACAGGCTGAGCACACTGCCCACATCGTCATTCTGCCCTGGCATCGCCAGCAACGGCGTGGCCTGGCCGCGATAGCGCGCATCGGTGACGTACAGGTCGTGGTCGGGCGCCTGGAACAACGCCCAGAAATTGTCGCGGATCACGTCCGTGGCAATTTGCCCGCGGCACACCGGCCCGCGAATAAACGTGCGCACAAAGTATTCGGCGTTATCCAGCATGAACTGGTAACGCGCCTGGGCCGGAATCGCCTCGAAAGTCTCGAAAGGGTTGGCCCGCCGGCCGGGGCCGTAGCCGGGCAAGGCGCTGACCTGCCAGTCGCCGCTGTAGAACAGGGCTTTGATCCGCGCCATTTTCTCCGCGCTGAGGGGGTAGGTGATGTGGGTCTTGTGGACGATCACCCCTTCCACGCGCCACAGGCGGTAGTACACACGGGTGCCGGGATCGTCATTGGGGCGGCGGGTATTGATCAGGTCAATCGGCTGGCCGCTGGGGGTACGCGAGCGCACCCACTGGAAGAAATGCCCAGGCTCACCGTCTTCGAAATACAGATGCGCAATGAACAGATGCTCGAACAACCAGCGGGCCACCAGGCTTTCCCGCGCGCCGGGGGCGTTGAGCAGGTTCTCCCATTGCAGCACCTGTGCGGCTTCCCGGGCGCTGGGGGCCACGCCTTGCTGGTCAATCGGTGCACCAGAGGCCAGCCAGCGCTGCAGGGTCTGGTACTGCTGGTCACTCAGGCCGGTGACCGCCAACGGCATGCCCTCCTTGGGATGGGCACCGGCATAGGCGTTGAACTCGCCGGGTGTGGCGCACATGTTTTCGCGGTTCAGGCCCAATACGATCTCTTCGGGCAGCCTGGCATTGGGCTTCAGCGCTGCGGTATGCCCCAGCTCCAGCATGCGCGCCATCAGCGCGGCCTGGCTGCCCTGGGCGTCGAGTACCGAATAAAAACCCTTCTGCTGCCACGCCTGCTTGCCGAAGGCGTCATAGAACAAGCGCGTGGTGGGTGTGGCCTGGCTGCGCTCGCCGTCGTAGACCGGCACTTTGGTCGCACCGCGCGCCGCGCCCTCGGCACTGCCCAGGTTGAGCTGGCACGCGGAGTCATAGCACGCATGGCAGGCCACGCACTTCTCGGTGAAGATCGGCTGGATGTCGCGGGTATACGAGATCGCCTGGGGGGGACCTTCTGCCAGAGCGCTACTGGCTATCAATGCCAGGACGGCACTGACGATAAGACGAAGTGACATGTATCCGGTCCCGATTCAAGGCGTGCGTTTTAAAGTGGCGGTGATTCTACCGGGCCATGCCCCCGCTCAACATGAGCGATATTCATGCAAAACCCGGACATGCCGCAAATCCGCACAGGTTTGTTATGATCCACGCCCTCCGTAATGCCTGACCAGAGTAGTCCCATGTCCGATCGTAGCGCTCGTCTGCAAGCCCTTCACCACGCCCTCAAGGAACGCATCCTGATCCTCGACGGCGGCATGGGCACGATGATCCAGAGCTATAAACTGGAAGAACACGACTACCGCGGCAAACGCTTCGCCGACTGGCCGAGCGACGTCAAGGGCAACAACGACCTGCTGGTGCTCACCCGCCCGGACGTGATCGGCGGGATCGAGAAGGCCTACCTGGATGCCGGAGCCGACATCCTCGAAACCAACACCTTCAACGCCACCCGTATCTCCATGGCCGACTACGGCATGGAAGAACTGGCCTATGAACTGAACGTCGAAGGCGCACGCCTGGCGCGCAGGATCGCCGATGCCAAGACCGCCGAGAACCCGGCCAAGCCGCGTTTCGTCGCCGGCGTCCTCGGCCCGACCAGCCGCACCTGCTCGCTGTCGCCCGATGTGAACAACCCCGGCTACCGCAACGTCACCTTCGATGAACTGGTGGAGAACTACACCGAGGCCACCCAAGGCCTGATCGAGGGCGGTGCCGACCTGATCCTGATCGAGACCATCTTCGACACCCTCAACGCCAAGGCCGCGATCTTCGCCGTGCAGGGTGTGTTCGAAGCGCTCGGTATCGAATTGCCGATCATGATCTCCGGCACCATCACCGACGCCTCCGGCCGTACCCTCTCGGGCCAGACCACTGAAGCCTTCTGGAACTCGGTCGCCCACGCCAAGCCGATTTCCGTGGGCCTGAACTGCGCCCTCGGCGCCAGCGAGCTGCGCCCGTACCTGGAAGAGCTGTCCAACAAAGCCAATACCCATGTGTCCGCGCACCCCAACGCCGGCCTGCCCAATGAATTCGGCGAGTACGACGAATTGCCGTCGGAAACCGCCAAGGTCATCGAAGAGTTCGCCCAGAGCGGCTTCCTCAACATCGTCGGCGGCTGCTGCGGCACCACCCCGGGCCATATCGAAGCCATCGCCAAGGCCGTGGCCGGCTACGCGCCGCGCCCGATCCCAGACATCCCCAAGGCCTGTCGCCTGTCGGGCCTGGAGCCGTTCACGATTGATCGCAGTTCGTTGTTCGTCAACGTCGGCGAGCGCACCAACATCACCGGTTCTGCGCGTTTCGCCCGCCTGATCCGCGAGGACAACTACACCGAAGCCCTGGAAGTCGCCCTGCAACAGGTGGAAGCCGGCGCCCAGGTGATCGACATCAACATGGACGAGGGCATGCTCGATTCGAAGAAGGCCATGGTGACCTTCCTCAACCTGATTGCCGGCGAGCCGGACATCTCCCGCGTACCGATCATGATCGACTCCTCCAAGTGGGAAGTGATCGAAGCCGGCCTCAAGTGCATCCAGGGCAAGGGCATCGTCAACTCCATCAGCATGAAGGAAGGGGTCGAGCAGTTCATTCACCACGCCAAGCTGTGCAAGCGCTACGGCGCCGCCGTGGTGGTGATGGCGTTCGACGAAGCCGGCCAGGCCGACACCGAAGCGCGCAAGAAGGAAATCTGCAAGCGCTCCTACGACATCCTGGTGGATGAAGTCGGCTTCCCACCGGAAGACATCATCTTCGACCCGAACATCTTCGCAGTCGCCACCGGCATCGAAGAACACAACAACTACGCCGTCGATTTCATCAACGCCTGCGCCTATATTCGCGACGAGCTGCCGTATGCGCTGACCTCCGGTGGCGTGTCCAACGTGTCGTTCTCGTTCCGGGGCAACAACCCGGTGCGTGAAGCGATCCACTCGGTGTTCCTGCTGTATGCGATCCGCAACGGCCTGACCATGGGTATCGTCAACGCCGGCCAGTTGGAGATCTATGACCAGATCCCGGCCGAGCTGCGCGATGCCGTGGAAGATGTAGTCCTCAACCGCACCCCGGAAGGCACCGACGCCCTCCTCGCCATCGCCGACAAGTACAAGGGCGACGGCAGCGTAAAAGAGGCCGAGACCGAAGAATGGCGCGGCTGGCCGGTCAACAAGCGCCTGGAACACGCGCTGGTCAAGGGCATCACCACCCATATCGTCGAAGACACCGAAGAATCGCGGCTGTCGTTCGCCCGCCCTATCGAAGTGATCGAAGGCCCGCTGATGTCCGGCATGAACATCGTTGGCGACCTGTTCGGCGCCGGCAAGATGTTCCTGCCCCAGGTGGTGAAATCCGCCCGCGTGATGAAGCAGGCCGTGGCCCACTTGATCCCGTTCATCGAGCTGGAAAAAGGCGACAAGCCGGAAGCCAAGGGCAAGATCCTGATGGCCACGGTGAAGGGCGACGTGCACGACATCGGCAAGAACATCGTCGGCGTGGTACTCGGCTGCAACGGCTATGACATCGTCGACCTCGGCGTAATGGTGCCGGCCGAGAAGATCCTGCAGGTGGCCAAGGAGCAGAAGTGCGACATTATCGGGCTGTCCGGCCTGATCACGCCGTCCCTGGACGAGATGGTGCATGTGGCCCGCGAGATGCAGCGCCAGGATTTCCACCTGCCGCTGATGATCGGCGGTGCGACCACCTCCAAGGCGCACACGGCGGTGAAGATCGAGCCCAAGTACAGCAACGACGCGGTGATCTACGTCACCGACGCCTCCCGTGCGGTGGGCGTGGCCACGCAGCTGCTGTCCAAGGAATTGAAGGCCGGCTTCGTCGAGAAGACCCGCCTGGAATACATCGACGTGCGTGAGCGCACCTCCAACCGCAGTGCGCGCACCGAACGCCTGAGCTACCCGGCGGCCATCGCCAAGAAGCCGCAGTTCGACTGGAGCACCTACGCGCCGGTCAAGCCAACCTTCACCGGTTCCAGGGTGCTGGACAATATCGACCTCAACGTCCTGGCCGAGTACATCGACTGGACCCCGTTCTTTATCTCCTGGGACCTGGCCGGCAAGTTCCCGCGCATCCTTACCGATGAAGTGGTGGGTGAAGCCGCCACCGCGCTATACGCCGACGCACGGGAAATGCTCAAGAAGCTGATCGACGAAAAACTCATCAGTGCCCGCGCGGTGTTCGGTTTCTGGCCGACCAACCAGGTGCAGGACGATGACCTGGAAGTCTACGGCGAAGACGGCCAGCCGATTGCCAGGCTGCACCACCTGCGCCAGCAGATCATCAAGACCGACGGCAAGCCGAACTTCTCCCTGGCAGACTTCGTCGCGCCCAAGGACAGCGGCGTGACCGACTACATCGGTGGTTTCATCACCACCGCCGGCATCGGCGCCGAGGAAGTGGCCAAGGCCTACCAGGACGCGGGTGACGACTACAACTCGATCATGGTCAAGGCCCTGGCCGACCGCCTGGCTGAGGCCTGTGCCGAGTGGCTGCACCAGCAGGTGCGCAAGGAACACTGGGGCTACGCCAAGGACGAGCAACTGGACAACGAGGCGCTGATCAAGGAGCAGTACAGCGGCATCCGCCCTGCCCCCGGTTACCCGGCGTGCCCGGACCACACCGAGAAAGCCCAGTTGTTCCAACTGCTCGACCCCGAGGCCCGCGAAATGCAGGCTGGGCGCAGCGGCGTGTTCCTCACCGAGCACTATGCGATGTTCCCGGCGGCGGCGGTCAGCGGCTGGTACTTCGCCCACCCGCAGGCGCAGTACTTTGCCGTCGGTAAGGTCGACAAGGACCAGGTGACCAGCTACACCGCGCGCAAGGGCCAGGACCTGGCCGTGACCGAGCGCTGGCTGGCGCCGAACCTGGGCTACGACAACTAAGCCGGCCTGGATTGTCTATGCTGTCCCTCACACACCTTGTGTCGAGGGACGTATGGACGATCCAGTCAACAACAAGCCGCCGACCTTCTGGCAGATGCTCCACAGCGTCATGGCCGCTGCGTTTGGCGTGCAGAGCGGCAAGAATCGCGCCCGCGACTTCACCCACGGCAAGCCCAGCCACTTCGTGATCCTGGGCATTCTGTTCACAGCAGTATTCGCCTTGACGCTGTTCGGCATCGTCAAACTGGTGCTGCACCTGGCCGGCGTCTAGCGCAGCAGCAGGTGCAGGCTGAACGGGTAACGATAGGACACGGGCTTGTCCTGGGCGGACAACGCGCGGAAATTCACCGACGGTGTCGGCCCCAACAAGCGCCGCGCCTGGCCGGCATCGATCAATTGGAATAGCGCCAACTGCCGGTCGCGTCCGCCATAGGCGCCAATGTCCAGGCCCTTGGCATCGTCATGGACCAACACCATGGCCCAGCCGCCCACGGTGAAATGCCCGGCGACCAGGGACGACAAGCGTCCATCCAGGCGTGCCTGCAGGATCTCCGGCGAGCTGTTGACCGCGCTGAACAGCACGTCCCTGCCCGGTAACCGCCCACTGCCCTGCAGCGCCTGCATGGCGCCCAGCGCCATCTGATCGTTGGCCGACCACACCAGCGCCGTCTGCGGGTAGCGCTTGAACAGTTGCGTCGCTTGTTCGAAGGCGCGTTCGCGGTTCCATTCGCCGTAGACCAACTGACGCAGGCGCACCTCGGGATGCTCGGCCAGCGCCCGACGCATGCCGCGCTCACGCAATTGCGCCCCCGGGGTGGACTTGGTCCCGGAAAACGCCAACAGGTCGAGGGGCTCGCCCGGCGCAACCGGACCGTGCTGGCGCAACAGATCACGGAGCATCAGGTAGCCAGCCTGTTCATCGTCAGCCACCAGGCTGCCGATCAAACGGATGCCACGGCGGGTTCCCAGCAATTGCGCCTGATCGGATGTCAGCGCGCTGTTCACCAGCAGCAGCTTGACGCCACTGCCCTCGGCCATGCGCAGGATCTGCGGTGCAACGTACTGCTCATTCACCAGCACCAGGTAATCGGGCCGCTGGCTGCCTTGCAGCACCTCACGCGCCTGAGCCAGCGTGTTGCCGGCATCACGCTCGCCATAACGCACGCGCAAGTCCAGGCCGAGGTCCTTGGCGGCGGCCTGCATGAATTGCGCGTAGCTGACCCAGAAGGTTTCCGTCGACATGCCTGGATTGAGAAACACCACCGACGTTGCATGAGCCATCACCCCATACGTCGATCCCAGCAACCAGACACACGTAATCAACACCTTCAACATGGATGCTTGAGCCTCGAAAATAGGCCGCCATGATAGTGGCAATGCCTGAACCAATCGAGGCTCAATCAACGTCCTTTATTGGTGGCTGACCCAGAAAACGGCCGTTCCCACCACCAGAATGATCAGGAACAGAATGGCCCAGGCATCAACGGTACTGTCAGGTTTACGGGCTTTGGTCGGATTGCTCATTGCATCGCCTCTTGTCGGTTTTATAGGTGATTGCACTCAAACACGATCACAGTAAAGTTCACGATTGCCCGCATGACAAATGTGGGTATCGCGATAACCTTTCTCATTAGTCATTTTGGTTATGTGCATATACTCAAACATCACTTTTGCGCATAAACGCAAACTGGTATCGTGCGCCGGCTCCGTTGGGAGTGCGCGGCCGTGCGCGCAGATTTGCCGAGAACAGGACCTATATGTACGTATACGACGAATACGATCAGCGCATCATCGAGGACCGCGTCAAGCAGTTCCGTGATCAGACCCGACGCTACCTAGCAGGTGAACTGAGCGAAGAAGAGTTCCGCCCTCTGCGCCTGCAAAATGGCCTTTATGTCCAGCGCTTTGCGCCGATGCTGCGGGTGGCCGTGCCTTATGGCCAACTGACTTCGCGCCAGACCCGCATGATGGCCAGGATTGCCCGCGACTTCGACAAAGGCTATGCCCACATCAGTACCCGCCAGAACGTACAGTTCAACTGGCCGGCCCTGGAAGATGTGCCGGACATCCTGGCTGAACTGGCCACCGTGCAGATGCACGCCATTCAGACCAGTGGTAACTGCCTGCGCAACGTGACCACCGACCAATTCGCCGGGGTTGCCGCCGACGAGCTGATCGACCCACGCCCGTGGTGTGAAATCGTCCGCCAGTGGACCACCTTCCACCCCGAATTCGCCTACCTGCCACGCAAGTTCAAGATCGCCATCAATGGCTCGACCTCGGACCGTGCCGCCATCGAAGTACACGATATCGGCCTGGAGCCGGTGTACAACGCGGCTGACGAGCTGGGTTTCCGTGTCCTGGTGGGTGGCGGCCTGGGCCGTACCCCGGTGGTCGGTGCGTTCATCAACGAGTTCCTGCCGTGGCAGGACCTGTTGAGCTACCTCGACGCCATCCTGCGGGTCTACAACCGCTACGGCCGTCGCGACAACAAATACAAGGCGCGGATCAAGATCCTCGTCAAGGCACTGACCCCTGAGGTGTTCGCCCAGAAAGTCGATGCCGAGATGGAGCACCTGCGCGGCGGCCAGACCACCCTGACCGAAGCCGAAGTGCACCGTGTGGCCAAGCACTTCGTCGATCCCGAGTACAAGGCGCTGAGCAATCAGGACGCCGAGCTCGCAGCGCTCGACCAGCAGCACCCGGGCTTTGCCCGCTGGCGCACCCGCAACACCCTGGCGCACAAAAAGCCGGGCTATGTGGCGGTGACCCTGTCGCTGAAACCGACCGGTGTGGCACCGGGCGACATCACCGACAAGCAGCTGGACGCCGTCGCCGACCTGGCCGAGCGCTACAGCTTTGGCCAACTGCGCACCTCCCACGAGCAGAACATCATCCTCGCGGACGTTGAGCAGAGCCAACTGTTCACCCTGTGGGGCGAACTGCGCGAAGGCGGTTTCGCCACGCCGAACATCGGCCTGCTGACCGACATCATCTGCTGCCCGGGCGGCGATTTCTGCTCCCTGGCCAACGCCAAGTCGATCCCGATCGCCGAATCGATCCAGCGCCGTTTCGACGACCTGGACTACCTGTTCGACATCGGCGAGCTGGACCTGAACATCTCCGGTTGCATGAACGCCTGTGGTCACCACCACGTCGGCCATATCGGCATCCTGGGCGTGGACAAGAAAGGCGAAGAATTCTACCAAGTGTCCCTGGGTGGCAGCGCCAGCCGCGATGCGAGCCTGGGCAAGATCCTCGGCCCGTCCTTCGCCCAGGAAGCCATGCCCGAGGTGATCGGCAAGCTGATCGACGTGTACATCGAACAGCGCACCGAAGATGAGCGTTTCATCGACACCTACCAGCGCATCGGCATTGACCTGTTCAAGGAGCGCGTCTATGCAGCGAATCATTAAGAACAACGAAGTCCTCGACGAAACCTGGCACCTTTTGCCCAAGGACGCGAGCTTCGACGGCATTTCCAACTGCGACGACCTGATCGTGCCGCTGGCGCTGTGGCGCGAACATGGCCACGCCCTCAAGGCTCGCGACGGCGGCCTGGGTGTGTGGCTGGACGCCGATGAAGAAGCCGAAGAGATCGGCGCTGACGTGGAACACTTCCAGGTCATTGCCCTGAACTTCCCGGCCTTCACCGACGGTCGCAACTATTCCAACGCACGCTTGCTGCGTGACCGCTACGGTTACAAAGGCGAGCTGCGGGCCATTGGCGACGTGCTGCGCGACCAGCTGTTCTACCTGCGCCGTTGCGGGTTCGATGCCTTCGCCTTGCGCGCCGACAAAGACCCGTACGAGGCGCTGGAAAGCCTCAAGGACTTCTCGGTGACGTACCAGGCAGCAACGGATGAACCGCTGCCGCTGTTCCGTCGTCGCTGAGTATCAAATGTGGGGTGGGGGGTTGCTCCCGTGACGGCTCGGGTGCTGACGACTCTCTAACTGATGCCCCGCGCTAAATGTGGGAGGGGCGGTGCGACGATTCGACTTGCCCCCGATGGCGGCCTCTGGGCCGACCATGTGCTTGGGTTGGAATGAGTACATATCCGTTGCTGCGGCAACGGCTACTTAGGGTTCCGCTCTTACAGCGGGTCACTTTTGGAAGAGCGCCAAAAGTAACCAAAAACGCTTCGCCCCACCACTCGGCACCTCGCCCAGGCTCGGTGTGCCCGTAATCCGACAGTGATGTGGGGGGCCGCCGCCACGCGCCATCCATGGCGCGGGGCGGCTAAACCGGCATCCCTGCCGGTTTACCCCCCAAATCACTATCGAATTCCGGCCAGCGTGGTTAACGGGGCGCCTGAGATCAAGATCAAGATCAAGATCAAGGGCGGCTCGCTTCGCATCGTGGTTAGCGTTGGCTGCTACGTTGTGTAGATACCTATGCTCATCGAAGCTTTTTCAGGCACCGATCTTAATCGATGCCAGCACCTGCTTCTGCCCCATGGAGCACGGCACGCCTTCCGGCTGCGCCCGGACCGCCTCGATCACGCCCAGCAACTGCGCCTTGCTATGAGTCAACTGCGCCTGCATTGCCACCGCCCTCACCCTGGAACCGCAACTGATCAAACACTGGCACGAGGGGCGCGACCTCAACCCGCAACTCAAACCGATCAGTTGGCAGCGCAAACCCTTGGCCGCTCTCGCGACCCTGGCCGTGGTGCGTGACCAGATGCGCCGCCTGAGCCGCGGCCGCTTGCCCGATGCCAAGGTAGCACCGTGGCTGGCGCTGGTGCGCGACCAGTGGTTTATCGCCCGGCGCACCCGGCAATACCGCGCGTCCATGACGCAATCTTCACATTAAAGGCGGAGCATTCGCCGTGATCGAACTGTCCCCTATTGATCAGCCGCTTTTAACCTCACTGACGATTGGAGTTCTTCATGGCGAAAATCAACCTGGCCCAGCAATTGGCGACCACCCTTGAACAGGCGGGGATCAAGCGCATCTGGGGCCTGACCGGCGACAGCCTCAACGGTCTCACCGACGCCCTGCGCACCATGGACAGCATCGAGTGGATGCACGTGCGCCACGAAGAAGTCGCCGCCTTCGCCGCCGGTGCCGAAGCGGCGGCCACGGGTGAACTGACGGTGTGCGCCGGCAGCTGCGGGCCGGGCAACCTGCACTTGATCAATGGCCTGTTCGATTGCCATCGCAACCATGTGCCGGTGCTGGCGATTGCCGCACAAATCCCCTCCTCCGAGATCGGCCTGAACTACTTCCAGGAGACCCATCCCCAGGAACTGTTCAAGGAGTGCAGCCACTTTATCGAGCTGGTCACCAACCCCGAACAGATGCCGCACGTGCTGCACCGTGCCATGCGTTCGGCGGTCCTCAACCGCGGCGTGGCGGTGGTGGTGATTCCGGGGGACGTATCGTTGCTGGAAGTCGAAGACAAGCTCAAGCCCTGGCCGGCCCTGCACGCACCGCGCACCCTGCCGGCGGAACAGGACCTGCAGCGCCTGACCGAGATCCTTGAAAGCAGCGAGAAAGTCACCCTGCTGTGCGGCAGTGGCTGCGCCGGTGCCCACGATCAAGTGGTGGCCCTGGCCGACACGCTGGGGGCACCGGTGGTGCACGCCCTGCGCGGCAAGGAGCATGTGGAATGGGACAACCCATTCGATGTGGGCATGACCGGCCTGATCGGCTTCAGCTCCGGCTACCACGCCATGCTCGACTGCGACACGCTGATCATGCTCGGCACTGACTTTCCGTACCGCCAGTTCTACCCCGCCGATGCCAAAATCATCCAGGTCGACCGCAACCCGCAGGCCCTGGGCCGTCGCGCCACGCTGGACCTGGGCATCGCTGCCGATGTGAGCGAGACCCTCGACGCGCTGCTGCCGCGCCTGACCCGCAAGACCGACCGCAGCTTCCTCGAGACCTCGCTGAAGCACTACGAAAAAGCCCGCCAAGGCCTGGACGACCTGGCGCAACCGTCAAAGGCCAACCGGCCGATCCACCCGCAGTACGTGGCGCGTTTGCTCAGCGAACTGGCGGACGACGATGCAATCTTCACAGCCGACGTGGGCTCGCCGACGGTGTGGGCGGCGCGCTACCTGAAGATGAACGGCAAGCGTCGCCTGATCGGCTCGTTCAACCACGGCTCCATGGCCAATGCCATGCCCCAGGCGATCGGTGCGCAGGCAGCCTTTCCTGGGCGCCAGGTGATCTCGATGTCCGGCGACGGCGGGTTTGCCATGCTGATGGGGGATTTCATTTCACTGGCGCAGTTGAACCTGCCCGTCAAAGTCATCGTGTTCGATAACTCGTCCCTGGGCTTTGTCGCCATGGAAATGAAGGCCGCGGGCTACCTGGATGCCGGCACCGAGCTGAAAAACCCGGACTTCGCCGCCATGTCCAACGCCATGGGCATCCTCGGCATTCGCGTGGAGCAATCCGAAGACCTGGAACCGGCCCTGCGCCGCGCCCTGGCCCATGATGGCCCGGTGCTGGTGGATGTGGTGACGGCCACCCAGGAACTGGTGATGCCGCCGAGCATCAAGCTGGAACAGGCCAAGGGCTTCAGCCTGTACATGCTCAAGGCGGTGATGAGTGGGCGTGGAGATGAAGTGATCGAGTTGGCGCGGACTAACTGGTTGCGCTGATCCAACACTGAGTGAGGGGGCAAGCCCTAACTCCAGTCAGTTAAACCTGTAGTGAGCGGGCTTGCCCCTCCCACAGTGGACAATGGCGCAGATTCAAGCTGTCTGTTTTTCTACCCATTTGCCGTAGGCATCATAAATGCCTGCAGGAACGGCCTGGTCTTTTCCGACACCTTGCCGGCATCATCGAACACGCTGCCCGCTCCGCCCAGGTAGGCTTCCGGCTGCTGCATGCATGGCACATCGAGGAACACCAGGGACTGGCGCAGATGGTGGTTGGCGCCAAAACCGCCAACGGCGCCCGGGGATACGCTGATGATCGCCCCCGGCTTGCCGCTCCAGGCGCTTTGGCCATAAGGACGGGAGCCGACGTCAATCGCATTCTTCAACGGCGCGGGTACGGAGCGGTTGTACTCCGGTGTCACAAACAACACCGCGTCGGATGAACGTACCTGCTGACGGAAAGTACTGTAGGCTGCGGGCGGCGATGCCCCGTCGATGTCCTCGTTGTAGAGCGGCAAATCGCCAATTTCCACAATGTTCAACTTCAGGTTGGCGGGGGCCATTTCGGCCAGTGCCAGGGCGACCTTGCGGTTGATCGAGTCTTTTCTCAGGCTGCCAACCAGGACGGCAATCGTGTAGACCTTGCTCATTGGGTTTCTCGACGTCTGACTAAGGGAGCTTGTAGTTATAAAGGCTTCGCAGTGCGTTCACCAGAAGGTTTTGATAATCCTCCAGACGTTTGGCCCGCGATTTGATGCGTAGGAACCGTCTGAAAATGTCAGCGAATAGTATTTTTTTTCAATAGGTAAACTCCCCCTCTTTATGACGGTCTACAGCACCGCGAATTGAGTGTTTATCTCCAGAGGTTCTAAACAGATGGCAGCAGTACTAGTCGGACAGTTTCATGCCAGAGACGCAGAAGGACGCGTGTATTCGGTGCATGAGTTCCAGGAATCCAACCCGGCGCAAGGCGACCTGGCTGGCTCGGCACCCACCACCACCTACAAGCTGGCCATTGGCGACCGGGTAGAAAAACTCGAAGGCGATGAGTTCAAGCTGATTCAGTCGGGGACCATTATCGTCCGCGAATCGCAGACCGTCCTCGCCTCATAAGCTTGATCGCCCAGGCGTACCTGCTCAGTCCCGGCCATTGACGGCATCGACTGGGCCGGGCGGTCACGGGCTGCGAATTTCCGTCACTTCAAGCCCCGACTCACCGTCCACTTGCTTGAGCGTCACCATCAACCGGCCCCGCTCGCCTTCCACCGCGTACATCACCCGCCTGTAGCCCGGCGAGTTGTACCCCGGATACGCCACCACCTGCTTGACCTGCGTCATGCCCAGCACCGTGCCGACCTGCGCGGCGACTGGCTCCTGGGCACGGATAAATGCCTCAAGCGTGAGGTTTTCCGGAGCTGATTCATCGTGATTGCTGAAGAGATAAGCAGCCACGCACCCTACGGTCACCAGGACCAGCAGTTGCTTGACCGTTACCCCGAGAACTGTCGAGGGCAGAGGCATAGGAGACCAGACCTGTTTTTGTTGTATGTGCCGGTAATCGGCATTGGTCGTTGATGATCAGACTCGCCATTCTAGTGAGGTCCTGGCTGAACGCCAGCGACATACGCGACCCACACCGTCTTTTTTGCGCACGACGGCATGCACCATTGAATCCCCACGGCGCTGCACATAGACTCCGGCCATGCGTTTACGTCATATCGAAGTGATTCAGGCCATCCTGCAGACCGGACACCTCGGCACCGCCGCCGAATGGTTGCAACTTCCCGTGGGCGATGTAGACGCGGCACTCAAGGAGGCCGAGCGGCAATTGGGCTTCATGCTGTTTGCCAGTGTGCGCGGGCGTTTGCAGGCGACACGGGAAACCCTGGAGTTGCAGGCAGAAATAGCCCATGTGTACGAAGCCCTGGAACCGGTGCAACGCCTGGCCAGCCGCTTGAAACACCATCACGCCCCCACCCTGCGCGCCTTGTGCACGCCGCCCCTGGCCAATCAACTGCTGCCCCAGAGCATCGCGCTGCTGCGCCGACGCTTCCAGGACACGCCGTGCAACCTGTCGAGCCAGCCAACCCGGGAAATCGTGCGCAGCCTGCTGCTGCACGAGGCCGAGGTGGGCCTGAGCCTGCATGACCCGGAACATCCGCAAATCCACAGCACGGTGCTGGCCCAAGGCAAATTGCAATTGCTGGCGCCCCACGGCTGGCTCAAGCCCAAGCAGAAGTACATTGCGCTGCAGGACCTGGCCGGGCAAGCGATGATCGGGCTCGAAGGACACGACCCGCTCAGCCGCCTGCTGGACGCCAAGCTGCAAGCCCTGCGCCCGCTGCCGGTGGTGCAGACGCGGGTGCAGACCTACCAGATGATGCGCAGCATGGTGGAAGCCGGCGAAGGCCTGGCGATAGTCGACCCATTCACCGCGTTTGGCGCGCGTGAGGCGGGTTTGGATACATGCCCGGTATCGCCGCCGATCCTGGTCAGCCTATATGCGCTGACACTCAAGGATGGCGTGACCTCGCCTGCGCTGAATGCGTTGCTGGAGATCGTCACGCAAAAGGCCCAGGGCCTGCTGGAAAGTTAACGCCGCTCGGCGTCGGTCTTGAACAATCGATACCAGAAAATCGCCACTTCACGGGTTTGCGGGTCGATGCCGCGATAGCGCAGGTGATCGATCCCGCCCATCACGTAGCCGCAACGCTCATACAGACGGCAGGCACCCAAGTTGTTGTTCTGGGTTTCCAGCATCATGCCCGGCAGGTTTTTCTTGCGGCTCCAGAACTGCGCCACATCCAGCAGCGCCTTGGCCACCCCGTGCCGACGGGCAGGCAAGGCCACCGCCAGCTCGTCAACGTGGGCAAAGCCGTTCCAATTGGTGCTGACCACGATATGCCCGACCGCACGATCATCCAGGTAGGCCATGAAGATCGCACTGTCCGGCGCATCGCGAAAACTGGCGAATTCTTCCGGGTCGATGCCATAGCACTTGCGGTACGGCACGATGCGCTCCACGGGCCATTGATCGACCCGCCTGCCCATCTCCGGCACGCCATAGGCACTGACCTCAAAGCTGAAATCATTGCCCCACACGTAGGCGTCGAAGCCCTCGTCGGCGACCCGCACACTGAGCCCTGGATACTTCGGGTTCATTACAGCTTGCATAAACATCCTTAACCCTTGATGCAATCGACGGTGTAACAACGACCACTGCCGTCATCTTCGTGTTGTAACCCGTGAACATCGGCAACAAAACCGGGGAAACTGCTATCGAACGTCCGGGCAAACGCCAGGTAGTCGATGATCGACCGGGTCGACTCGGTAAAGCGCTCGCCCGGCATGATCAACGGAATGCCCGGCGGATAAGGCACCAGCATCACGGCTGCAATGCGTCCTGGCAAGGCATCAATGGACACGGCCTCCACTTCGCCCCTTACCAATTGGTCATAGGCGTCGGCGGGTTTCATCGCGATTTCCGGCAACACCGTGTACATGCGCTTGAGGTGCCTGGCGGTGGCGTTGCTGCGGTAACAGCCGTGCAATTGATCGCACAGGTCGCGCAAACCCAGGCCCTGATAGCGCGCCGGGCCCTGGGCAAACACCGATGGCAAACAACTGGCGAGGCTGACATTCGCGTCGTAACTGCGCTTGAACTCCAGCAACTCGGTGAGCAAGGTACTCCATTTGCCCTTGGTGATGCCCATGGAAAACAACACGAGGAACGAATACAGCCCGGTCTTTTCCACCACCAGCCCACGCTCCCAGAGGAATTTGCTGACCACCGCGGCGGGAATCCCATGCTCGCTCAAGGCACCGCCGGCCGTGAGGCCGGGCATCACCAGGGTCACTTTGATCGGGTCCAGCAGCACGTAGTCTTCGGCCACGTCACCAAAGCCGTGCCAGTCATCCTGCGGCTGCAACAGCCAATCCTCCGTGGCGACGCGGTCGATGCCCGCCACCGACGGCGGCTGCCAGATGGAGAACCACCAATCTTCGGCGGCGATATGCTGGCGCAGGTTGGCCAGGGCGCGGCGAAAACTCAGGGCCTCGTCGAACATTTCCTGCAGCAGCGAGCGCCCGGCCGGGCCTTCCATCATCGCCGAGGCGACGTCCAGCGAAGCAATGATGCTGTACTGCGGCGACGTGGAGATGTGCATCATGAAGGCTTCATTGAAACGGTCGCGGTCCAGTTGACGCGCGCCGCCGTCCTGCACATGGATCATCGAGGCCTGGCTGAACGCCGCCAGCAGCTTGTGGGTGGAGTGGGTGGTGAACACCAGCGGGCTGTCCGGGGTACGCGAGGTGCCCATGCCGTAGCGCCCGGCAAAGAACTCGTGGAACGCCGCATAGGCGTACCAGGCTTCATCGAAGTGCAGCACCTCGACACTGTTGCCCAATTGCTGCTTGATCAGCTCGGCGTTGTAGCACAGGCCGTCGTAGGTGGAGTTGGTGACCACGGCCAGCTTCACCTTGGGGGGCCGGCCGCGGGTCAAGGGGCTGGCGTCGATCTTGGCGCGGATCGATTCCGGGCTGAACTCGCTCAGGGGAATCGGACCGATGATGCCCAATTCGTTGCGCTCCGGGCACAGGTACAGCGGGATGGCACCGGTCATGATGATCGAATGCAACACCGACTTGTGGCAGTTGCGGTCCACCAGCACCAAGTCATCGCGCCCGACCATGGAGTGCCAGACGATCTTGTTGGCGGTGGACGTGCCGTTGATCACGAAAAAGGTATGGTCGGCGCCGAAGTTGCGCGCGGCGCGGGCTTCGGCTTCGGCCAGGGGCCCGGTGTGATCCAGCAGCGAGCCCAGTTCGGGCACCGAGACCGACAAGTCCGAGCGCAGGGTGTTTTCCCCGAAGAACTGATGAAACGCCTGCCCCACCGGACTTTTGCGATAGGCCACGCCACCGCCATGGCCGGGGGTGTGCCAGGAATAGTTGGAGTCGGCGGTGTGTTGCACCAGCGCCTTGAAGAATGGCGGCAGCAGGCCATCCAAATATGTGCGGGCAGCACGGGCCACCTGGCGGGCGAGAAACGGTACGGTGTCTTCGAACAGGTAGAGAATGCCGCGCAGCTGGTTGAGTTCGCTCATGGCATCGGCCGGGGCGTTTTCCAGGGTGACCTGCTCGCCCAGGGCAAAAATCGGCAGGTTCGGCGCCCGCAGGCGCGCCAGGCGGATCAGCTCGACCATGTTTTGCAGCAGGTGGGTATTCTCACCGGCGCCTTCGGCGGCGATCAGCATGCACGCCAGGCCGTGATGGGTCGACGCCACCAGCCGGCCTTCGGCGTAGTCCACGGCGGAAAAGATACTGAAGCCCTCTTGTTCCAACTCCCGGGCGATGCCCCGAACCCGGTCGCCGGCAACGGTGTCGGCCTTGATGTCGCGGTGCACGATAAGCACGGGGAACTTCAGGTCTTTGTACATGAGGGCGTGTAGTCCTGAGGGCTATGCACTCAAGGGTAGAAGCTCGGGGACGATGACGCGAATGAAGATTCTGAAAGCAATGGAGGTCAACCCTGGGAGGGGGCTTGCTCCCGATGACGGTATGCCAGCTCATATTTGATTGGCTGATACACCGCTATCGGGGGCAAGCCCCCTCCCACATTTTGATCATACCTACGCAGGGCTATTGTTGTGTTAGCTGGGTCCACAACGCCGGCGCACCCGCCGACTTCGCAATAGCCTCCAACCGCGCTGCATGCTCGGCCAGATCCTGCTCGCTGGCGCGAATGATGGTGGTGGGCTTGCGATCGGCCGGCAGGCGGCGGATTTCCGAAGGGCGGTTGCCCGAGCCTTCCGCCGAGCCAGTGCCGTCGGAGGCATTGCCGGCCAGGGACAGGCTGGTCTGCCCGCCGGTCATGGTCAGGTAAACGTCGGCGAGAATCTCGGAGTCGAGCAAGGCGCCGTGGAGTTCACGGCCGGAGTTGTCGACGCCATAACGTTTGCACAAGGCATCGAGGCTGTTGCGCTGGCCCGGGTGACGCTCACGGGCCATCATCAAGGTGTCGAGGATCGAGCAGTGCTTGGAAATATCCGCACGATCCGTCTGCCCCATCAGGGCAAACTCGTTATTGATGAAGCCGACGTCGAACGCCGCGTTATGGATGATCAACTGGGCGCCGTTGATGAATTCGAAGAACTCATCGGCCACTTCGGCGAAACGCGGCTTGCCCTTGAGGAACTCGTCGGTGATGCCGTGGACGCCGATGGCGCCTTCGTCACTGTCGCGGTCCGGTTGCAGGTAGACGTGGAAGTGACGACCGGTGAGGCGCCGACCCATGAGTTCGACACAGCCGATTTCAATGATCCGGTGGCCGTCGGTCACCGGCATGCCGGTGGTTTCGGTATCGAGTACAACAGATCGGATGGCCATCAGGGTTCAGCTCTCAACGGTGTGGTGTGCAGTGTGGTGTGAGTCAAGGAGCGCGATGTTAACACGTCAACCAGCATCAGCTCTGCTTGTAGCCCCGCACTTCGTCCACACCTCTATTGGCAAGCTGGTCGGCGCGCTCGTTACCCGGATGGCCGATGTGCCCGCGCACCCATTTCCAGGTGATGTCATGGCGGTTGCATTGCTCATCGAGCAATTGCCACAGGTCGGCATTCTTGACCGGCTCCTTGGCCGCGGTCTTCCAGCCGCGCTTCTTCCAATTGACCATCCACTCGTTGATGCCTTTCATCACGTATTGCGAGTCGGTGACCAGCAGCACGTTGCAGCGGCGCTTGAGTTCTTCCAGGCCGCGAATGGCGCCCATCAGTTCCATGCGGTTGTTGGTGGTGTTGGCTTCGCCGCCCCACAACTCCTTCTCTACGCCCTTGCACACCAGCAAGGCGCCCCAGCCCCCGGGGCCGGGGTTGCCCTTGCAGGCGCCATCGGTGAAGAGTTCTACGCTATCGGTCATCGGTTACATCCATCAAGACGGGCAGGTCTGAAATCAAAAAAGTTCTACGGTTCGCTTTGCTTGCGGTTGACCTTGGCCATCGGCATCGGCACCAGTTTGCCCATGGGCTGGCGCAGCACCTGGCGCACCGGCCGCAACCCGACCACGATCTTGCGCGCCACCAATAAATAGAAGCCGCCACCCGACAGTTGCCAGGCGCCCGCGCGGCGTTCCCAACCGGCCAGGCGGCCTTGCCACTTGGCCGAGGCAAGCGGCGGACGATAGCACCCGAAGCGGCGTTTCTCCAGCGCGAAGCCCAGCAGGTTCAGCCAGTCCCCGACCCGTGATGGCGAGATGCAGCGCGCCTGACGCAGGCCATCATGGGCGAACACATGGCGCAGGCCCCAGCTGCTCCAAGGGTTGATGCCGATAATCAGCAAATGGCCACCAGGGCGCACGCTGCTCGCCGCTTCACGCAGCAGACCGTGGGGCGACAGGCAGAAATCCAGGCCATGCTGCAACACCACCACATCGGCGGCGTGCTCGCTCAATGGCCAGGCCTGTTCTTCGCAGACAATCTCCACCCCCGGCAACGGCGCGCCCAGGCGCACGTTGCGTTGCACCTGGGGCGCGGCGGGCGGGGTCTGGGCCGACGGACCGTAATGCACCAGGTAGCCGCCAAAGAAACGACCCAACTCGTCTTCGAGCATGCGCCGTTCTTCATCCAGCAGAAATTGCCCGATGGGCCCGGACAGCCATTCACGGGCTGCGCCGATCAGGGCCAGCCACTCAGGATCGGCCTGGGCGAACGCTTTATCAGTCATTGCATTCTCCAACTCGCCTAGACGTTCTAAGATGCACCAATGTGTTCAGCTTGGCGAATCGAAGAATGATACAGATCAGTGCCCTGCCCGCCTTCACCGATAACTACATCTGGTTGCTGCAGGACCCGCAGACCCAACGGTGTGCCGTGGTCGATCCCGGCGATGCCGCGCCGGTACTGGCCTGGCTCGAGCAAAACCCGACGTGGACCCTCAGCGACATCCTGATTACCCACCATCACCACGATCATGTCGGCGGTGTCGAGCAACTCAAGGGTGTGAGCGACGCCAAGGTGTATGGTCCGGCCAACGAGATGATCCCGGCGCGGGACATCGCCCTGCGGGATAACGACCGCATCAGCGTGCTGGGCTGGGACTTCGACGTCTATGCCGTGCCCGGCCACACCCTAGGCCATATCGCCTTCTACCACCAGGGCGTGCTGTTCTGTGGCGACACCCTGTTCGCCGCCGGTTGTGGCCGCCTGTTCGAAGGCACGCCGGAACAGATGCACACCTCCCTCGAGCGCCTGGCCGCCCTGCCCGCCGACACCCTGGTGTACTGCACCCACGAATACACACAAAGTAACCTCAAGTTTGCCCAGGCGGTGGAACCGCAGAATGCCGACATCTCCGAACGGGTGGAAAACGTCCGTCAGCTGCGGGCCCGCGGCGAGATGACGCTGCCTTCCAACCTGGCCCTGGAAAAGCGTACCAACCCCTTCCTGCGCACCTCTGAAACATCCGTTAAACAAAAAGCGGACGAACGGAATGGCCGTGACAACCGCTCTGGGGCCGAGGTATTTGCTAGCTTGAGGGCGTGGAAAGATAAGTTCTAAAGGGACGCAATCTGATACGTAATTTCTGAATGGTTGACCGGAACCAAAGTGCTTTCTAGAATCGCCCGACATTTTTGCCCGGAACTTACTTCCAGCCAATGTCGTCATCTATTCGTAAATCCAACCATTCAGACGCATTGACCCGCCTGGCTCAAGCTGTGGCGGTGGCTGTGTCCGCCACGCTGGCGGGCTGCCAATCGACAAATTTCGCCGCACAATCCACCGTGCAACCCAAGCCCAACCTTACCGCCAAGATCAAGCAGAAACCCGTCATCTGGCTTTCAGAGAAGCCTGCTCCAGAAGTACCCCAGGACGTGTGGGAACGCATGCGCCGCGGCTTTCAATTGCAGGACAACGTGGGCGTCAACCCGCGTATCGAGCAACAGCGCCTGTGGTTCGCCAGCAACCCGTCCTTCCTGGAGAACGCCGGTGAACGCGGCAGCCTCTACATTCATTACATCGTCGAACGCCTTGAAGAACGCAACATGCCCCTGGAGCTGGCGCTGCTGCCGGTGATCGAAAGTGCCTACAACCCGATGGCGTATTCGCGCAGCGATGCCGTCGGCCTGTGGCAGTTCATCCCCTCCACCGGGCGCTACTTCAACCTGCGCCAGACCCGCGCCTACGACGGCCGCCGCGACATCACCGCCTCCACCACCGCCGCCCTGGACTACCTGACCCGTCTGCACGATATGTTCAACGGCGACTGGCTGCTGGCCCTGGCCGCCTATAACGCCGGCGAAGGCACGGTGAGCCGGGCCATCGAGCGCAACGAGAAGCTCGGCCTGCCCACCGACTACTGGAACCTGCCCCTGCCCCAGGAAACCAAGGACTATGTGCCCAAGTTCCTGGCGCTGTCCCAGGTGGTGCTGGCCCCCGAGGCCTATGGCGTCAACCTGAACCCGATTGCCAACACGCCGTACTTCGAAGTGGTCGAGGTCAAGCAAAGCATGGACCTGTCGCGGGTTGCCGCGCTGGCCGAGATCGACGAAGACGAACTGTTCCAGCTCAACCCGGCGCTCAAGCAACGCACCACCCTGGATGGCCCGCAGCACCTGCTGGTGCCGAGCTCCAAGGCACAATTGCTCACCAGCACCCTTTCGACGATGAAACCGGAAGAATTGCTGGCGATGCGCCCGAAAAAGCAGGTGTTCGACGAAGTCGAGACTGCTCGGGTGGCCGGCCGCACCCGCAACTACAAGGTGCGCAGTGGCGACAACCTCACGCTGATCGCCAAGGCGAACAAGGTCGATGTGCATGACCTGCAGCGCTGGAACAAACTCAACGGCCAGGCCCTCAAGGTCGGCCAGACCCTGGTGATGCAGGACACCCGCAAGCTGGTGGCCAAGGCCGACAGCAAGAAGCCGGTGCAGTACAAGGTCAAGAAAGGCGACTCGCTGTACATCGTCGCCAAGCGCTTCAACGTCGAGATGCAACATCTCAAGCGTTGGAACCCGCGTACTGGCCAGGCGCTGAAGCCTGGGCAGATGCTGGTGGTTTCCGGGCCGCGCTAAGGTTTCAAGAACCCCGGAGAACCAATGTGGGAGGGAGCTTGCTCCCACATTGGTTCTACATCATCCCGACTGGCTTTTTCCATCCGGAACAAGCTGTTACTGTACCGATCATAAAGCCCAAGCCGCCTGGATCGGATCCCTGACTTGAAGCGTCCCCTCCTTCTACTAATAAGTCTGGCCTTGAGCTTTGGTGCGAACGCGACAATAACCGAGAGCCACGGTTACACGCAGTTCGGCACGCTCAAGTACCCGGCCAAATTCACCCACTTCGATTGGGTAAACCCTGCAGCGCCGAAAGGCGGGACCTTGCGGGTCATGGCATTTGGCACCTTCGATACCCTTAACCCCTACACGTTCAAGGGTTCAAGCCCGGTTTCCACCCCCAACTTCCTGCAATACGGCGTCAATGAGCTGAACGAGCCGTTGATGGTCGGCACCGGCCAGTACGCGCCGTCCGGCGACGAGCCCACCTCCAGCTACGGGCTGATTGCCCAGTCGGTGGAATACAGCGAGGACCGCAGCTGGGTCGTGTTCAACCTGCGTCCGCAGGCGCGCTTCCACGATGGCAAGCCGATCACGGCCTATGATGTGGCGTTTTCCTATCGCACCCTGCTGACCGAAGGCCACCCCCAATACCGCACCAACCTGCAGGAAGTGGCACGGGTGGACATCCTCAACCGTCACCGCATCCGCTTTGTGTTCAAGCGCGCCGGCAACCCGTTGTTGATCCTGCGCCTGGGCGAGTTGCCGGTATTGCCCCAGCACTATTGGAAAAACCGCGACTTCAAGGCGACCACCTTCGAACCGCCCCTGGGCAGCGGGCCGTACCGCATCAGCAAGGTCACCCCTGGACGTCAGTTGGTGTTCGAACGGGTCAAGGATTACTGGGGCAAGGACTTGCCGGTCAACCAGGGCTTCTATAACTACGACAAGGTCGAGGTGGAGTTCTACCGCGACAGCGACGTGGCCTTCGAAGCGTTCAAGGCCGGCGAGTTCGACATTTATATCGAGCACCAGGCCAAGAACTGGGCCAATGGCTACAACTTCCCGGCGGTGAACCGTGGCGAAGTGATCAAGGCGCAGATCGCCCACCAGATCCCGACCCAAAGCCAGGGCCTGTTCATGAACACCCGGCGCCCGACCTTCAGCCAGACCAAGGTGCGTGAGGCCCTGGGGCTGATGTTCGACTTCGAGTGGACCAACCGCACCCTGTTCAGCAGCGCCTACAAACGCACGCTCAGCTATTACCCCAACAGCGAATTCGCCGCTGCCGGGGTTCCAACCGGCCATGAATGGCTGATGCTCTCCCCCTACCGCGACCAGCTGCCGCCCAACCTGTTTACCCAAGCCTTCAGCCTGCCTCAGACCGATGGGCGCGGCATCCCCCGCGAAACCCTGCGCCGCGCCCTGGCGCTGCTGGGCGAAGCCGGGTGGAAGCTGTCGGGCCAACGCCTGCTCAACAAGGACGGGCAACCGCTGCGCTTCGAGATCCTGCTGGTCAACCCGAACCTGGAGCGCATCCTGCAGCCCTATGTCGAGAACCTGATCAGCATCGGCATCGACGCACGCCTGCGCACCGTCGACCGCGCCCAGTACAAGCAACGCCTGGATCAATTCGATTTCGACATGATCCTGATCACCCTCAACCAGACCTTGAGCCCCGGCCTCGAACAGTGGCAGTACTTCCACTCGAGCCAGGCCGCGATCAAGGGCAGCAAGAACTATGCGGGCATCGCCAACCCCGTTGTCGATCACCTGCTGGAACAACTGCTGGCGGCGCAGACCCGCGAAGAACAACTGGCCGCCGGCCGCGCCCTGGACCGGGTGCTACTGTGGCAGCACTACAGCATTCCCAACTGGTACCTCAACTATCATCGCCTGGCGTACCGTAACCGGTTCGCCTTTGTCGCCACGCCGCCCTACAGCCTGGGCCTGAGCGCGTGGTGGCTGAAAGCTTCGGAGAAAGCCCAATGATGTATTTGCGCAACGCACTGCTCGGCAGCCTGCTGCTGTGCACCACGGCCCACGCCGCCCCGCAACACGCGCTGACGCTGTACAACGAGCCGCCGAAATACCCCGCCGACTTCAAGCACTTCGACTACGTCAACCCGGACGCGCCCAAGGGCGGCACCTTCCGCGAGTCGAGCATGGGCGGCTTCGACAGCCTCAACCCGTTTATCAGCAAGGGCGTGCCGGCCGACAACGTCAGCCTGATCTACGACACCCTGGCCATGCAGAGCCTGGACGAACCCATCACCGAATACGGCCTGGTCGCCGGCAAGATCGAAAAAGCCCCGGACAACAGCTGGGTGCGTTTCTACCTGCGGCCCGAAGCGCGCTTCCACGACGGCCACCCGATCCGTGCCGAAGACGTGGTGTTCACCTTCCAGGAATTGATCAAGGAAGGCTCGCCGATCTACCGCACCTACTACGCCGATGTGGATGAAGTGGTCGCCGAAGACCCGCTGCGGGTGCTGTTCAAGTTCAAGCGCACCAACAACCGCGAACTGCCGCTGATCCTCGGGCAACTGCCGGTACTGCCCAAGCATTGGTGGGCCACGCGGGACTTTGCCAAGGGCAACCTGGAGGTGCCCCTGGGCAGCGGGCCGTACAAGGTGGCCGAGGTCAAGGCCGGGCGCATGATCCGCTACGAGCGGGTCAAGGACTATTGGGCCAAGGACCTGCCGATCACCAAGGGTTTCTACAATTTCGATAACCGCATCACCGACTACTACCGCGACAGCACCGTGTCCCTGGAAGCGTTGAAGGCCGGACAGTTCGACTACTGGCTGGAGTTCAGCGCCAAGAACTGGGCCAACGCCTACAACATTCCGGCCGTGACCGAAGGCCGGTTGATCAAGGAAGAGATCCCCAACGGCAACCCCACGGGCATGCAAGGTTTTGTGTTCAATACGCGCAAGCCGATGTTCCAGGACGTGCGCGTGCGCAAGGCCATCAGCCTGTTGCTGGACTTCGAGTGGAGCAACAAACAGCTGTTCAACGGCGCCTACACCCGCACCCGCAGCTACTTCGAAAACTCCGAAATGGCCGCCACCGGCCTGCCCGGCCCGGATGAGCTGAAGATCCTCGAACCCCTGCGCGACAAGATCCCGGCCGAAGTCTTTACCCAGGCCTTCGAGCCCGCCAAGACCGACGCCAGCGGGATGATCCGTACCCAGCAACGCGAGGCCTACCAATTGCTGCAGGAGGCCGGCTGGCGCATCGTCGACGACAAGATGGTCGACACCACGGGCAAACCGGTGACCATCGAGTTCCTGCTGGCCCAGACCGAGTTCGAGCGCATCCTGCTGCCGTTCAAGCGCAACCTGGCGGACCTGGGCATCGACCTGGTGATCCGCCGGGTGGACGTTTCGCAGTTCGTCAACCGTGTGCGTTCCCGGGACTTCGACATGATGGTGGGCAGCTTCCCGCAATCCACTTCGCCGGGTAACGAACAGCGGGAATTCTGGAAGTCTTCCAGTGCCGACAAACCCGGCAGCCGCAATTACATGGGCCTCAAGGATCCGGCGGTCGACCAGTTGGTGGAAGAACTGATCGACGCCGACTCGCGCAAAAGCCTGATCGCCCATGCCAAGGCCCTGGACCGAGTGCTGCAGTTCGGTTACTACGTGATCCCCAATTGGCACATCAAGACCTTCCGTGTGGCGTACTGGGACCACCTAGGCCATCCGAAAACCCCGCCACGCTATGACGTGGGCACCGCCACCTGGTGGGCAAAACCCAACGTAAAACCTGCCGTCACCCTGGAAACGACTACCGACACCAACGCCGATGCGGCGAGCGGAGGCGATTAAATGCTGGCCTATATTGTTCGCCGCCTGTTGCTGATCATCCCGACGCTGTTCGGGATCCTGCTGATCAACTTCATCATCATCCAGGCCGCCCCCGGTGGCCCGGTGGAACAGATGATCGCCAAGCTCGAAGGCTTTGAAGGCGCCACCAGCCGCATTGCCGGCGGCGGTGCCGAAGTCTCGGTGGCCGGCTCCAGCAGCTACCGTGGCGCCCAGGGCCTGGACCCGGCGCTGATCAAGGAAATCGAAAAAATGTACGGCTTCGACAAGTCGGCGCCGGAACGCTTGTGGATCATGGTCAAGAACTACGCCCGGCTGGATTTCGGCGACAGCTTCTTCCGTGACGCCAAGGTCATCGACCTGATCAAGGAAAAGATGCCGGTATCCATCTCCCTGGGGTTATGGAGCACGCTGATCATGTACCTCGTGTCGATCCCGCTGGGGATCGCCAAGGCCACGCGACATGGCAGCCACTTCGATGTGTGGACCAGCTCGGCAATCATCGTCGGCTATGCGATCCCGGCGTTCCTGTTTGCGATCCTGCTGATCGTGGTGTTTGCCGGCGGCAGTTATTTCGACTGGTTCCCCTTGCGTGGGCTCACGTCCAACAACTTCGATGAGTTGAGCTGGGGCGGCAAGGTGCTCGACTACTTCTGGCACTTGGCGCTGCCCATCACCGCGCTGGTGATCGGCAACTTCGCGACCATGACCCTGCTGACCAAGAACAGCTTTCTCGATGAGATCAACAAGCAATACGTGATCACCGCCAAGGCCAAGGGCCTGACCAACCACCGCGTGCTCTACGGCCATGTGTTCCGTAACGCGATGCTGCTGGTGATCGCCGGCTTCCCGTCGGCGTTCATCGGGATTTTCTTCACCGGCTCGTTGCTGGTGGAAGTGATCTTCTCCCTCGACGGCCTGGGCCTGATGAGCTTTGAAGCGGCGATCAACCGCGACTACCCGGTGGTGTTCGGCACGCTGTTTATCTTCACCCTGCTGGGGCTGGTGGTGAAACTGATCGGCGACCTCACCTACACCCTGGTCGATCCGCGTATCGACTTCGCCAGCCGGGAGCATTGAGATGAATCTATCCCCCCTCAATCGCCGCCGGTTCGAGCGGTTCAAGGCCAACAAGCGTGGCTGGTGGTCGCTGTGGCTGTTCCTGATCCTGTTCGGGCTGAGCCTGGGCGCGGAGCTGATCGCCAACGACAAGCCACTGGCGGTGCACTACGACGGCGACTGGTATTTCCCGGCGCTCAAGCGCTACCCGGAAACCACCTTCGGCGGCGAATTCCCCCTGGAAGCCAACTACAAGAGCCCGTATATCCAGGAACTGCTCAAGGCCAAGGACGCCTGGACCCTGTGGGCGCCGATCCCGTTCAGCTACCAGAGCATCAACTACGACCTGAAGGTACCGGCCCCCGCGCCGCCTTCGCGCGTCAATCTGCTGGGTACCGATGACCAGGGCCGCGATGTGCTCGCGCGGGTGATCTACGGCTTCCGTGTGTCGGTGCTGTTTGCCCTGACGTTGACGGTGCTCAGTTCGATCATCGGCGTGATCGCCGGCGCCTTGCAGGGTTTCTATGGCGGCTGGGTCGACCTGGCCGGGCAGCGTTTCCTGGAAATCTGGTCGGGCTTGCCGGTGCTGTACCTGCTGATCATCCTCGCCAGCTTCGTGCAGCCGAACTTCTGGTGGCTGCTGGGGATCATGCTGCTGTTTTCCTGGATGAGCCTGGTGGACGTGGTGCGCGCCGAGTTCCTGCGCGGGCGTAACCTCGAATACGTGCGCGCGGCGCGGGCACTGGGGATGCAGAACGGCGCGATCATGTTCCGCCATATCCTGCCCAATGCCATGGTCTCGACCATGACCTTCATGCCGTTCATCCTCACCGGCGCCATCGGCACCCTGACTGCCCTGGACTTCCTCGGCTTTGGCCTGCCGGCCGGTTCGCCGTCCCTGGGCGAACTGGTGGCCCAGGGCAAATCCAACCTGCAAGCACCGTGGCTGGGCATGAGCGCGTTTGCCGTGCTGGCGATCATGTTGAGTTTGCTGGTGTTTATCGGCGAATCCGCTCGCGATGCCTTCGACCCGAGGAAATGAGATGAATCAGGACAATCTGATCGAAATCCGCGACCTCTCCGTCGAGTTCGTCACGGGCGAGCATCACCACCGTGTGGTGAACAACGTCAGCTTCGATATCAAGCGCGGCGAAACCCTGGCCCTGGTCGGCGAAAGCGGCTCAGGCAAATCGGTGACCGCACACTCGATCCTGCGCCTGCTGCCCTACCCGCTGGCCCGGCATCCGTCCGGCACCATCACCTATTCCGGCCAGGACCTGCTGACCCTGAAGGAAAAGACCCTGCGGCATATTCGCGGCAACCGCATCGCGATGATCTTCCAGGAGCCGATGACGTCGTTGAATCCGCTGCACTGCATCGAGAAGCAGATCAACGAAGTGCTCGGCCTGCACAAGGGCCTGACCGGCAAGGTCGCGACCCGGCGCACCCTGGAGCTGCTGGAACTGGTGGGTATCCCCGAGCCGCACAAACGGCTCAAGGCCCTGCCCCACGAATTGTCCGGCGGCCAGCGCCAGCGGGTGATGATCGCCATGGCCCTGGCCAATGAGCCGGAGTTGTTGATCGCGGATGAGCCGACCACGGCCCTCGACGTCACCGTGCAGTTGAAGATCCTGGAGTTGCTCAAGGAATTGCAGGCACGCCTGGGCATGGCCTTGCTGTTGATCAGTCACGACTTGAACCTGGTGCGGCGTATTGCTCACCGCGTCTGCGTGATGCAGCAAGGCTGCATCGTCGAGCAGGCCGAGTGCGAGACGCTGTTCCAGTCGCCCCGACACCCTTACACCCAGGAATTGCTGGCGGCGGAACCCAGCGGTGGCCCGGCCAGCAACGAAGTCGGCCCGCCGTTGCTGGAAGTCGATGACCTGAAAGTCTGGTTCCCGATCAAGAAGGGCTTCTTGCGCAACACCGTCGATTACGTCAAGGCGGTGGACGGGATCAACTTCAGCCTGCCCCAGGGCCAGACCCTGGGCATCGTCGGCGAAAGCGGCTCGGGCAAATCCACCCTTGGCCTGGCGATCCTGCGCTTGATTGCCAGCAAGGGCGGGATTCGTTTCGAAGGCCAGCAGCTGGACACGCTGACCCAGCAACAGGTGCGCCCGTTGCGCCGGGAAATGCAGGTGGTGTTCCAGGACCCGTTCGGCAGCCTGAGCCCACGCATGTGCGTCAGCGAGATCGTCGGCGAAGGCCTGCGCATCCACAGGATGGGCACAGCTGCCGAGCAGGAAGCGGCGATTATCGCGGCGCTCAAGGAGGTGGGCCTGGACCCTGAATCCCGTCATCGCTACCCCCATGAGTTCTCCGGCGGCCAACGCCAACGCATCGCCATCGCCCGCGCACTGGTGCTCAAGCCGCGCCTGATCCTGCTGGACGAACCGACCTCGGCGCTGGATCGCACCGTGCAACGGCAAGTGGTGGAATTGCTGCGCAGCCTGCAGGCCAAGTACAACCTGACCTACCTGTTTATCAGCCATGACCTGGCGGTGGTGAAGGCGCTGAGTCACCAACTGATGGTGGTCAAGCAGGGGCAGGTGGTGGAGCAAGGCGATGCGCGAGCGATTTTCGCTGATCCGCAGCATGGGTATACGCGTCAACTGCTGGAAGCGGCCTTTCTGGTGCCCTGCCCGGAGCGCTTCTGAGCGATGAGCACGCCCACCTCCTGCGTTGGCGTGCCTCGCCATCGGATCACCGTGGCTGCCTACTCGACCTACAGCAACTCCGGATGGCGCAGGCTATCAAGCCCAGGTAAAAACCCTCGACCATGAAGTTCCGCCCAAGAACGTTTTCTTGGGCAACCTTGAAACGGAACTTCATTCATGTACGAATTTGCCCCGCTGATTGCCGCTGCGGCGACCGAGCCACTGCCTGCCAGCCCCGTCTTGTTTGCCACCCAGGATGATCTGAAGCTGATCAACAGCCTGGTTGCGCTGCTGTCGCCCGCCTTACCGCACAATTGGACTCTGCTGGGGCCTCCCGCGTTGATCGCGGTCGACCGCAACTCCAGGCTTGGCCAATGGATGGTGCTGTTCGGCAAGGCTATCAACCAGAGCGTGTTCCTGGCATGGGCCGACACGCGGCACCTGGAGTATCGAAGCATCAAGGTCATGGGAAGCTCCCTGCACACCAATGTCATTCACGAGGACCAAATGACACCCAGGGCCTTTCATCTTCATGACGACCCAGGCTGGCTGGAAGTGTCCGTGCCGATCCTGGGCATCTCCGAGATCCTTGATCCCAACCAGCTGGGCGTGCCCTATATCGACTTGCCAAACGGCCACAGTACGTTTGAATTGCCACTCGAGTTGACGCTGGCGTTCTACGGCTACACGTTGCCCAAAAACCAGATCCAGGCGCGGATGATTGTCGATGAGCTGCAGGCCTACCATGCCTTTCCAACGATGGGTGACAATGGCCGCGCGCAGTCGGCGACACGCCATGAAATGCACGCACAGCACCTGGATTTGCTGCAACTGGCCGATAACCTCGAGCAATGCATGGCCAGCGCGGCAACCACGGATGAACCCCATGACAGCTACCTCGCTTACCGCCAGCGCCTCACGCTGAGGTCTGACTCCTTCGTAGCGCACACCTTGAAAGAAGCCGCGCAATTACTGCAGAGCGTGATCAATTCGATCGAGTTCACGCAGACGTTCCCAACTGCGCTGGGTCCCGATGAATACTTTATTTATTCCGGCGAGGATCACTCCCTGCGGGCCTCACCCGCGCAGATCCAGGGGACCAGTATCAGCCTGCGTACACACCTGGGCGGTGCGCCAGTGGCGGGTCGGCTGATTCGCCTGGCGCAATATGCGTCGTTGCTGGGAGAACAGGTGGCCTCCAATAACAGCCTGAGCCTGGCGCAGCTCATGCACTTCTACGCCATCGAGGTCCCCCTCCAGGCCAGCGAGGTGCACGCCCTGATCGCGCGCCTGCGCCAGTCATCCGTGCCTGGGCAGCCGTACTGCAGTGAAGCTGCCCAGGATGCGCAATGGCTCAAGCGCAAACAAAACAGCCTGAGCGCCCTGAATAACTTCAATCGGCTGCAGACAGAGCTGGAGCGAGTCAGCGCTGGCAAACAACCCGATGAAAAGGTTGAGCTCGACGATACGGTCGAGCTGGACACTGACTCGATGTTCTACCAGTTGCTGGAGGAGAGCGCCGAAAAACTGCTGATGATGATCAAGCACAGATCATTTGTCGCCATTTGCGTGAAACGCGGTATCGACGACGAAAAGGCGCTGGTACTGCTGACCGAAGAGGGGTACGTGGGCGCGGACGACAGGGACGGCAGGCGCAGAAACCTCACGGACGATATCGTCTCCAGTCCAGCGCTCAAGCGCTGTCTCACGCCCTTGCAGGAGCTGGCCAAACAATTGGGTGGCGAGCTGCGCAGTGATATGAAGGCCACCCTCAAGCAGTTGATGAAGTTCCTGCGCATGCCCGAAGTGAAGACAGCGGAGCAGGCCCGGCAGGCGGCGCACTACCTGAGGGCCGTCAGGGCTGCGACACCACGGCTGGGCAACTACTGGCAGGGCCTGGGCCAGCCGCAGCCGTCATTGCTGACCTTATCCAGCACACAACGCCGACAGGTATACGAAGCGCAACAGGCGTTTGCACAGGCGCATGGAGCGCCCCTGTTCAAGTGGCTCGGCGAACCTTGTTGGGCGGGCAAGAGCGCCCCCAGGATCCGCGCCGAAGCGGACATGCTGCTGAACCAGATGGTGCAGAGCCAGCGCAGCCAGCTATTGGTCGAGCGCCTGGACACCCTCGTCATCTGGTCCGATGCCGCACTGCACGGTACAACGCCACAACAGCGTCGACAAACACTGCTGCTCAGCGCGCTGATTCTGAGCCTGGACGAACAGGCCGGCACACAACGCAACCTGGTCGGCGGGCTGGCCATCGATACCGATTACTACTGGGGTGACAACTGTGCACTGGTGCGCAGCAATCTTGAAGCCCTCCTGCGCCAGACGCTGCTGGAGGGTGCCCCATTGGCCGCGCATTTGCTGCTCAGTGGCAGCGCGCCACAATTGCTCGTGCGCAACATCCCCGAAACCTTGCCTTACCTGTGTAACCAGAACTGGGTCGTGTTCAAGCAGTTCGTCGATTTCATCGAGCTGAAAACCCCTGGCGCCAGCCGGTACATGACACTTGAGAACATCATGACCCTGGTCCATAACCCTGCCACGACGCTCAACCGGGAATTCTGGGCGCTGCCTCCTACGGTCGATCCCGTCCTCGACTGGGCGCGTGCCAATGGCGTGGTGGATGCGACGGACACGGACCTGCCCTTTAAAGGCGAGCTCGCCGTGCGCACCTATGAGAAACAGAAGCGCACACTCAACGATGCCTTCGGATCGCTGCACACCCCCTATCCGGATCAGAAGGAGGCGGCATTGAGGTACCTGCGTGAGGTCTATCCGGATAACGCTCACCTGGACAAAACCGTGTTCATGCCGGCGCCCTTCCTTCCACCCGGTATTCGCTATCCGCAAGTCAGTACCCAGGATATTTCCTTTTCCCTGGCCGAACTGTATCTGGCCGGTGAGTTAAAGCACATTGAACGCTGGAGGGCGATTCAGCCACAGGTACGTGTCAACAGGTTTTCGCCATCCTTGAGAACGCTCAAGGACCACAACGCTGATGAAAACTTCCACGCCGCGCTCGAATCCATCCGTGAGAGCTATATCGTGTACATTGCCTACCTGCTGGCCTGCCTGCCGCTGCCCAAGCGCGTCAGCCTGGAGCAGGGAAACATCGAACTGTACCTGCTGCGCAAACCGTCCCCCGCTGCCCGGGACACGATGATCACCGCACATTTTGGATGCCTGTTGCGTGTTCGCTACCAGCGGGATCGCTACCTGCTGCAACTGCTTCCCAGGCAGATGCTGGTCACGCAGCTGGCCAACCCGCCATCCGGTTTGCTGAATGACCCGGTCTCCCCAGGCCCTGTTCAGTTGCAGATCGATTGGAGCGCTTATCTCACCGGTTCCGAACCCGTGGCGGGCGCCAGTTCGCAGGTCCTGCTCCATCCCCTGGACGCCACCCTCATAACGGATACCCAGGGTGACCCCGCCCCCATACCGAAGTCCTGGCAATCGGCACGACTCGAAGCGATTGCCAGGATGGTCGTTGACCAGTGCCTGCTCAGTAACCACCGGGATCTGAGTGAGTCCACGCAGAACCTCAACAATGTGGAAAAGGTCCTGCTGATCAACAACCGCCGAAACGAGCGTTTGCACAATCTGAAACCCTATTAAGCCATCGGCTACCCAAACGCCAGGGTCTGTGCAACGATCCGTTTCTGATCTTGACTGCCCTGGAGTCGCGCCCATGACACCGCCCGCCCCTTTCCCCGCCGCACCGCGCTTCTGGCGCGACGAGCGCCTGCCGTTCATCGAAGCGCGCACCATCGCCGACGGGCGCAAGGTCACTTACACCCGGCACGCCCATGAGCATTTCTCCATCGGCGCGATCACCACCGGGCGCAGCTATTACCATTACGGCGCCGATACATTCCAGATCAGCGCCGGCACCGTGGTGTTGATGAACCCCGGCGATGTGCATGCCTGCAACCCTATCCACGACCAGCCCTGGTCCTATCATATGCTGTACCTCGACATGCCCTGGCTGACCGGGCTGCAGTACCAATTGGGCTTCAGCACCGACCAGGGTTATCGCCCGTTCAATACGCCGCATACCCGTGACCCGCTGTTGTACGGCGGCTTGCTGGCGTTGTACCGGATGCTGGTGAACGAGCAGGCCGAATTGCTGCAAAAGCAGAGCGCACTGGTGAGTTACTTCAGCGAAGTCCAGCAGCGCCTGAACCCTTCACCCACACCGATGCGCGAGGTCAACCACAAGCTGGAGCGGGCCGCCGAGTACATCCGTGCGCACTGCACCGAGGCGTTGAAACTCGAAGACATCTGCCTGGCGGCCGAACTGTCGCCGTCGTACCTGATCCGCGCCTTCAAGCAGTACTACGGGCTGACGCCCCACGCGTTCCTGGTCAACCAGCGCATCCAGTTTGCCCGCACCCAGCTGCGCAAGGGCGAGTTGATCGCCGACGTAGCGCTCGCCGCCGGTTTTGCAGACCAGGCGCACTTCCAGCGCACCTTCAAGCAGCATTTCGCCGCCACCCCCGGGCAATACCGCGAGGTGCTCAAGCCATCAGCAAATAACCCACACTGGCCACCAGCAACGCGGCCATCGAGCGGTTGAACAGGCGCACGCCGTGGGGATTGTCCAGGTAACGGCGTAGAAAGGTCCCGGCATAGGCCCAGCACGCCACCGACAGGTAGCAGATCACCAGGTAGAGACTGGCAAACAGCCAGACTTGCCGCCCATCCCCGTCGGCCACAAACAGGCCCATGCCCGCCACACAGGCCAGCCAGGCCTTGGGGTTGAGCCATTGCATGATCGCGCCGTAGAGCATGGATGGCGCTGTCGCGCTGCCCTCCGCGTTGAGCTGGCCGTCGTCCACCGCCAGTTTCCAGGCCATGTACAGCAGGAACGCCACCCCACCCCACTGGATCAACTGGGTCAGGATGGGCCAGCGCACCAGCACCTCGTGCAAACCCAGGCCGATCAGCACCAACAGCAAGGTAAAGCCAACGGCAGCGCCGAACACATGCTTCTGGCTGGCGACAAAACCGAAGCGCGCGCCTGAACTCAGGGCGACCACGTTGACCGGTCCCGGCGTGATGGACGTGGCCAGGGCGAAGGCGGCCATGGAAATGATCAAGCTCATTGCGGTTCCCTTTTTATGATGAGGCGTAAACAGGGTTCCACGGTATAAGGCCGGGGCAAATCGGTATTGAACAAAATCACCCTGGGGCGTGGATCACACAGTCTTCGACGCCACACACCCGCCCATCCTCAGCCAGGATCTCGACCTAGTGCAGTGGCTTGGGCAAAGGTGTGTGGATGCCGGCGTTCAACGCTGCGTGGGAATGCGGATTTCGCCATCACGGCATTGGGTTTTCACACTGCGTGGGCAACCGGCGAACGCCAGGTCCTTGGTCAGGCACACACGCACCTCCGACAGCACCTTGCCCTTGCAGATCACCGCCAGCCCATGGGTGCCCATGCGCGGGTTACTTTCGCGAAACAGCGCCTCGATCTCGCGGGCAGGCAACGACGGCGGTGTGTTGAACGGTTGCAGTTGCGCAGGGATGGCAACCACGCCCAGCGCCGCATCGGTTTTCTCCAGGTATGCCAAGGGTTCCAGCCCGCTGCAGGTGCCGTGCTTGGCCCATTCGTGGGTGAGCAGCGAGCGCGTCGGGAACAGCGCCGCGCCTTTGTCCATCTCTTCGCGGCTCAAGCGCGATTGCGTCGCACAGGTCGCCGGCCACCCTCCCCGCGCGTATTGCGGCCACAAGCCGTGCAGCACAAAACCGTAGCCCTTGCCCGAACACTGCTCGTTGTCCGGATGCGTCAGGCAGAAGGTCGGCGACCATGACAGCGACAACACATAAAAATCAAATTCCCCAGGCGTCCCTTGGCTACGCGGGGCCGCCATCGCCGTTGTGGCAAGTGCCAGCCACAGGACCATCCAGTATTTCATTCAGCTATTCCTTGGAAAATCATCCCGGCAGATTGGGATTACGTTGCAGGACCTTGTCCAGGATCCGATCGGTCTTCAACGCCTCGATGGCCAGCGACGGATGCTCGGCTTCGCCGCGAATATGCGCGTTCATGGCCAATACGTGGTGCCATTGGATATGCGTGTGGCATGGCACTTCCAGCACCTCGCTGGTCTCGCCCTCCAGGTGCAGCGGCTGGTCTTCGAAGACCGAGAACTGGATGCGCCCACGGCTACCGATCAATTCGACCCGGTCCTCACGGCGGTCGGCGACGAAGTTCCAGCAGCCCATGCCCAGCGCGCCCGAGCTGAAGGTCCAGCAGGCCGTCACGGCGTCCTCGGCGGCATAGCTTCCGGCCTGTCGTGCAGTAAAGCCCGCCACTTCGACAATATCCCCGGCCAGGTACTGGAACAGGTCGAAACCGTGGCTGGCCAGGTCGGCAAAGTAGCCGCCACCGGCAATGGCCGGGTCGGTGCGCCAGTTGGCGGCGCTGGCGTCCTCGGCGGCCGGCGGCTTGCACAGGGTCCAGGTCAGCTGGCGTAACGTGCCGATGCGCCCGTCCTGCAGCCACGCGCGCACTTGCTGGAAGCGTGGCAGCGAGCGCCGGTAGTAGGAAACAAACAGGTGCAGCCCGGCGCGCTCGAAGGTGCGCTGCATCAGCGCGCTCTGTTCGGCGTTCAGCGCCATAGGCTTCTCGACACAGCAATGCTTGCCGGCCGCCGCCACCATCAGGCTGTATTCCAGGTGGCTGTCGGGCGGCGTGGCGACGTACACGGCGTCCACTTCGGGGTCGTTGATCAGTGCCTGGGCGTCGGTGTAGTAACGGGCAATCCCATGTCGCGATGCATAATCGCGCACGGCCTCCTCGCGCCGCCCCATCACGGCCACCAGCGCCGAACCTGGCGCTTTGTAGAAAGCGGGTCCACTCTTCAATTCAGTGACACTGCCACACCCGATCATGCCCCAACGTACGCTGCTCATCTGTTTTCCTCGTCCGTTTTCATCAATCAGGCAGTATCCACATCCCCACGCCGACACGCCATAACCACTTAGCATGACAATTGCATTACACTTTTATGACATTCATCCCGCTGCGGGGGCACAGACGATGAAAATACGCGCAACGGTCATTTGCGAACACGAGGGGCATATCCTCTTTGTGCGCAAGGCCAGGTCAAAATGGGCCTTGCCGGGCGGCAAGGTGGAACGGGACGAGCGCCCGGTCGGTGCGGCCGAACGGGAGCTGGAAGAAGAAACCGGATTGAACGTGGACGGGCTGCTGTACTTGCAGGAGCTGAAGGCCCACGACACCGTGCACCATGTATTTGAAGCCTCGGTGGTGAATATCGCGGATGCGCGGCCGCTGAACGAGATCGTCGACTGCCAGTGGCACGCCTATGGCGCCGTGGACCAACTGGACACAACCGACGCCACGCGGCACATCGTCAAAGCCTTTCTCCGGCGTCTGTAATACAGCGCCCAACCTGTTATCCAGCCCCCTTCGTTAGACCAGGCCATTTGCTCTCTGCCGTTCGACAAAGGATCTGTCGACCGCGGCAGCCGCTGTGTGTGTCAAAGGCACCCACATGGCCTGGTGAAGGGCGGCAGGCGGAGGTATCAGTGGCGAGGGCGCTTCCCCTCACCGCTGGGGGCAAGACTCAAAAACTGATCTGGGACGGGCCATTTCCTGCTGCCGATTCTTCTCCCGGGCGTTTCACCCGCGTTTGCTCTGCCATGTCCTCCGGCTGTGCGCCGCCGAAATCGGTGATTGCATCCAAAGAGTTAGGTTGAGCAGCAGCCTGCGCGGGACGTACGTTAGAGCTTTCGATCATCGTTCTTTACCTTGTTGCTCTACCCAACGGAATGTCAGGTTTCTCTGAGCTCTACCTTCGTGGCACTTTGAGATTTCCAGTTCCATCAGCCTGCTCACGACCGAGGTTCTTTGCCTGCCAACTTTGCTTGGGCCTTTGCCTGCCCGCGCCTGTACAAGGCCTCCACCAGCTGCTGCCGTTCATCCTGGGGCAAGGTATTGGCGAACTGCGCCAGGGTACCGTCCACCAACGCCCGCAGCGCCATATCGGCCTCCCGTGCCTTGGCCAGTTCCGCTACCAACGCCTCACGATCCAGGCTCGGCGCTTCCAATTGCTTGATCACCCCCAGCCGCGCCTCACGCCCGGCCATGATCAGCGGCTGGCTGTCGTCGCGATTGCGGCGCAGCAGTTGGCGCAGTTCCCTGCGCCGCTCCGGCGGCAACTTGACCATCGCCTGGCGCAGGCCATGCTGGTTGACCACCGCTTCGGCGGGCCGGGCGTTGGCCATCCAATGGTAGAGACCGCCGCCCACCCCACCGATCAAAAATACGTTGAGCAGGATCGAGGCAAACAACCACGGCTTCAGGGATCTGGTGGTCATTGTTCGGTTTCCTCGGCATTGACGCTGAAGACGACTTCCGCGTCGCCCTGATCAAAGACACTGGGCAGCACGTCGGAGGACAACATCGGCAGCGGCACGCTCATGGACGCCACCAGCATCCCGGTGACGATGCCGGCAATGCCCGCACCGACAAGGCCGGCGGGCGATAACCAGTTGGCATAGCGTGACCAGAATGAGCGTGGGGCGGATTGGCATATCTGCCGGACCAACGCCGGGTCGGGGAACGCCAGGTGATGGCTGTCCAACTGGCTGTCAAGCCAACGCGCCTGCTGCAAGGCTACACGGGCATGGACGTTGCCGTTGTCGAGCAGCGCCTGGGCCGTTGCCCGTTCTGCCGCGGGCCAGCGACGCAGGTCCGCCCCATAGACGTCGGCCAGGTAGACAAAGCGTTCGGGTGTCATGATTTTCCCCTTCCTGGGCGGGCAAGCCCGGGTGTATCGGCAAGTTGGCTGCGCAACTGGCGTCGGGCCCGCGACAGCAGGCTCTCCAGTGCCTCGACGCTGATATTCATCAGGGCCGCGGCGTCGATGTTCGACAGCTCCTGGTAGTACTGCAACACGATGGCTTCGCGCTGGCGTTCGGGCAAGGCCGCCAACGCGGCGGCCATGCGTGTACTGCGGTCCTGGGTCTCCAGTTGCTCTTCAGGCGATGGCGAGCTGTCTGCCACCTCCACCGCCGCCTCATCGCTCAGCGGGCGCTCCTTGCGCCGCCGCAAGCGGTCGTGGCACAGGTTCAGCGCGACCCGGTGCAGCCAGGTGTCGAAACGCGCCTCGCCACTGCGCCAGTGGGCGGCCTGGCGCCAGATGCGCAGGAAGCTTTCCTGGGCCACGTCCTTGGCCTCGTCGGCGTCCCCCAGGATCCGACTGGCGAGCGCCAGCAAACGCGGGAGCTTGCGCGTCACCATTTCGTTGACAGCGGCAGGTTCGTTATTGCCGATACGCGCCAGCAACTCAACGTCCGGATCAGTGTCTTTCAATCGGGCAGTTCTCAGGGCCAAGGGTCAGGGTTCAGCGGATCCAATGCCCTTCGCGCCAGTACCAGTTGGGGCCATGGGCTTCCCAATGACCAGGCTCCCAGCGCGCATGACGCATCACTGGCTGCCAGTGGCCCGGTACCCAGCCATAACCGCGCCCTTCCCAACGCCAGTGGCCACGGTCCCAGGCATAGCCGGGGCGCTCGGCCGGGATCATTTCCACACGTTGCGGCGGCGGTGCCTGCTGGATAATGATCTCGGTCTGGGCAAACGTCGGGGTGCTGACAAACGCGGCGAGGGCCAGCGGAGCAAGCAAGGCAAAACGCAATGTGGCCTGGGGTCTCATTGGCAACTCCTCCATGCAACCCGCGAAAGTGCAGGTTGCTGATGGGTTGAACGGCGCGTGCACAAAAATCCGTCGCGGGCTGCGCAGATTTTTTCAGCAGGGTGCGAGACCAGTATTGCTCAGGGGTTGGCGGGGCTTGATGAAATGTCTGAAAGGATTGCGACGGATTTTCGCCGGTCGCCGCGTTGAAGGATTAACCCCGGCCAAACCAAGAGGAAACACCATGTACCGTCGACTTACCCTGCTGGTTGCCGCTGCGCTGATCGTCAGTCTCAGCGGCTGCGTGATCGTGCCGGAACACCGTCATTGCTGCTGGCGTTACTACGGCGCAGTGGACGCGCCCAGCCATGCTGTCATCGGCTAGCTGGCCGCCGCCATGCCCGTCACACGACCTCTCGTCTGCTGCCTCGGCAAGCGCTTGACTCCCACCGTCGATCACACGACGCTCTGGGCATTTAGCCATCATTCGAGCCGTCCACCATGAGCATTGCCCCTCCGAGCCAGCCCGACAGCGACGTATACCGCACGCTGCTGGAGTCGACCAAGGCCATCCCCTGGCGTATCGACTGGCAGACCATGACCTTCACCTATATCGGCCCGCAGATCGAAGCGCTGCTGGGCTGGACCCCGCAAAGCTGGGTCAGCGTCGATGACTGGGTCTCGCGCATGCACCCGGACGACCGCGAATACGTGGTGAATTTCTGCGTGTCGCAATCCCGTGCAGGGGTGGACCATGAGGCGGATTACCGGGCGCTGACGGTGAACGGCGACTACGTGTGGATTCGCGACGTGGTGCATGTGGTGCGCAAGGACGGCGAAGTCGAGGCGCTGATTGGTTTTATGTTCGACATCAGTGAACGCAAGAAGACCGAAGAACATCTGGTGCGCCTGCAAAAGCAACTCGAGGAATATTCCTATCAGGACGGCCTCACCGGCATCGCCAACCGGCGCATGTTCGATACCGTGCTGGAGCGCGAATGGGCCAGCGCCCTGCGCAGCCAGTTGCCACTGTCGTTGATCATCCTGGATATCGATTTCTTCAAGCAGTACAACGACCACTACGGCCATATCAAGGGTGACGAATGCCTGCGCGAGGTCGCGCGTACCCTGTCACTGGCCGCCAACCGGCCCCGGGACTTCATTGCACGTATCGGCGGTGAAGAGTTTGTGTGGTTGCTGCCGGAAACCGATGCAGCCTCGGCCAAACAGGTGGCACAGCGCTGCCTGCACCTGATCTGCCAGCAACAGATCGAACATGGCTTTTCAGCGGTATCCAACCTGTTGACCCTGAGCCTCGGCGTGGGTACGCGCATCGTCAAACCCGACAGCCCGATGCTGGGTTTTGTCGAAGATGTCGACAAGTTGCTCTACCAGGCCAAACGCAACGGGCGAATGCGCGCAGAGTTTGCAGACGGGGAAGTTTGATGCCGGGTCAAATCGCAGGCAAAAAAAATCCCAAGTAGCTGATGGAAACTTGGGATTTAAAAATGCATAAACCGTGGGAGGTGAACGCCCGGCTATAGTAACGAGTGTAAAAAGCTGTAACAAGAAAATTTTATATCCTTTCGTCGGATTAGAAGCGGTGTAAGTCCTTCAATAACCACATGTTTTTTAAGGTAACGAAGTATATAAGTGCCACTTTTTGGTGCAACTACCGCCGTTATTCCCACTTATAAAAAAGGGTTATAAGTTACGGCGGCGTGACACTCTTCGATCCGCCCTCGCTCAATTGCTTGCAGGTATCGCGAAGTTCGAGGCCACCGGATGTGGCCACACTGGCGACCCGCTCAACCTGTCGACAAAGTGCCAAACGCTCGGCCGCTTCTTCGCGCTGGCGATCCGCCTTGGCGTTGAGTTGCACGAAATAGCCCCCCAGCACTACCGCAACGCACAGCACGCCGACCGCGAGGGAGCGCAAGCTGGTGGACGATGGGCGGGCTGCCGGGCTCATCGGCTTACCCTGCCCTGCTCTTCTGGTAGCGAACGTCGTCACCCTCCACCCGCTCCACCACCGACCAGCCCAAGTGCCGGTAGAAACCGTTGGCGCGGATTTCGTCGCGGCCGTCGGTGATCAGGAACAGCCTGTCATGGTGTTCAAACAGCGCCGCTTCGGCGACCGCCATCAGTTGACGGCCCAACCCGAGGTTCTCGTGACTCGGCAACACGAACATCGCAAATACCTCACCTTCAGCCAGGTCGACCATGGCGAAAGCGACTGGCTGGCCATCCACTTCGGCAATCCATACGCAGGACGCTTCACGCATGCTATCGGCCAGCAGCTGCGGCGTGATGCCCAGTTCAGCCATCTGCTCAATACTCAAATGGTTTTGGACCACCGACGTGCGGATCTCGAACAGCGTATCGACATCGTCCTGCGTCGCCGCGCGAATTAGCGTTTGCATACCGGCCCCCCCCTTAGTGAAGGACGCAATTGTATGCAAATTGAAACACAGTGAATGTCGTGGATTTGTAAGCGACGGCCTACCAGAACCCTGAGCCTGCACTCGCCGGCGTACGCACCTGCGGGGTACGGTCCAGCAGCCTCAATAGCGGCAGGCACGCCGCCTGGATCAGCAACATCCGGATCACCTGCATCGCGGTCACCAGCGTCACCGCCAGGCCCAGGGCCTCGGCGGTCAGGCTCATTTCCGGCGCGCTGCCGGGCATCATGCCCAAGGCCAGCGACAGCCACGGCATGCCCAGCCAGGCGCCAAGTCCCCACGCGGCGAGGACCGTGGCAATTACCGAACCCGCCAACAACAGCAACACCTTCGACAGAAAACCCGGCGCCCGCAGGAAAAAACCACGGTCAACCGCAACGCCGAGCGCGCAGCCGATCAACAGCTGGCCGGTGCCACTGAGCCAGCCTGGCATGCTCATCGACAGGTTGTTGCAGCCCACTCCCACCGCGCAGATCAGGAACGGCCCGAACGTCCATGGGTTGGGCAGTTTGCAGCGCTGGAAGCCCAGGGCTGCCAGCCCGCTCATCGCCAGGATGAACACCAGCCAGGGCCAGATCACCGGCAACGGCACACGAACAGCCACGTGCGGCATTCCAAAGGTGGCGACGGCGGGCACCGCCAGCAGGATCAGCAGTAACCGAATGCTATGGGCCGCCGCGATAAACGATGTGTCCGCCTGACGTTGGCGCCCCAGGTGCACCATCTCAGTGGAATTGGCCGGCATCAACGCGAAGAACGCCGTACCGAATGAAACGCCCCAGCGGTGCAGGATCAGTACCGAACACACGGCCAGCACCAGCGTCAGCATCACTGCCGTTACGATCAGGCCAAGATGGGTCGCCACTTGCTGCATCACCGGCAGGGTGAAATGACAGCCGATGGCCACCGCCACGATCAGTTGCCCGATCCTGCGCCCGTGGGGCACTTCCGGCACCCGCGCGCCGGCGCATCGGCTCAGCATCACGGCGACCAGCGAGCCAATCACCCAGGGCAACGGCCACCCCGCCCAACTGGCAACGCTGCCGCCCAAGGCGCCGATGATGAGGGTCAGGAGCCAATACTGGCGAAGGTTGCGCATTGTGATGAACCCGGCATGGAGAAGAATGCCGACAGGTTATAGACTTGACATCATCACAGAAAATATCCATTTGTTAAGCAAATCATCAACTTTTGTTATGCGATCCCGTATGAACCTGAAAGCCCTGGAATACTGCGTCGAAATCGCCCGCCAAGGCAGCTTCACCAAGGCCGCGCAGGCGCTGCATGTGGCGCAACCGGCATTGAGCATGGCAGTCAGTCGGTTGGAAGAGGAACTGGGTGTCGCCCTGTTCAACCGTGCTACGCGGCAAATCAGCGTGACTGCCGAAGGCCAATTGTTCCTGGCGCGCGCCGAAGCCTGCCTGGAAGGTTTGGCTGGTGCCCGCCGCGAGCTGCAGGACCTGACTCAACTGCACAGCGGCGAGATCCGCATCGGTGTGCCGCCTATGTACGGCATCCGCCATATTCCCGAACTGTTGATGCAATTTCGCGCGCGTTATCCCGGCATTGCCATGCATGTGGTGGAAGGCAGTGCCGATGACATCAGCGAACGCCTGGCCACACGGCAGATTGATGTGGCGCTGCTGGAGTCGCGACGGGTTGACCCGGACTGGGAGTCGGTGCTGCTCGGCAGTGATGAGATGGTGTTGTGCATGCACGAAAGGCATCCGTTGACAGGGGCACCTTCGATCACGGCGGCGCAATTGCAGGACGAGCCCATGCTGGTCTTCGACAACACCTTCCTGCAACGCCACCTGCTGGATGCCTTTTGCAGCGATGCCCGCGTGCGTTTCAATATTGCCCTGGAAAGTAATTTCGTTCCGCTGGTGATTGCCGCCACCCGCAGCGGCATGGGGGTTTCCACCCTGCTGCGGTCAGTTCAAGAGCAGGAGGTCGGGCTCACGGGTGTGTCTTTCGAGCCTGCACAATTCATGCACTTCAACCTGTGCTGGCGCGCCAGTGAGTATTTGTCCCAGGCCAATCGGCGGTTTATTGAAACGGCAAAGGTGTATTTCCAGGAGGATGCCAGCTCGCCGCTGACACGCTAAGCGGGCTGGCCACTCATTTGCGTGCCACTTTGTAGCGCACGCAATCCTGATAGAAACTCTGGCGAATCGCTTCGGGCTTGAGCCGTGAACGACTGTCATACGTCTGTTCGGTGATGCCCATGGCCATCATGCGCATCCAGGACTTATTGAACTTGATGGTCTGGATCTTCTGCCGCGCGGCGTACAACGACACCCCCGACAGCTTGAGTTCCTGGGCCCTGGCAGCCGTGCCGGCGCCCCAACTGCACATGTACTTGTCACCCTCGCGCAGCTCCCGTGCCTGCACGGCAGCCGCGCCGCCGGCCAGGGAGCAGGCGATCAGCATGATTCCAACAGTGCGCATTTGCTTCCTCACCTAACCACCTGAAAATAAAAGCGATTCTGGCGAGGATTTTGTTACAAAGGGGCCACTAAATTGCCTTATCGGTGAAACCGAATGACAACTGATGGCCCTGTGATGAGCCCGCTTGTTGTGGCGAGCGAGCTTGCTCGCGCTGGGGCGCGAAGCGGCCCCCCACCAATACACCTATGGGTATCAGGTAGAACGCGGTGCCTGGTTTTGGGGCTGCTTCGCAGCCCAGCGCGAGCAAGCTCGCTCACTACACAGGCCCAGGTACTTACCACTGGTAGGTGGCACTCGCCTGCACCGTACGCTGCGAGCCATACCAGCACCATGAGTACGAGTAGCACGACGCGACGTACTCTTTGTTCGCCAGGTTGGTAGCGTTCAGCGCCAGCCGCAGGTTGTCCTTGAGGTTGACGATGTTCTGGATGTCGTAGTGCACCGCCGCATCGAACAAGGTGTAGCCCGGTACTTTCAGCGTGTTAGCCGTGTCGCCCCAAGATGAGCCGACATAACGCGCACCGGCACCGGCCCCGAAGCCCTTGAGGTTGCCATCGTGGAAGGTGTAGTCCGCCCACGCCGACGCGGTGTGACGCGGCACCGCATAAGTGGTGGTGCCTTCGGCATTAATGGCTGGGCCTACGCCGATGTCGCTGATGGGCGCATAGCGCACGGTGTTGTTGGACTTGCTGATGCGGTTATCCAGGTAGGCATAGGCCGCCGTGATGTCCAGGTTGTCGTTGAGGCTGGCCTTGCCTTCGAGCTCAAAACCACGGGATTGCACTTCGCCGTCCTGGCTCTGGCAGCGACCGCTGCCGCACAAGTGGGTGGGGTCCGGGTCAGTGGTGAGGACGTTGGTCTGGCGCAGGTCGAAGATCGCAGCGGTGATAAAGCTGTTGCTGCCCGGCGGCTGGTACTTGATGCCGATTTCATACTGCTTGCCTTCGGTCGGCTTGAACACCGAACCGCCGTAACCGGTGCCCGACTGCGGGTTGAACGACTCCGCATAGCTGGCATACGGCGCCAGGCCGTTATCGAAGAGATAGACCAGGCCAATACGCCCGGTAAAGGCCTTGCTGTCCAGGGAGGACTGGCTCTTGGCCCCGGTGCGCAGGGTCTTGGTGGTGCTGTCGGTGCTGGCCCAGTCATAACGACCGCCCAGCAACAGCACCCATTTGTCCCACTTCATCTGCTCTTGCAGGTAGACCCCGGTCTGTTCGCTGCGCGACGTACCATCGGTGGTGTACGCCGGTACCGGCACGGCCGCGCCATACACCGGGTTGAAAATATCCAGGGTCGGCCCGGCGGTATACGTCCCTGAGCCCAACAGGGTGTCGGTGCTGGTGTTCTGGTAGTCGAGCCCCATCAGCAGGGTGTGTTGCAGTGGGCCCGTGTCGAATTTGGCCTGCACCTGGTTATCGAGGGTGTAGGCATCCATGTCGACGTCACTGGCAATGGTGGAACGTCGGATGGTGCGGTAATCCGCCAGCAGGTAGTTGCTGTAGAGGCTGCGATAGCGTCCTTCGCTGCGCAGGTAACGCGCGTTCTGGCGCACCGTCCACACATCGTTGACGTGATGCTCGAAGGCCCAGCCGATGGAGTAGTACTCGCGATCGCTTTTCTCGAAGTTCTTTTCGCCGTCGTAGAAGTCCACGTCGATGCTGCGCCCGGTCGGGCTGTGCAATACCGAGCCCCAGGCCGGCACCGAACCGTAGGACGCGCCCTTGGGGTCCTTCTGGAAATGCCCGAGCAAGGTCAGCGAGGTGTCTTCGTCCGGCCGCCAGGTGAACGCGCTGGACAACGATTGGCGACGGGTTTCGGTGTGATCGACCTGGCCATCGGCATCGTCGAACAGCCCCGCGACGCGGTAGGAATACACGCCTTGATCGTCAATCGGCCCGCTCAAATCGAAGGTGGTGCGCTTTTTGTTAAAGGTGCCGTATTCGACGCCCACTTCATGGAACGGCGTATCCAGCGGGCGCTTGCTGACCATATTGATCACCCCGCTCGGCGTGCCCTGCCCGTACAGCACCGACGCCGGGCCGCGCAGCACTTCGACGCGCTCCAGGTCGAAGGCATCCTTTTGCGGCAAGGCATCACGGCTCGACGGCATGCGCAGGCCGTCCAGGTAAGTGGCCGGGGCAAACCCACGGATGGTCAATTGGTCGAGACGCGACGCCGTGGCGCCGCGGGTTTCCGGGATGACCGCGGCGCTGTAGCGCAGGATCTGGTTGAGGCTCTCGGCGTTCTGTGCGCGCATCTGGTCTTTGGTGACGATGGAGATCGACTGCGGGGTCTCGATCAGCGCGGTATCGGTCTTGGTGCCCGACAAACTGCGCGTAGCCACATAACCGGACACCGGCCCGGTAGGGCTTTCGGCCTGGTAGGCGCCGCTGATGGTGGTGGCCTGCAGCTGCATGGTGCCGCCGTTATCCGGGATGGCTTCCAGGCGGTAGCGGTCGGCCGAGAGCTTCAGCGCCTGCAGGCCGCTGCCGGCGAGCAACTGGGTCAGCGCCTCGTCGGTGGCATACTGCCCGCTCAAGCCATTGCTGCGTTTGCCGCGTGTCAGGCTCGCATCAAACGCCAATACCAGGCCCGCCTGCTCGGCCAGGCTATTGAGCGCCTGGCTCAAGTCACCGGCCGGAATCTGGAAGCCGCGTACAGCGCTGCGGCTTTCTTCGGCGAAGGCGGATTGGACGTTCAGCAACGGCACGGCGGCGAAAGCCAACGCCACTGACAAGGCCAGTGGGTGCAAGGGGCGAGCAAGGCGCGACATGGGAAATCCTGGGTAATAGAGGTTCTATTAACCATGACGGCCAGGTCGGCAAATCGGGCAAGAATGAGAGCAGTTTTTATTTGGGCGGCGTAGATCGGTGTGTTGTGTTTCCCTCATTAACCCCACGCCACCACCAACAACCCCACCCCCAACACCAGGCACAACGGCGAATAGAACCACGTATCCCACCGCGCAAACCGTGATCCGCCGACCTTCTTGAAAAAACCCACCAACTCCGAATCCCCAATCGCCCTGGCAAACATCAGCAGGGCGATCGCGCTGATTCCCCATTGCAGCGCCGCATGGGAGACCGCCGAAAAGTACAGCCCGGCCCGCAGGCACACCAGCAGCGCAATGCCGACCAAGCCCATCGCCACCAGAAAGGTACCCAGCGCCGAGGGCTTGAATGCAGGGCGAGGCCCGCTGGCGAATTCGCCGGGCAGTTGGGGGATGGCGGCGAGGCTGCCGAGTTTGCCGCCGGCAGCCCAGTACAAGTGCACCATGCTGATGCAGGTAAAAACGCCGACGATCCATCGTGCGATGACAAAGCTCATGGCGGGTTCTCCCTGAAAGGTGCGAAACAGGATAGTCGCCCTGGGATTTTTTGCAGGCATTTCGTCGGCGGCTGATGGTAAAGTGCCGCCCCATGAAAATCGCCCGTGCCGACCGCTCGCTCATTGCCTGGATGCTCTATTGCTGCGTCCTGTTCAATGTATTCGCCTGCAGTATCGGTCACGGGCAGATGGTGGGGATGCAGCTCAATGGCATCGGCGGGCAGTTCTGTACCGTCGACCCGCGTACCCAGGCGCCCAAGCCGTCCAACTCCACCGATGAGAGCCTGCCGACGCTGTCCAAGGCGTTTGGTTGCCCGCTGTGCTCCACCGGCGGCATGGGCCCGGCGCTCAGTTCCAACCTGAATGTGGCGGTGGTGCCACAACCCCATGCACCGCCGCCGGCCGTCGTGCTGGCCGCTGATATCCCTGCCCGCTTCACCTGGCCCACGGCTAACCCGCGCGCGCCCCCCGCCTTCGCCTGATCCCTTTGCTTTCCAATCTGCACTGACCACCGGTTCCACACGGAATGACGGACGGTCGTGCGTTGTTTTCAAGCCAAGTTTTTCAGGATTCAACCATGAAACATCTACCCCTGTTGGCGGGCCTGTTCGGCTGCCTGCCTGCCTGCGCCTGGGCCATCGAACTGGCTCCGACCACCATTGATGGCGAATCAACTGCCGAACCCGGCCTCACCCTGGATCAATCCAGCGGCGTGGCGTCGCGTCTGGGACTGAGCGTGCGGGAAACCCCAGCGTCGGTTGCCATTGCCAACCGCAGTGACATCGAGCGCCATGGTGCCAAGACGTTCCGCGATGCCGCCAACACCCTGCCCGGCGTCAACGCCAGTGCGCCGCCGGGTTTTGGCGGGTTTGTCTCTTACCGTGGGTTTACCAGCAGCCAGATCACCCAGATGTTCAACGGTATCAATGTCGCCACCGGCCTGGCCCGCCCCGTGGATGCCTGGATCTATGACCGCGTGGAACTGGTGGGCGGCCCCTCCTCCCTGATCAACGGCGCCGGCTCCGTAGGCGGCTCGCTCAACTATGTGACGAAGCTGGCCACCCGTGAGGAGCAGGCCGCCGAAGGTCAGCTCACCTATGGCAGCTACGACACCACCGGCATGGCATTCGGCGTCAATCACGCGCTGACCGAGCCCGGCGCCGAGGTGCAGCATTACGCGCGCCTGGATGTGAGCCGCAACACCAACCACAGCTACATCGACCGCGACCAGCGTGAGGCCTGGAGCCTGGCGTTTTCCCTGCTCAGCGACCTCACTCCCGACCTGTCCCATACCCTGGCCCTGGAATACCAGGATGAACAGGAAGACAGCCCTTACTGGGGCACGCCGGTGCTCAACCCCAAGGCCGGCGAGCTGAAGATCGACAAACACAACCGTTTCAATAACTACAACGTCGCCGACGGCCGTTACGAGCAGCGCACGATCTGGGCGCGCTCGATCATCGACTACCGGGTCAACGACAGCACGACGCTGAAAAATACGCTCTACCACCTCGATAGCCAGCGTGATTACCGCAACCTCGAAACCTACCAATACAACGCCGACAACAGTGCGGTAAACCGCTCGACCGCCTACCAGGTGCGTCACCAGGGCGAACAGCACGGCAACCAGTTCGAGCTGCGCCATGACGACCGCCTCTTCGGCCTGTCGACCACCTGGTCCGGTGGTTTTGAGTACAAGGTCAACAGCACAACCAACACGCCGCTGAATGTGCCGGGTAACAGCACGGTGGACCCGAACGGCTTCGCCCCCGGGTACTTCTACGACATCCCGCGTACCCGGGAGAACTTTGGCAAGGACAAGACCAATGAGGTCACCACCAAGGCGTTGTTCGTGGAGAACCGCCTGGGCCTTACCGATAAACTCTCGCTGCTGAGCGGCCTGCGTTACGACGCCATCGACCTGGATGTGACCAACCACCGCGAGGTCACGGCCACCAAACCACGGCACTTCAAGCGCCGTTGGGAACCGGTGACCGGTCGCGTCGGCCTGACTTACCAGTTCATCCCATCGGCCAATGTCTACGTGCAATACAGCACCGCCGCCGAGCAACCGAGTACGACCACCCAGGTGTTCGATGTGTCGACCGGCAAACAATGGGAGGTGGGCAGCAAGTTCGACTACCTGGACGGCCGTGGCTCGGCCACCGTTGCTGTCTATAAGATCGAACGCAAGGACTTTGCCGTAACCGACCCGCAGGACCCGACCACGAGCATCCCGGTCGGCGCGCAGTCATCGAAGGGCATCGAGCTGGCCAGTTCATTGCGCATCACGCCCAGGCTGCTGGCGGAAGGCAACATCGCCTGGGTGGATGCCGAATACGATGAGTTCAACGAGAAAATCGCCAGTGGCGCGGTGGTCTCGCGCAAGGGCAATACACCGACCAACGTGCCCAGGCGCATCGGCAACCTGTGGTTGACCTATGACTTTACCGAGGACTGGCAAGGCGGTGTGGATGCACGCTATGTCGCCGAGGTGTATGCGGACAATGCCAACACCCAGACAGTGCCGGCCTACACGCTGTTCGGGACGTTCCTGCGCTACCAGGTGGATTCACACACCTCGGTGACCGGCCGGGTGCGCAACCTGACCAATGAGGTGTATGCCGAGTTTGCCCATGTGTCGCCAGCGTATTACCTGGGAGCGCCACGGACATTCGAGCTGGCGGTGCAAACCAAATTCTGAAGCGACAGTGCAAACAACATGTGGGAGGGGTGTAGCCCCCTCCCACATTATTTTTGATCTCTGCTCGGCAATAAGCGCCGTGTTTACTTCAAGCTGGCTTCGACCTTCTGCGCCACATCCTCGGTCAACCACGCCTTCCACACCTCAGGATGCTCCTTGAGGAACGCCTGGGCCACCTCCCGGGGCGCGGTGTGGTTCTCGCTCATGGTCGCCAGGGCTTTATTCAGCGGCTCGATCGGAAACTCGACCTTCTGGAAAAACCCGGCAATCTGCGGATGTTCCTTCTGGAACGGCGTGGACACGCCAATACTCAGCTTGGACGCCAGCGACCGCGTAGGCTTCGGATCGGGGTTATCCGCATTCGTCAGGGTCTTCCAGGCCTCGGCATCGAACGGTGGCTCCTCCAGCTGGATCAGCTTGTAGCGCCCCATCAACGGCGTCGGTGACCAGTAGTAGAACAACACCGGTTTGCCGCGACGGATGGACGAGGCAATTTCGGCATCCAGTGCAGCTCCCGAACCGCTGCGGAAGTTCACGTAGCTGTCATCCAGGCCATAGGCCTTGAGCTTCTGTTTATTGACCACTTCCGAGGTCCAGCCGATGGGGCTGTTGAGGAAGCGCCCCTTGCCGGGAGACTCCGGGTCCTTGAACACGTCCTTGTAGCGCGCAAGGTCCTTCACGCTCTTGAGGTCCGGCGCCAGGGGCTTGATACCTTTGGCCGGGTCGCCCTTGACCACATACTCCGGCACCCACCACCCCTCGGTGGCCCCCTTGACCGTATCGCCCAGGCCCACCACCTTGCCTTCGGCCTCGGCCTTGACCCACACCGGGCTGCGGCCGGCCCACTCTTCACCGATGACCTGGATGTCGTTCTTAGCCAGGGCGGTTTCCAGGGTGATGGTGGTACCGGGCAAGGTGTCGGTGGGCAAGTCGTAGCCCTTCTCGACGATGACCCGCAGTATTTCGGTGATCAGGCTGCCGCTTTCCCAGTTCAGGTCGGCAAAGTGCACCGGCGCTGGCGCGGCCGAAACTGGCAGTGAAGCCACCGATAGACCCAGGGTCGTCAGCGATGCAGCCAACAGCGTTCTCAATCCTTTCATGCCCATGCACCTCGCGATGTCGCAGCAAACAACGAACGGCTTTGCTGTCTATGCGCGAAGCCTCTGAATAGTTAAGTCAACTCAACTGTAGTAGAGGTTCCGGGAGATAGGAGATGTTCGCAGTATTTACCGATTATTCACTGGCCTTGAACGTCACCAGCTCACCCTTGCGCCATTTGGCGGCCTTGCCGGTCACGGCCTTGAGGGTCTTGGTCAGGCCTTCCTGCAGTTGTTCATGGGCCGCAAACACCAGCATCACACTGTGGCCTTCCTTGAAGACGATGCCCTGGCCCTCGGGCGAGGACACAAAGGCATAGTCGCCCAAGCCATACACCGTCAACTTGATGTCGCGGAACTTGAGTTCGAACTTTCCACCTTCGCGACTGGGCAATACCGCAGCACGGAAATGGTCGCCCACCTTGAGCTCCAGACGGGGTTTGTCATCCACAACCATTGCCGCTTCGGTATCGATTTCGGCGATGTAGATGCCTTCCGGCGTCTGCTCAGTGATGTAAACAAAACGGGATTGAAACTGCTTGACCAACTTTGCGCGCAAATCGCCCAGCACGAACAACGCGTGCATATCCAGATTACTGACTGCCAAGGAAACGCCCCCACATCGAAAAGAGCACTGTCCGCCGGAGCGGGCAGCACAAAGAAACGGCCATCTCGGCACGATCACACAACACATTCATGGAAAACTGAAGAAGACCCCGTTGCTGCGCCCAAAGCCCCGGACAGGCATGCACGATGGGCCTTGCGCAGGGACATCAGGCATCGCAGGAGATCACAGGTTCAATAACCAGAGAATACCGGTCGACCCGCTTCAGAGAATAACACTATTAAAAACGCAGTTTCCGACAGCTCATACAAACAAAAACACCTCGGCGTGGAACCAGACGCCGACTGCCGACGACAATACTAAAACAGCAACACGGGTCAAAACCACCTGTAACGCCGCTGGTGGGTCAACAAGATCGATCGACAGGAGCTGACCATGCAACGACGTCAATACGACGCTATGTCTTCCCGCACTCGTTCATCATGTCAGGACGAACAGCAATACTACTGCTTACGCAGTCCCAACGGGTACCCCGATTCCGTTCTTTACCAAGTTGTACCCGCCGGAAGAAACTTCTTCCATATCCGCGAAGTCACCAGTGGCAGGATCAAAGGCTTTCGCAGCGACCACATCGAGGCCTGTGAACTGGCCAAGCGGCTGGAGGCCTCACTGCACGGCGGAATCGTTTCGTCACCCGGATGACTTTACTGCGCCGCCGCCCTTCAACAACTGCCATACTGGCCTGTCCATTGGAATTTGCTCCCTCACGGGCCAGGTTTCATCAGTGCTGTTGGTTACCTCGAAGGGAAGGCGATACGTGACGGAATTTGATATTGGCGAATTTTTCATCCATGGCGACGCAAGGGAAGTAGACGGTGAGTTTCAAGCAGTGATCGTGATGCGCGCCAAGCCGCCGTTGACCACCGTCACCACGCACCAGGTCGAAAAAGACCGTTGGTTCAAGACCCTCGACACTGCCGCCAGCGCCGGAAAAGAATCCGCCCAGGCACTCAAGGCTGCAGTGGATTCAGGGGCACTGACCTCCTGACAATCCGATCGAACTCTACCGCGCCACAAGCCTCCCATGCATAACGATCCCGAAACCCGCACGGAGACTGACATGGACGCGCCAATACCGACACTCGAAACCTTATTTGAACAACTGGGCCTGGACTCAACCCCCGAAGCTATCGACGCCTTTATTGTCGCGCACCCGTTGAGTGACGACGTCAAGTTGATCGACGCGCCGTTCTGGACGCCGCAACAGGCACAGTTCCTCAAGGAAGAACTGCGTGAAGACGCCGATTGGGCCATGGCGGTGGATGAGCTGAACCAGCGCCTGCATCAATCGCAGTAACCCACTCAATGCCGGCTGCCTGAGCGCAATAGCGCTTGCCAGGCAGCTGGTATTTCCCCGCCTCACAGACAACAACAATCCCTAGCGCGCAGCCTTCGCCCCCTCCGGCTTATACCCCAGGCGCAAGCCACCCCAATGCCGCCCCCGGACCATGATCGGCACCGACAAGTCGTGCATCAACTCACCGGTATCGCGGGTGTAGGTCTGCAATAACACCGCTTGCTGGTGGCTGCCGCAGCGGATGCCGGTGCGGTCTTCGAACTTGCGCTTGGTGCGGTTCTGCACCGCGTCGACCTGGGCATCGCCGGTCAGCGCCTGGGAAAATGCCTTGTTGTGCGTTGGCACATAGCCCTGGGGCGTGCAGGCAATGGCAAACACCAAGCCTTCATGGCGTGGCAGCAGTGCTTCCTGGATGGCCGGCAGCACCTGGTCGGTGTAGCCATCGAACCGGCTGTGGTACTTGCTCGGGCTGGTGTTGGGGATCAAGGTGTAGCTGCGGTCGAACAAGTCATCCAGGCTGATGCGGTTCTGCTGTACATCGGCTTCGAATTGCGCGGCAATCCGGCTCGCGCCTTCGCGCGCCAGGTCGTAGATGCGTTGGTGATAGTCATCCAGCCCGACTTCCGCCAGGCGCTCACTGATCGTTTCGGCCTGCCCTTCCATCTGCACAGCGGCATCGGCCAACTGGCGGGTCTGCTGGTCGCTCACGATAAGATCGCTGCGCATTTGCTCCACGGCATGGAACAGGCTGTCGAGTTGGGCGCGGTTGGTGTCGGTGCCCTGGGCGATTTCATTGACCTGGCCTTCCACACCCGCCGCCAGGCCGGCAATGTTCTCCAGGTGCTCGCCGGCGTGCTCCACCTGCTCGACACCGGTGTGCAAGTCTGCCGAGAGCTGGCGAATCTGCTCAACCACCTGGGCAGTGCGTTGCTGGATATCCGCCACCATCACCCCGACTTCATCGGTGGCCGTGGCCGTGCGGCCCGCCAGCCCACGCACTTCATCCGCCACCACGGCGAACCCGCGACCGTGCTCACCGGCCCGCGCCGCCTCAATCGCGGCGTTGAGCGCCAACAGGTTGGTCTGGCTGGCGATGGACTGAATCACCAGGGTCACCCGCTGGATTTCTTCACTGCGTTGGCTCAGGGCTTCAATCAACTCCCGACTGGCATTGGCGCGCTGGCTGAGCTGGTGCATACGAATGATCGACTGGGCCAGCACTTCACGGCCTTCAGTGCTGCGCTGATGGGCCTGGCTGGCCGCCTGAAGGGCCTCGCGACTGAGTTGAGAGGTGACCTTTTCAGTGCTGATCATCACTTCGGCACTGCTGACGATCTGCTTGGCCGCGCCCAATTGCGATTGCACTCGAGCCGCCAGTTGCTTGACTGAATAGGCGACGCCGGCAGCGGACAGTGCGTTGTGGCTGGTGGTATAGGACAGATCGCGGGTCAGCTCGCCAATGGCATCGGCAGTGACGGGCGGTGCCGTGCGGGAGGTGCGGTTCATAAGGCCTGGCAGCCAGATCACCAGCAAGGCAATGGGCAGGCAGAGGTATATCGGCAGGCTGGCAAACGCCAGGCCCAGCAGTACCAGCACCAGGGCGGCGCTCTGCAGGAGCGGCATCAACCAGCCGGGCAACCCGCGCACCACCGGTTGCGGTGGCACTGCTGCGCCCATCAGAGATCCGTCTCCAGCCATCGTCGTTACCCCACTGTTTGTCATTTTTGTCCCTGCATTAAACGCCACTATCCAGCCATTATCCATGGGCCTTTAGTGGGGTAGCCTGCAGCAGATCAATAGACGGGGCGTAACGGGTCTTTCTCCGGGGAACCGCCCAGGCGATTCCCCAGCTTCAGCGCATCAGGCTTGGCGCTGGTGCTTGTCGATCTGCTCGTGGCGCTCTTGCGCTTCGATGCAGTACTTGGTGGTCGGGCTGATCAGCAGGCGCTTGAGGCCGATAGGCTCGCCGCTGTCATCGCACCAGCCGAAGGAATCTTCCTTGATGCGTTCCAGTGCACGCTCAAGCTGCGGCAGCATGCGCTGGTCGCGGTCGATGGCATTGACCAGCCAGGTGCGCTCTTCTTCAACGGAAGCGGCGTCGGCAGGGTCGGCCGGGGTGTCCAGGCTTTCAATGGCGATGCGGTTCTGCTCAATGCGCTCGTGGTGTTCCACCTTCATGTCCTGCAGCAACTTCTCAAAAAAAGCGTGCTGTTCGGCATTCATGTAGTCATCCGCCGGCATGGCCAGCAACTTTTCCTTTGTCATTGATTTCTCTATAAAAAATACGTGCATTAAGGCGAATAAGGGAGCGTTCCGGTCGACCTCTGCAGGTCTCGGAAAGGCGCCATCCATTCCAAGCGCCACCCGGCACTCAATTTACGAGGGGCGGCAGTCTAAGGCCGACTTGAGGGCACAGCAACTGAAATGACAGGCATTTTTACCGATATAACCCCCAAAGGCACCAGGACGGGCTTGGCGAATGGTCATCGGAGTGCGTTTATAGCAGGAAAGTTCGTAGAGCAGCTATAAGCCGCAGGCTGCAAGCGACAAGCTGTAGAGCTCATCGGACTTGCAGCTTGCAGCTTGAAGCTCAGCGCTTGAGCTTGCGCTTGTTGCGGTACTGGTCGATCACCACCGCCACCACGATGATCAGGCCCTTGATGATGTCCTGGATATACGCATCCACCCCGACAAAGGTAAACCCGCTGGCCATCACTCCGAGGATCAGCGCGCCGATCACGGTGCCGGTGATACGCCCTACCCCGCCAGCCAGGCTGGTGCCGCCGATTACCGCGGCGGCAATCGCATCCAGCTCATAGGACATGCCCATGCCGGCCTGGCCGGTGGCGGCGCGTGCCGAAGCCACCACGCCGGCCAGACCGGCGAGCAACCCGGCAATGCTGTAGACGATGATCAAGTGGCGCTTGACGTTGATCCCCGACGTCCGCGCCGCCTGCATATTGCCGCCGATGGCGTAGGTGTACTTGCCGTACTTGGTGTAGCGCAGGGCGATATGGAAGATCACCGCCACCACCAGGAAAATGATCACCGGCATCGCGCCATGACCGATGGCCGTGTAGGAGTCCGAGAGCATGCTCACCGGCTGGCCTTCGGTGTAGTAACGCGCCAGGCCACGGGCCGAGACCATCATGCCCAGGGTCGCGATAAACGGCGGAATACCCGTGACGGCGATGATGCTGCCGTTGATCGCCCCCGCCAGCAGCCCCACACCCAACCCCATCGCCACCGGAATCCACACCGGCAAGTCCGTCAGCGAAGGGAACACCGCCCGGGAAAAGTCGGAAGTTTGCGCCAAACTGGCGGCAATCATCGCCGACAGCGCCAGCACCGACCCCGAAGACAGGTCGATACCCGTGGTGATGATCACCTGGGTCACCCCGATCGCCAGCAAGCCGATGATGGACACTTGCAGGATCATCAGCACCAGGCGCTGGGAGTTCATCAGGAAGCTCTGGTCCCGCACGATCCAGCCAAACAGCTCAAACACCAGGCCGATGCCGATCAGCACCAGGAAGATGCTCAGCTCGGTGGGCAAGCGCCGACGGTGCTTGACCGGGGCCGTGGCAGGCTTGTTGTCTGTTATTGCGTTCATAGCCAATCACCTTCTTATTCTATGGCGCGGGCCAACCGCAGGCCCGCGCGGCTGTTCGTCAGTGGACTGCGGTCATACCGGAAGCCAGCTGCATGACTTTTTCCTGGGTCGCATCCGCACGGTCCAGGGTGCCCATCAGTTCGCCTTCGTGCATCACCATCACCCGGTCGCTCATGCCCAGCACTTCAGGCAGCTCGGAGGAAATCATGATCACCGCCATGCCTTCGCTGGCGAGGAAGGAGATCAAGCGATAGATCTCGGCCTTGGCGCCTACGTCGATGCCCCGGGTCGGTTCATCGAGGATCAGCAAGCGTGGGTTGGTCATCAACCAGCGCGCCAGCAGGGCTTTCTGCTGGTTGCCGCCGGACAAGGTGTCGATGCACTGCTCCAGGGATGGCGTCTTCACCCGCAGTTTCTTGCACATGTCCTCGCACAGGGCGCGCAGGGCTTTCTGCTGGATAAAACCGTTGCCCGAATAGTGCGGCAGCACGGCCATTTCCATGTTTTCCAGCACCGACAGGCAGGGGAACAGGCCACTGAGCTTGCGGTCCTCGGTCAACAGCGCAAAGCCTTTTTCGATGGCCATGTGCGGGTCACTGATGCGCACCGCCTCGCCATCCAGGGTGATCTGCCCACCGCTGCTGGGGGTGATGCCGAAAATGGTTTCCGCCACATTGGTGCGCCCCGAGCCCATCAGCCCGGCGATGCCGAGGATCTCACCGGCATGCAGGTCGAACGACACGCCCTGGAACACCCCGTCCAGGCGCAGGTCGCGCACCGACAGCAGCAGTTCGCCGATGGGCGTCTCGCGCACCGGGAACAACTGGCTCAGCTCGCGACCCACCATCATCGAGATCAGGCTGTCGCTGTTCATGCTGTCGGCGCGTTGCAGGCCGATGTACTGGCCGTCGCGGAACACCGCCACTTCATCGGCAATGGCGAACACTTCGTTCATTTTGTGCGTGATGTAGACAATGCCTTTGCCCTGGGCCTTGAGGTCGGCAATGATCGAAAACAGGTGGGCCACTTCCTTCTCGGTAATGGCCGATGTCGGTTCATCCATGATCAGGATGTCGGAGTCGTAGGACACAGCCTTGGCAATTTCGACCATCTGCCGCTCGGCGATGCTCAGGTTACCCACGTGTTCCTCGGGGTCCAGGTTGATGCGCAGGCGCGCCAGCAACTCGGCGGTGCAGCGGTGCATTTCGCGGTGGTTGACCATGTGCAGGCTGTTGAGCTGCTCGCGGCCGATCCAGATATTCTCGGCGATGCTCATGTGCGGCATCAGGTTGAGCTCCTGGTGGATCATCGCAATCCCGGCCTTCTGCGCCGCCAGCGGCGTGTCAAACACGATGGGCTTGCCGCGCAGGCGGATTTCACCGGCGTCGGGCTGGTAGATGCCGGCGATGATTTTCATCAAGGTCGACTTGCCCGCACCGTTCTCGCCCATCAGCGCCAGCACCGTACCGGGGCGTACACGCAGTTGTACGTCGGCCAGGGCCACGACGCCGGGAAAGCCTTTGCTGATGTTGACGATTTCCAACAGGTAGGGTTCGTCCAGCGGCAACGGCTGGATACCGGGAGGCTGCGAGACAGCGGCTTGAGCGAGCATAAGACGGTACTCCATCAGCAGGGCGGGCACGACCGCCCTGCCGGTTCATTGTTGTTATGTCAGGGCTACTTGAACGTGGCGACGTTTTCCGGGGTGATCAGCTGGAACGGGATGATCACGTTCTGCTCGACCGGTTCCTTCTTGGCCATCTTGCGCGCCGCTTCCACCGAGCCCACTGCCTGGCCCTTGGCGTCCTGGAACGCGGAGGCGGCCATATCACCCTTGGTGATCGCATTCAAGCCATCCGGCGTACCGTCGACCCCCGCGATCAGCACACTGCCCTTTTCCTTGCCGGCCGATTTCAGCGCCATGGACGCGCCGATGGCCATCTCATCGTTGTTGGCCAGTACCGCATTGAACTCGCGGCCCTGGGTCAGCCAATCGTTGACCAGGGTCATGCCCTTGTCCCGCAGCCAGATACCGGTCTGTTCCTGTTCGATCTTGATGTCCGGGTACTTGGCCAACACTTCCTTCACACCCTTGGTGCGGTTGGTGGTGGAGTTGTTCGCCAGATCGCCCAGCAGGATCACGATCTTGCCCTTGCCGCCGAGCTTCTCAGCGATGTATTGCATTTGCAGCTTGCCGGCCTCGACGTCATCGGAGGTCACGGCCACCACGTCCTTGGGCAAGTCCTTCTGGTCGGGACGGCGGTTGACGAACACCAGCGGGATGCCGGCCTTGGTCGCGGCATTGATGATGTTCTTGGTAGAGGCTGTGTCGACCGGGTTGACGATAATGGCGTCAACTTTCTGGCTGATGAAGTTCTCCACCTGGCTCAGTTGCTTGACCACATCGGCGCGGGCATCTTCGAACTGCAGCTGCACGCCGTCACCCTTGGGATAGGACTTGGCCTGCTTGTCCATGTCTTCGCGCAGGTAAGTGAGGAAGGTGTCATCGAAGGCGGACATGCTCACGCCGACCTTGATGTCGGCGGCACTGGCAACACCGCTGGCCAGCAGCATGGATAAAGCCAGCGCGGTAAAACGGATCGGGGTCTTCATGAACGGTCTGTCTCCACTTTCTTGTTGGTTTTTTGGACGTTGCGTTTATCAGAGCTCGGCAGGCACGCGTACGACCGGTGCGCCTGGAATGCAGCAGACCAGCGCGCCCTGGTTTTCGACGCACAGCACATTAAGGAAGGAGAAGTAGAACGGCCGGGCGCGGGGCAGGCCGCGGGGCGTGTGGGCAGGGCGTAAAACTCGCAGTACAGCGTTGAAGATTTTCATCTGACGGTACCTGGTTGTTTTTGATCTTGTTTTTGTTGAGTCGTGCGAATCGAGTCCGAACGTACTTTATGCAACCTGGAAAAGACTTTATTGGAAAATAATTTCCATATCAACCTGTTTTAGAATTTTATTCTATTTTTGTTGAAACCACCTGCTGGCGCTCGGCGCTGAGGCGTGCGGCGTCCAATATACGCGTGGTTTCCAGCGCGTCATAAGCGTCCACGGGCAACGAGCCCTGCCCGTTTACCGCCGCTTGCAACTGGCGATAGAACTGGGTCCAGCAGCCCTTCTCCGACGGCACTCGCTCACGTTCCGGCCCCTGTTCGAACCAGCCCCAGCGGCGATGTTCTTCTGCGCCCCAGTGTTCGCCTTCGGTTTTCGGTGACTTGCCGGCCATCAGCGCTTCTTCCTGGCCGTCCAGTCCGTCCACGGTGTAGCAACCCAAGGTGCCACTGACGCGAAAACGCGGAGCCTGGCTGTTCTGCAGGGCGTTGCCCCACAAATGGGAAACCACCCCGTTGGCGTGGGTCAGGGAGACGAAGAAGCCGTGGTCGACAGTGGGGTATTCAGGGGTGAACTGTAACTGCGCAAAGACACGCTCCACCGGACCGAACAGTTGCAGCGCCTGGTCCACCAGGTGGCTGCCCAGGTCGCGCAACCAGCCGCCGCCGCTGGCATTGCCCACGGCCTGCGGGCTGTAGCGCTCGACGCGGGATTCAAAGCGGGTGATCTCGCCCAGGGCACCGGCGTCGATCAATTTGCGCAGGGTCAGGTAGTCCGAGTCCCAGCGCCGGTTCTGGTAGACGCTGAGCAACACCTCATGGCGCTCGGCGGCCGTGATCAGCGCCTGGGCCTGTTCAGCGTTGGCGGCAAAGGGTTTGTCGCTGACCACCGCCACGCCGTGCTCGATGGCTTCCAGCACCAGCGCCGGACGGCCCTTGAGGGTGGTGGAAATCACCAGGGCATCGACGCCGGCTTCGACGATCTGGCCGATGCTGTCAAAGGCCTTCACACCTGGAAGATCGGTACTTAATTGCTGGCGGCGCTCGGGTGAGCGCGTCACCACGCCGACAAACGTCGCCCCCGGCAAAGTTGCAATCAGCGGCGCATGAAAAAAGCGCCCTCCGTGGCCGTAGCCGACTAGTCCGATTCTCATGATCAACTCCTGAATTGAATTGGAAACCAATCAACTGTGGGAGGGGGCTTGCCCCCGATAGCGGTGGGTCAGATAACAACTGGTTGACTGACACACTGCCATCGGGGGCAAGCCCCCTCCCACATTTTTAACAGAGTTCCTTCAGTGATTTAGCCGTAGAAGTGTGGGCGATCCGGCAGGCTGACCTTCACAATCTGCTCACTGCCCTGGGCCTCGATACACGCATCCGCCGCCACCGCCGCCGCAAAGCCATCCCACGCCGACGGCCCACCGACCTGACCAGCACGCACGCTATCGATGAAGGCCTGCAACTCCACGTCATAGGCCCCGATAAAACGGTCCTTCCAATCCATCAGGATCGCATTCGACAGCTTGGCATCGCTGCGCAGCTGTACCTGGGACGGCTCCGGCAATTTGGCGATGCCGGTCTCCCCCACCACTTCGCACTGGATGTCGTAGCCGTACTGGCAGTTCACAAACACTTCCACGTCGATACGAGTGCCCTTGGCGGTTTCCAGCAGCACGATCTGCGGGTCGCGCAGATGGGCCAGGGCCTTGCTGGTCTTGCGCGGGAACACCACCTGCACCGACACGTAGTCGTCGTTGAGCAGCCAGCGCAGGACATCCAGCTCGTGGATCAGGGTGTCGGTGATCGCCATGTCGGTCTTGTAGTTCTCGCCCACCGTCGGGTTACGGTGCGCGCAGTGCAGCATCAACGGCTCGCCGATCTGGCCGCTGTCGATCACCGCCTTGAGGGCGCGATAACCTTCGTCATAGGGGCGCATAAAGCCCACTTGCACCAGGCGCTTGCCGTAGGCCACTTCGGCGTCGACGATCTTGCGGCAGCCTTCGGCCGTCACCGCCAGGGGCTTTTCGCAGAACACCGGTTTGCCGGCGGCGATGGCGGCGAGCACGAACTCCTCGTGGCTCGGGCCCCAGGACGTGACCAGGATCGCCTCGACCTGCGGCGAGTTGATCAGCCCATGGCCGTCCGCGTACACCTCGGCGTCCAGCTTCAACTCCGCGACCACCTTGGCGGCCTGCTCAAGGTTGATGTCGGTCACCGCCACCACCTGGCTGTTGAGCAGGGTCTGGCTGCACCGACGAATATGATCGCGGCCAATGGCGCCGGTACCGATTACACCAAGCTTCAAAGACATACAAACGCTCCTCTAGTTATTAGTACTGCCGGGCCTTGGCCAGGTGTTCATTGAGTTTTTTCGCCGCCGCGTTGGTGCGCTCGCTGGTGGACACCTGCGCCACCCCCACCCGCCACCACGACAGGTAGCCGTGGACCATGGTCTTGGGCAGGACCTTAATGTCGATCAGGGTCGAGACGCTTTGCGTGCGCGCATCGGCCAGGGCCGCCTCCAACTGCTCCACCGTGCTGACCTTGTAGGTCTTGCAGCCATAGGCCGCCGCACTCATGGCGAAGTCCACCGGCACCAGGCCGCCGTCGAGCTTGCCGCTCTCGGGGTTGCGGTAGCGGAACTCGGTGCCGAAGCTGTCCATGCCGTTGCCGATCTGCAGGTTGTTGATGCAACCGAAGGCCATGTTGTCGAGCAGCACCACGTTGATCTTGCGGCGTTCCTGGATCGAGGTGGCCAGCTCCGAGTGCAGCATCATGTAGGAGCCATCGCCGACCAGCGCATAGACCTCCTTGGAGGGCTCGGCGAGCTTCACGCCGAGGGCGGCATTGATCTCATAGCCCATGCACGAATAACCGTACTCGACGTGGTAGGTGTTGACGCCCTTGCTGCGCCAGGCGCGCTGCAGGTCGCCGGGCAGGCTGCCGGCCGCGGCGACGATGATCGCGTCGTCGGCCAGGGTCTGGTTGAGGACGCCGAGCACCCGGCTCTGGGTCAGGCATGAGCCGGTCAGTTCGATAAATTCACGCAGCACGGCGCGGTCAAGGTGGTCGTCGACTTCCGGCACAAAATCATCGCCTTGGTACTCGACCTGATGCACACGGTCCACTTCGGCGTCCAGTTGCGCCTTGGCGTCGGCGATCTGCTCGCCCCAGCCGGAACGGTAATCACCGAGGGCATCGGCCAGCGCTTCGAGGGCGACCTTCGCGTCGGCCAGCACCTGCACGCCGTCGAGTTTCAAGGCGTCGCAGGGGCTGATATTGAGGTTGAGAAACTTCACCTCGGCATGCTTGAACAGCGATTTCGACGAGGTGGTGAAGTCGGTGTAACGGGTGCCGATGCCGATGATCAGGTCGGCCTCGGGCGCCAGCAGGTTGGCGGCCAGGCAGCCGGTTTCACCGATACCGCCCACATTCAGCGGATGGCTCGAGACCACCGCGCTCTTGCCCGCCTGGGTTTCGGCGAAAGGAATATCAAAGCGCTCGGCAAAGGCTTGCAAGGCAGCATTCGCTCCGGAGTACTTCACGCCGCCACCGCAGATGATCAGCGGTTTGCGCTTGCCCCGGAAGGCGGCCAACCCATCGCCGATCATCGCGGCGGTGGCCGGGCGGCGGTCGATACGGTGCACCCGTTTTTGCAGGAAGTAGTCGGGGTAGTCCCAGGCTTCGGCCTGCACGTCCTGGGGCAGCGCCAGGGTCACCGCGCCGGTTTCGGCGGGATCGGTGAGCACGCGCATGGCATGAATCGCCGCCGTCATCAGTTGCTCGGGGCGGTTGATGCGGTCCCAGTATTTGCTCACGGAACGGAAGGCATCGTTGGTGCTGATGCTGAGGTCGTGGAACTGCTCGATCTGTTGCAGCACCGGGTCGGGCTGGCGGCTGGCGTAGACATCGCCGGGCAGCAACAGCAACGGGATACGGTTGGCAGTGGCGGTCGCCGCAGCGGTGAGCATATTCGCCGCACCTGGGCCGACAGAGGCGGTGCAGGCGTAGATCTTGCGGCGCAAGTGCTGCTTGGCAAAACCGATGGCGGCATGGGCCATGCCCTGCTCGTTACGGCCCTGATGCACCACCAGGTCGCCGCTGTCCTGTTCCAGGGCCTGACCCAGGCCCAGCACGTTGCCGTGGCCGAAAATAGTGAACACGCCGGCGACGAACTTGCTCTGCACGCCATCGACTTCGATGTACTGGTTATCCAAAAACTTCACCAGGGCCTGGGCCATGGTCAGTCGGGTGGTGGTCATGTCGCGCCCCTTATCGTTTCTGCAGGTGGGCGATGCTTGCCCCCAAGGCCTGCTGGATATCCGCCAGCTCGTGCACGCTTGTCGCAAACGGTTCGAACGACAGGTAGCCGCTGTAACCGCTGCTGAGCAAGGTGTCGATCTGCGCGGTATTGCCGAGGATATCGCCCTCGCCCACCAGCACGCGGTGGCCGTCGCGGATCGAATTGAGCGGCGCCTCGGCATCTTCCACGCCGGAGATATGCACCAGCCCGGTCAGTTCCGGGAAGAACTCATGCTCGCTGGCCAGGTGGTGGTGGAAGGTGTCGTGCACCAGGCGGAATACATCCAGGCCGCCGATGGACTGGATCGCATCCACCGCCACGCGCTTGCGGCGCATGGCACATTCTTCAAAGCCCAGGGGCTCGATAAACCCGAGAATCCCGTACTCGCGCAGGATCGGCGCCAGTTGGCTCAACGCGGTGCGCAAACCGGCGGCGCGCTGGGCTTCGTTGCGGGTGTCGCCGGGTTCATTGAACGGGCACATCACCAAGCCTTGCGCACCACATTCGCGGGCATAGGTGGCGAGCGCTATCGCCTGGGCGCGGCGCTCGTCATTCCACACATCAAAGGGGTACAGCGCGTTGATCGACAGCACCGTGATGCCCTGGGCCGCGCACAATTCGCGCACGCGGCCGGCCGGGGTGCCGTATTCGATCTGGCGATCCTTGAGGTCGTTGCGAATCTCGATGGCATCGCATTTCAAGGCCACGGCCAGCTGGATGAAATCCGGCAGGGACAGGTTGGGCGCGACCATACGGTTGAGGGCAAAGCGTAGAGGCGACTTCATTGTTGTTCTCCGTCCAACACCGTTTAAAGGTCCAGCAGCCAGCTGTGCTGCGGGTCGTTGTGGAAATGCCAGGCGCGCTTGGGGCCCGCCATCACGTTCAGGTAGTAAGACTCGTAGCCATACGGCACGCTGACCGGGTGATAGCCCTTGGGCACCACCACCAGATCACTGTTTTCCACGGCCATGGCCTGGTCGATGCTGCGGTCGTCGGTGTACACCCGCTGGAACACGAAGCCCTGGGGCGGGTTGATCTGGTGGTAGTAGGTCTCTTCAAGAAAGCTCTGGTGCGGCAGGTCGTCGGTGTCGTGCTTGTGCGGCGGGTAGCTCGACGAATGCCCGGACGGCGTGCGCACTTCCACCACCAGCAGCGAATGGGCCGGGTCGGTGTCCGGCAGGATGTCGCACACGTAGCGGGTATTGGCGCCTTTGCCGCGTACGCTGCGCTTGCACTGTTCAGGACGGATCAGGCGTGGCTCGAAACCCGGAGCACCCGGTGCGGCGCACACGGCAATCTGCACGTCGCTCAACGCCGTGACCTGGGCATCGGTACCCGGCGGCAGATAGGCGGCGAACGGCGATTTGTCCTCGAACACCGACTGGCGATCACCGAGGTTCTGCCAGTTGAAGCCCTCGCCTTCGATATTGACCCGACCGCTGAGCAGCACCAGGCACAGCTCCTGATCGCCGGCAGTCACCGGCAATGTTTCGCCAAGGCTCAGGCGGTAGGCGGCAAAGCCTACGTATTCCAGGCGGCCCTCTTCCAGGGCGACCATGGTTTGTCCGCGTTTACTGCTCTTTACCAGCAAGCTCATGGTTGGGTCCTCTCATCGAGAAGCGCACGCAATGTGTCATAGCCCTTTTTCGCATAGACGTAGCTGGGCGCCACGGCCGGATCCTGCTCGGCTTCTACCACCAGCCAGCCCGCGTATTTCGCGGCCATCAGCACATCGAGCAACTCGGCAAAATCGATATCGCCATCCCCGGGCACGGTGAAGGTGCCGTTGACGATGCAATCGGGGAAGCTCCACATCTGGTTGCGCGCCAGTTGCACCACGGCTTTGCGCACGTCCTTGAAATGCACGTGGCAGACGCGGTCGATATGCTTGCGCAACACCTCGATGGGTTCGCCGCCGCCCATATAGCAGTGGCCCGAATCGAACAGCAGGCCGACTTCCGGCCCGGTACGGCCCATCAACTGATCGATGTCTTCAGGCGATTCGACATACGCGCCCATATGATGGTGGTACGCCAGGCGCACGCCCTGGGACAGGGTGAAACGCGCCAGCTCCGTGAGTTTGTCGGCGTAGTCCTGCCAGGCCTGTTCACTCTGAAACCGAGGACGCTCGATCAGGCGAATGCGCGAGCCCTGGATCGAATCGGCCACCTCGCCGTACACCAGCACCTTGGCGCCGTTTTGTTTCAGCAGTTCGACGTGGCCGGCGATGGCTTCGATTTCTTCGGCCACCGAGCGACGGGCCAGGCGACTGGAGTACCAGCCGGAGACCAGCGCCAGGTCATAGGGGCGCAGGACGTCGCCGACGCCCTTGGCGTCCTTGGGGAATTTGCCGTTGAGCTCGAAACCTTCGTAGCCGATTTCCTTGCCTTCGCTCAGGGCGGTGCTCAGCGGGGTTTCACCGCCGAGGGCCGGAAGGTCGTCGTTGCTCCAGGAGATCGGGTTGATGCCAATTCGGATTGCGGGCATGGCTGCACCTTTATTATTTTCTGGTATCACTGAGATCTGCTTTCTGTGGGAGGGGGCAAGCCCCTCCCACATTGGATTGCATTTCAAATTAAGAACTTGGTTCAGCCTCGGGCACTGCGCCAGGCGTTGATCAACTGCTCAAAGGTCGCCTGGACCTGCTGGATCAACGTCTCATCATCGATCTCCCCCGCCATCCACAAACGGCTCGGCTCCTGGAAAATCGTGCGGCCCACGGCAAACCCACGGCAGGTGCTGCTCTGGCTGGCTTGCTGGAAGCCGGCGGACAGGCATTCGGCCGAGGCGTTCAGGCCCAGCAACACCACGCCACGGCAGTACGGGTCGCGTTCCTGGATCAGTTCGTCGAGCTTTGTCCAGTCCTCGGCCGACTGTGCCTCGATTTTCCACCACGCCGGGTAGATACCCAGGTTGTACAGGCGCTTGAGGCTGCGATAGAGCACGTCCGGGTAAGTGGACGGATGATCCTTGGGCGGGATGACTTCCAGCAGCAGCTCATGGCCGCTGGTCACCGAAGCCTCGTACACCGCCTTGAGCTGCGCTTCCTGTTCCAGGCGCAACATGGGCTCGTCGTCGGGGTGGTATTGCACCAGGCACTTGATGATCTGTTCCTGGGGCCAGGCAATCAGGTTGCTGCCGATCGAGCGGCCATGTTCGAACGCCAGGGGCCGCGAGTTCTGCACCTCCACCGGACGCGCGATCCACCAGCCGCGACCGCTGGCGGCATTGAGCGCGTCCTGGCCGAAGCGCTGGTCGGCCAACAGGCCCACATCGGCCTCGACGCCCTGCTCGGCGAGCTTTTTCTCCACGCGTTCGATGGCCTGGATAAACAGCTGCTTGATCTCGCTGATCCGGGTCAGGTCCTGGCCGCCGCGTTGCGCCAGTTCCACCAGTTGCCAGCGGTGATCGAAGGCAAAGATGAACAGCTGCTTCCAGGCCTTGCGCGGCACGGTGACGCGGTGCAGGCGTTGCAGGGTCGCGTCCTGGTCAGGCCGGGTGATCGGCACCGGGCTGTTGAACAGGTAATCCAGTTCGGCCGGGGTCGGCATGGCCGGCGCACAGGCGTGGCGCGAGACCACGAGACCACCGCAGGCATTGGCCAACTGGCTGCAACGCTCATCGCTGGCGTCATTGATCCAGCCGCTGAGGAAGCCCGACATAAAGGCATCGCCGGCGCCCAGCACGTTAAGCACTTCAACCCGCACGCCAGGGTAGATGGCGCCCTCTTCCAGGCGCGCCGGGATTGCACCGTGGATCACCGTGCAGCCTTGCGGGCCGAGCTTGACCACCAGGGTCGCCGGGGTCAGTTCACGCACGGTGCGCAAGGCGGTGAGCAGATCTTCGCTGCCGCCGGCAATCAAAAACTCTTCTTCGGTGCCGACGATCAGGTCGAAACGCGGCAGGATTTTCTGCACATGCTGGCTGACGTTCTGGTCGGCGACAAACCGGGTTTCGCCGTCGGCCTTGCCCGCCAGGCCCCACAACACGGGGCGGTAGTCGATATCCAGCACGCGCTTGACGTTGTGCTTGGCCGCATAGTCCAGGGCCTGGATGCTGGCCTTGTACACGCCGTCGGTGGAGAAATGCGTGCCGGTGATCAACAAGGCTTTGCTCGAGGCAATAAAGGCTTCGTTGACGTCTTCGGCGCGCAGGGCCATGTCGGCGCAGTTTTCGCGGTAGAACACCAGCGGGAAGGTTTCGCGGTCCTTGAGGCCCAGCAGCACCATGGCGGTGAGGCGTTCCGGGTCGACCTTGATGCCGCTGACATCGCAGCCTTCGCGGGCCAGGGATTCCATCAGGAAACGGCCCATATGGTCGTCCCCCACCCGGCTCAACATTGCCGACTTGAGCCCCAGCCTGGCAGTGCCGAACGCGATATTGGCGGAGGAACCGCCGAGGTATTTGGCGAAGCTGGACACGTCCTCAAGCCGCGCACCTACTTGCTGTGCGTAGAGGTCGACGCCCAGGCGCCCGAGGCAAATCAGATCCAATTGACGCCCACTGGCAAAACGAGTCTGGCCCATGCTGGCTCCTGTTATTTTTATCAGCCTGCGTTGTGCCGTCGTGGCGACGGCAAACGCTCTTGGTGGGAGCAGACTAGAACGTCCGGCGGCGGCAATCAATATTTATTCCAGAATTATTTTTAGTGGAATATTTTTTCCAATACGTCAGCATAGGGGCATGCCAGCTGCCGTGCATCGTTTCAGCAGGCCACGCGGGCCGTGATGCCGGGGTATTTTTTTACGCCTACCCTGTAGACTTGCGCCACCCACCAGCGCATCAGAAGAACACGCCAGAAGGATTGCCCATGTCCCGCACCGATCCCGAGACCACCCTGGAAGACACCATCGCCAGCCCTCCGATCAATGCCGAACGCCTGTTGCAGCTGATCACCGACGAGTACGAAAGCCTGCCGCGCCAGCTCAAGCGCATCGCCAGCTACATGAGCCAGCAGAGCGACCGGATCATGGTCGACCGCATCAGCGACATCGCCCGCGAATGCGAAGTGCACCCCTCGGCGATCGTGCGGTTTTCCCAGCGTTTCGGCTTCAGTGGGTTCAGTGAGATGCAGGCGCTGTTTCGCGAGGCCTACACCCACAAGACCACACCGGTGCAGAACTACCAGCAGCGCATCCGCAGCATGATCGCCAACAAGTCGCAGAAAGCCAGCGGCGGCGACCTGGCCCGCGAGTGCGTCAACGCGACCCTCTCGGGTATCGAGCGCCTGGGGCTGGAACTGGATGATGTGGCCTTCGACAAGGCCGTCGACCTGGTGGTCAACGCCGACAATATCTACGTGGTTGGGGTGCGCCGGTCGTTCGCGGTGGCCGATTATCTGGTCTACAACCTGCAGCACACCAACAAGCGCATCCACCTGATTTCCGGTTTGGGCGGCAGCTATCGCGAGCAGATGCGCAGCGTGCGCGCCAATGACCTGGTGATCGCCATCAGCTTCACGCCCTACGGCAAAGAGACCCAGCACTGCCTGCGGATCGCCCAGCACCATCAGGCCAAGACCCTGATCATCACCGACAGCAACCTGTCGCCCCTGGCCAAGCGGGCCAACGCGGTGCTGCTGGTGAATGAAGGCTCGTCGTTTGCCTTCCGCTCGTTGAGCGCCACCTTGTGCCTGTGCCAGGCGTTGTTTATTGCCGTGGCGTATCGGTTGGAGTTGAAGGTGGATGAGATTCACGAGCAGGTCGGGTTTGATGACTGACTATCAAACACCGCAAATCAAATGTGGGAGGGGGCTTGCCCCGATAGCGGAGTGTCAGTCGACAGCAACATCAACTGATACACCGCTATCGGGAGCAAGCCCCCTCCCACAATGGACCGAGATAGGCCGGGGATCAGTGCATGAAAATTGCGATCAGGATGATCACCGGGATCGGCACGCCGAGGAACCACAGAAGTAATGAGCGCATGGTGTTCTCCTTGAATTAACGAACGTAGGTTTCGGTTTCGACGTACACCACGGCATCGCGGCGACGGCCACCAAAGGTTGCAGCGAAGCTGGCAAAGAAGGCGCCGATCAACAGGGCGACAAAGGTCCACAGCGAGGTATAAGCGGCGACTTTGGCGGCCGTTTCAGCGGCTTGCTTGGCCTTGAGCTTGGCGTCTTCGACGGCTTTACGCGCGTCGCCGTAGACTTTGTCGATACGCGCTTCGGCATCGGCCTGGCTGAGGTTGGTGCGCTGGCTGATCAACTGGGCCAGGTAGGCACGGTCTTCAGCGGCGAGTTGGCCGTCGTTGCTCAGGGTGCGGGTAAAAATGCGCGCAACCACGCCATGGGCAGCGTCATCACTGACGGCAACCGGGCGATCGTCACGAAACAGGCTGTCGACGTAGTAGTCAAAATCGCCGCCGTTGACGCCTTTGGCTGCGCTGCCTGCGGCCTGGGTGATACCGCTGGCCGCACCGGCTGCCACGCTGGCACCGGCTTTCACGCCGCCGGTGAGCACACTGCTGACCGAACCGACCACCAGCACGGCAGTGATCAGCGTGGCGACGGCCCAGGCCAGGAAACCATGGGCGGTGTCGCGAAAGTACACTTCATCGCCATGCATATTGGCCCACTTCACCCGCAACCGGCCGGCGATGTAACCCCCCAGGCCCGAGGCGACGATCTGGGTAAAGGCCAGCCAGACAATCGTGGAAATGCCAAGCCCCTTGGCGCTGATGCCGCTGTCGGCCCACGGCGACACCGCCGAGAAACCCAGGCCGAAGCCCAGCAATACCAGAATCAGGGATAACGCAGCCGCCGCAGCGGCCCCGGCAAAGATAGCCCCCCAGGAAACCCCGGAGCGCGCGCTCGACTCTTGCAGCGTGGATGACGATGTGATCATTGTTATGGTGCTCCCGGCAGGAAAAATAGTGTTACAAGTCTCAAAAGGCACAGTGCAGGCAGCATGCCAGTCGCGCTTAAAATTAAATCCGTTGTATTTCAACAGGTTAAGTAAATTGAACTTGCCTGAACCATGCAACTTGCAAGAAATGATTGTTGCAGGCGGGCGTAATGCATTCCCTGTGGGAGGAGATTGCTCCCCGGCCGGTACCGTCATGAAAGTTGTGTCAGTTTTGCCAACATGAAGTTTTATTTAGGAAGCGTTCAGCCGTTTCTTGGCAAAATGCCCCCACTTCTAGTGTGAATCGCTCACCAGGTAATCCTATGACCCGCATTTTGACCATCGAGGATGACGCCGTAACGGCCCGCGAGATCGTCGCCGAGCTGAGTAGCCATGGACTGGACGTAGATTGGGTGGACAACGGCCGCGAAGGCCTGGTCCGCGCCGTGAGTGGTGATTACGATCTGATCACCCTCGACCGCATGCTGCCGGAACTCGACGGCCTGGCCATCGTCACCACCCTGCGCACCATCGGCGTATCGACGCCGATCCTGATGATCAGCGCCCTCTCCGACGTCGACGAGCGCGTGCGTGGCCTGCGCGCCGGCGGTGATGACTACCTGACCAAGCCTTTCGCCTCCGACGAAATGGCCGCCCGCGTCGAAGTGCTGCTGCGCCGCAAAAGCACGGTCAAGGAATTCGAAACCGCCTTGCGCGTGGCCGACCTGGAACTGAACCTGATCAGCCGCGAAGCCAGCCGTGCCGACCAGCCCCTGAGCCTGCTGCCCACCGAATACAAACTGCTGGAATTCCTGATGCGCAACACCGGGCAGATCCTGTCGCGGATGATGATCTTCGAGGAAGTCTGGGGCTATCACTTCGACCCGGGCACCAACCTGATCGACGTGCACATCGGCCGCCTGCGCAAGAAAATCGATCCACCGGGCCTCCCGCCGCTGATCCGCACGGTACGAGGTTCCGGTTATGTCATTGCTGAACCCCTCTAAGGGCTGGCGCTCATCCAGCAGCCGCTTGCTGGCGCTGTACAGTTCGTTGTTCGTGGCCTGGAGCTGCATCCTCATGGGGGTGCTGTATTACGAGGTCTCGGGTTACCTGAGTGACCTGTCGCGCCATTCGCTGATGCAACGCCAGCACCTGTTCCAGCGCTTCGACGGCGAAGAACTGGTGGAAGCGTTGACCACCAGCATGACCTTCGACATGAAGGGCGTGGACGCCTACGGCCTGTTCGATGAGCAGTTCCGCCCCTTGAGTGGGCCGATCCGCGCGATTCCCCCCGACCTGCCGCTGGACGGCAAGATCCACGCCCTGGCCAATTGCGTCGACTCCGACGACCCCAAACTGCCCAAGGACAGCTGCGACGCCGTCGCCAGCCATACCGACGACGGCCGCTGGCTGGTACTGGTGCGCGCCAATGGCTCGCTGTTCGGGGTGACGCGGATCATCTGGCATGCCCTGCTATGGGCGCTGTCCCTGACCATTATCCCCGGCGCCGCCGGCTGGCATCTGTTGCGTCGCCGCCCGCTGCGCCGGATCCGCGGGATCCAGGCCAGCGCCGAAGCCATCGTCGCCGGCGACCTCACCCACCGCTTGCCGCTGTCCAACCGGCGTGACGAACTGGACATGCTCGCGGCCATCGTCAACGCCATGCTCGATCGCATCGAGAAGCTGATGAACGAGGTCAAGGGCGTGTGCGACAACATCGCCCACGACCTGCGCACCCCATTGACCCGCCTGCGCGCGCAGCTCTACCGCATCCGCCAGGAGGCCGAGCAGGACTCCGGCTACGCGGTGAAACTGGACGACGCCATCGCCGAGACCGACACCCTGATGGCGCGCTTTCGCGGGCTGCTGCGTATCTCCGAGCTGGAAGACCACCAGCGCCGTTCCGGTTTCCTGGTCATGGACCCGCTGCCGCTGCTGCGCGAGTTGCATGACTTCTACCTGCCCCTGGCCGAGGAAGGCGAATTGCAGTTGCGACTCGAAGTCCCCGAGTCCCTGCCATGGATCACCGGCGACCGCGCCCTGTTGTTCGAAGCCCTGGCCAACCTGCTGAGCAACTCCATCAAGTTCTCTCCAGCGGGCGGCGCAGTGATCCTGCGGGGACTCAACGATGCCGGCAGCACGCGCATCGAAGTGCACGACTCCGGGCCCGGCATACCGGCGGCGGAACGCGATGCGGTGTTCCAGCGCTTTTATCGGGTGGATGAAGGCGACCAGCAAGGCGGGTTTGGGTTGGGTTTGTCGATCGTGGCGGCGATCATCAACCTGCATGGGTTCAAGCTGGAAGTCGGCACCAGCGAGCAAGGCGGCGCGCGCCTGGTGCTGGAGTGTCGCCAGCAGCTGATGCCCGAAGCCTGATCCATAAGCCAGTGAGGTCAAACTGTGGGAGGGGGGCTTGCCCCAATGCCAGTCAGTTAAGGAGGAACACTGTAACTGTGGTGAGCGGGCTCACCACAGGTTACGAGTAGTCCTCAGATCACGTGGGCACGTGGAGGTGCACTCTCGAATGCGTTATCGGGTGAGCCTGCGCAAGCTTATTGTGGTGAGCGGGTTTGCTGTGGTGAGCGGGCTTGCCCCGCGCTGGGCTGCGAAGCAGCCCCAATCAGGCTCCCTGTGTTCTGTCAGGTAAACCGCAGCGCCTGGTTTTGGGTCTGCTGCGCAGCCCAACGCGGGCGGTGCGACGATTCGACAAGCCCGCTCACCACAGGGCAACTCGCCAGTCTCTGAAAGTTGTGAAGATAGCTATCGCCCCTCCCACATTAGTCTTGCATTGCCTGGTAGAACGAATCAGGCCGGAAAGTTGGCGCGCAACGCCTCGACCCCGCCTTTGTACATCCCGGCAAACAGCTCTTCCACCGCCGCCTCCGTAGTACCCGCCGCCGGGGTAAACACACCGGACCAGGTCACTTTCGCCGACGAATCACTCAACGCCTCAACCTGCACGGTCGCAAGATAGGCACTCACCGGAAACGGCGACTCTTCAATGGTGTAGCTGTAAGTACGCCCGACGTTATCGAAGGTCTGCAAACGCTCGACGATCACACCGCCGTCGGCGGTCGTCAGATGGCGCACGCGGCCACCTTCACCGGGCTCGCTCTTGGCGATAAACGGAAGCCAGTCCGGCAGGCTGTTGAAGCCACCCACCAAGTGCCAGACCGTCTCGGCCGATACCGGGATTTCAATCACTGCAGATGCTGTTGGCACGCTAAATCTCCAAAAGTCGTAGGAAAACGTCGTGCACAGCCTGCCACGCCCCGGACTTCAATGCATCAATTCCCGCAAGCGATGCCACGCCATTCCCAACGCCAGCAGCGGCGAGCGCAACGCCTTGCCGCCGGGAAAGGTCATGTGCGGCACCTGGCTGAAAATATCCAGGCCCTGGCTGTGGCCCGCGTGTATGCCTTCGGCCAGCAGCCGCGCGCACCAGTGGGTCACGTTGAGCCCATGCCCGGAATAGCCCTGGGCGTAGAACACGTTCGGGTATTGCTTGAGCCGCCCGATCTGAGGGAAACGGTTGGCGGTGATGCCGATCCTGCCGCCCCACTGGAACGCGATGGCGGTGTCGGCCAATTGCGGGAACACCTTGAGCATCTTGGGCTGCATATAGGCCGCGATGTCTTTGGGATCGCGCCCCGAGTAATGGCAGGCGCCGCCGAACAACAGGCGACGGTCGGCGGACAACCGGTAGTAATCCAGGCCGACTTTCTGGTCGCACAGCGCCAGGTTCTGCGGGATCAACTGATTGGCCTGTGCAACCGACAGCGGCTCGGTGGCGATGATGTAGCTGCCCGCCGGCAGCACCTTGCCGCTCAGGCGCGGTTCCAGTTCCTCCAGGTGCGCATTGCAGGCCAATACCAGGCTGGCCGCGCGTACCGTGCCGCCAGCGCAACGCACCTGCACCGTGTCGCCGTGGATCAGTTCCAGCACTTCGGTGTGCTCAAAGATCCGCACCCCAAGGGACTCGGCCACCTGCGCCTCGCCGAGCACCAGGTTCAGCGGGTGCAGGTGCCCGGAGCCCATGTCCACCAAGGCGCCTGCATACTGCGTCGAATCCACCACGTCGCGGATGTCCTGCGGGCCCACCAGGCGGGTTTCATGCACATAACCCAGGCGCGCCAGGCTGTCCTGCTCGCCCTTGAACGCAGCGAACTGCGCCGGGGTGTTGGCCAGCTCGGCAAATCCCCAGCGCAAGTCGCAGTCGATCCCGTGCTCGCGAATGCGCTCGCCCACCAGGGCCACCGATTCGATCCCGGCCCGTTCCAGGTAACGCACGCCCTCCTCGCCCACGTACTTGGCGAACCCCGACACATCGTGGCCGATCCCGCGAATCAACTGCCCGCCATTGCGCCCGCTGGCGCCCCAGCCGATACGCCGGGCCTCCAGCAGGATCACCGAGAGCCCGCGTTGGGCCAGTTCGATAGCGGTGTTGACCCCGGTAAAACCAGCGCCGATCACACAGACATCGGCGCTCAGGTCGGCGCCCAGTGCCGGGCGCTCCGGCATGGCATTCGCCGACGCAAGGTAGTAGGAACGGGCGTGGTCGCTGGATAGGGTCATTTGTTGGTCTTCACTTTGCTCCAGGCGCGCGTCATCAGGCGCATGGTCGCCGGGGTCGGCGTGGTGGAAATATAGAGTTTGTCGAGCACGGCCTGGGACGGGTACACCTCGGGGTTGTTCACCAGTTCCGGGGCCATGAACGCCTTCGCCGCCGGGTTGGCATTGGCGTAACCGACCGAGGCGCTGACCTTGGCGATCACTTCAGGGTCGAGCAGGTAGTTGATGAAGGCATGGGCCTCTTTCGGGTGACTCGCATCGGCCGGGATCGCCAGCAGGTCGAACCACAGGTTGGAGCCTTCCTTGGGAATCGAGTAGGCGATATTCACGCCGTTCCTGGCTTCCTTGGCGCGGTTGGCGGCCTGGAATACATCACCGGAATAACCGAACGCCACGCAGATATCGCCGTTGGCCAGGTCCGAAATGTACTTGGAGGAATGGAAGTAGGTGATGTACGGCCGCAGCGTCAACAGCTTGGCCTCGGCCTGCTGGTAGTCCTCGGGGTTCTCACTGCGCGGGTCCTTGCCCATGTAGTTGAGGATCGCCGGGAACAGCTCATCCGCCGAGTCGAGGAAGGCCACGCCGCACTGGTTGAGCTTCTTGAGATTCTCCGGTTCGAACAGCACCGCCCAGGAATCGATATGATCGATACCCAACACCTGCTTGACCTTGTCGACGTTGTAGCCGATGCCGTTGGTACCCCACAGGTACGGCACCGAGTGCGCATTGCCCGGGTCGTTTTTCTCCAGCAGCTTGAGCAGCTTGGGGTCGAGGTTCTTGAAGTTGGGTAACTGCGAACGGTCGAGCTTGAGGAACGCGCCGGCCTTTACCTGGCGCGCCAGGAAGTGGTTGGAGGGCACCACCACGTCATAGCCGGTGCGACCGGCGAGCAACTTGCCCTCCAGGGTTTCGTTGGAATCGAACACGTCGTAGATCACCTTGATCCCGGTCTTGGCCTGGAAATCCGCCAGGGTGGTCTCGCCGATATAGTCGGTCCAGTTGTAGACGCTCACCGTCGGCGCGGCTTGGCCGGCACCGCTGAACGCGGCCACCAGGGCCAGCGGAAGAAGCTTGTTCACAAGACGCATATCGACACCCCTTTTGTGTTTTTTAGACGCTCAACAGCAGGAACTCACGCTCCCAGGAACTGATCACCCGCTTGAAATTCTCGTGCTCGGCGCGCTTGACCGCGACGAAGCCGCGCACGAACTTGTCGCCCAGGTACTGCTTGACCGTGTCGCAGTCCTCCATCCGCGCCAGGGCGTCTTCGAGGGTGAACGGCAGGCGCAGGTTGCGGCGCTCATAGGCGCGGCCTTCTACCGGGGCGCTGGGTTCGATCTGCTCGATCATCCCCAGGTAGCCACACAGCAGGCTGGCGGCAATGGCCAGGTAGGGATTGGCATCGGCGCCCGGCAGGCGGTTTTCCACGCGCATCGCATCCGGGCTCGAGGTGGGCACGCGCAGGCCGACAGTACGGTTTTCTTCGCCCCACTCCACATTGACCGGCGCCGAGGTGTCCGGCAGGAAGCGGCGGAACGAATTCACGTTGGGCGCGAACATCGGCAACAGCTTGGGGATGTACTTCTGCAGGCCGCCGATATGGTGCAGGAACAGCGGGCTCATGTTGCCGTCGGCGTCGACAAACACCGGCTTGCCTGTGGCGATCTCCACCACGCTCTGGTGCAGGTGCATGGCGCTGCCGGGCTCGTCGGCCACCGGCTTGGCCATGAAGGTGGCGGCCACATTGTGCTTGAGCGCGGCTTCGCGCAGGGTGCGTTTGAACACGGTGATCTGGTCGGCCAGGTCGAGGGCATCGCCGTGGCGGAAGTTGATTTCCATCTGCGCCGGGCCGTCTTCATGGATCAGCGTATCGAGGTCCAGGCCCTGGGCTTCGCACCAGTCGTAGACGTCTTCGAACAGCGGGTCGAACTCGTTGGCCGCATCGATGGAGAACGACTGGCGCCCGGTTTCGGCACGGCCGGACCGGCCAATCGGGGTTTTCAGCGGCAGGTCCGGGTCTTCGCAGCGCTGGGTCAGGTAAAACTCCATTTCCGGCGCGACAATCGGCTGCCAGCCCCGGTCGGTGTAAAGCTGCAGGACTTTCTTCAGCACGTTGCGCGGCGACAGTTCGATGGGGTTGCCATGCTTGTCGAAGGTGTCGTGGATCACAATCGCGGTGGGCTCGATGGCCCACGGCACCACGTAGGTCGCGTTGGCCACCGGGCGGCAGACCATATCGATGTCGGCCGGGTCCAGCAGGTCGTAGTAGATCTCGTCGTCGACAAAGTCCCCGGTTACCGTTTGCAGCAACACACTCTCCGGCAGGCGCATGCCTCGCTCATGCAGGAACTTGTTGGTGGGCGCAATCTTGCCGCGTGCGATGCCAGTCAAGTCACTGATCACGCATTCGACTTCGGTAATCTTGTGTTCTTTCAGCCAGGCGGACAGCTGATCGAAGGGGGCGTTCATAAGGACCTCATCATGGGGTGGGTGCTGCGCCGGCTTGTACTCGCGGCGCATTGAGGTCTATCTTGGGCCAGCCTTCACAGGCCATCTATCCACTTTGCACGCAGCACAACGCACCAATAGAGTGCGCACGGATCACCCATGACCCAGGCAACCGCTTTGCGCGTACAGGCCTTCACCACCGCTGATGTGGCCGCCCAATGCCGTGCGACACCCGGTTGGGTGCAGCAGTACCAGCAGATGTCCCCGGGGCATTTTGCCGGGCGCGTCCGCTACCTCGACCTGCACGGTGTGCAGGTGTACGAAGAGAGCATGAACACCCGTGTGGAGCAGCACTTCAACGCACCGCCGGGCGCGCTGGCGTTCTGTTTCGATGGCAGCGACAACGCGCTGTATCTGCTCAATGGCGAAAGCCGCAACACCTGGATCACCCCGGAAAACTACCGCGAAGTGGCGGTGGTGTTCGGGCCGCAATTCGTGCAGCGCCACGGCCTGGATGTGGAGACGCTGGAAGGCCTGTTCATGGCGCCGCTGACCTGCCAGCAGAACGCGCTGTTCAGCCGCTGGCTGAGTGGCACCCTGACGCGCTTGTCCACGGTCATCGACCCCGTTTCCCTCACTCAGCAACTGCTCGACGACTGCCTGTTCATCCTCGACAACGCCTGCGTGTGCCTGGATCGCAGCTCATTGCAAAAGCGCAGTGAAGAACGCCGGTTGATGGCGCGCATAGGCGAGTGGGCGGCGGATGCGCCGGACGAAACCGTCAACCTGTTGGAACTGGCGCGGATTGCCGGCGTACCGCTGCGCCAGTTGCAACAAGGGTTCAAGACCTACACCGGGATGAGCCCGGCGCAGTGGTTGCGCCTGCGCCGGTTGAACGGGGCACGGCGGGAATTGTTGAGCGGTGCCGGAACGACCGTGGCCGAGGTGGCGATGAATTGGTCGTTCTGGCATTTGGGGCGGTTCTCCAACAGCTATCGAGCGTTGTTCAAAGAGCTGCCGAGCGAAACCCTCAAGCACTCACTTTGAAATGCATCTGAAAATGTGGGAGGGGGCTTGCCCCGATGGCGATGGGTCAGTCAACATCTCTGTATCTGAACTACCGCAATCGGGGGTAAGCCCCCTCCCACATTGAATTGCATTTCAAGGTTGGGATTTTAGGAAGGTTGAGATTAGTTGGTTAACCCGCTCCGCCGCCTCCAACTGCACCATATGCCCCTGCCCCGGCAGAGTCTCCACCTGGGCCTCCAGCCCCTGGGCATGGCCGGCCGGGATGATTGCATCGTCACTGCCCCAGATCACCAGGCTCGGTTGCTGCCCCACTACGTTGCGCAAATCCAGGCGCTGGCGCCCATCCTCGAACAGTTGGGCATTGAGCTGACGAAGCGCCTGGTCCACCCCTTCCAACCGCTTGAACTTGAGCATGTCCTCCAGCATCTGCCGCGTCACCAGCGCCGGGTCGCTGAACAGTTGCATCAGTTGCGGCTTGAGCGCGTTACGGTTATTGGCTTCGGTGAAACCTTGCAAGTAATCGCCATTGATGTCCGCACCCAGCCCGGCGCTGGCGATCAGGGTCAGCGAGGCAACGCGCGCCGGCGCCTGGCCGGCAAGCGTCAGGCTGACCAAGCCGCCCATGGAGTGCCCGGCCAGGTGCACGCGGTCGAGCTTGAGGTGATCGAGCAAGGCCAGCACAGCCTGGCTCAGCTCTTCGGCGTCACCGGTTTGCAGATGCTTGCCCGACTCGCCATGCCCCGGCAGGTCCAGGGCGATCACACGGCGCTCGGCGGCCAGGGCCGGTTGGTTGAACAGCCAGTTGTTCAAGTCGCCGCCAAAGCCATGCACCAGCACCAGCGGCGTACCGCCGTCGCCCAGGTCGAGATAGCGCAGCAAGCGCCCGCCCACCTCGACCTTCTGCGCACTCGGCCCGGTGGCTTCGGCTTCGGCGCTGCTTGAGACGAACCCGGCGTTGAAGCTTTCGATCACCGCATCGATCTCCGCCTCGCTGGCCTCACCTTCCACCACGATCCCCAGCAGCGCGCCCACCGGCAAGGTCTCGTCGCTCAGCGCCAGCACGCGGCGCAGCACACCACTGAACGGCGCCTCGACACTGCTGGAGATCTTGTCGGTCTCGACGTCCAGCACTTCCTCGCCCTTCTCCACCCGGTCGCCGGGCTGCTTGAGCCAGACGTCGATGCGGCCTTCGGTCATCGACAGCCCCCACTTGGGCATGGTCAAGGTATGGATCATGCGGCGTTCCTCTTGTCGGCGATCTTCAGCACGGCGGCCTCGATCTTCGCGGCGTTGGGGATGTACAGGTCTTCCAGCGCATCGGAAAACGGCACCGGCGTGTGCGGCGCGGTGACCATCTCGATCGGCGCACGCAGGAACGAGAAGCCCTGCTGGGCCACCAACGCACTGATGTCGGTGGCGATGGAACAGCGCGGGTTGGACTCGTCGATCACCACCAGGCGCCCGGTTTTCTCCACGCTCTCGAGGATGCTGTCTTCGTCCAGCGGGCTGGTGGTGCGCAGGTCCAGCACTTCGCAGTCGATGCCCTGGCGTGCCAGGTTGGCGGCGGCTTCCAGGGCGATATGCACCATGCGGCCGTAGGTCACCAGGGTCACGTCGCGGCCTTCGCGCACAAAGTTGGCTTCGCCGAACGGCACGGTGTAAAGCTCTTCCGGCACCTCACCTTGGAGGCTGTAGAGCATCTTGTGTTCGAGGAAGATCACCGGGTCGTTGTCGCGGATCGCCTGGATCAGCATGCCCTTGGCGTCATACGGCGTGGCCGGGCACACCACCTTGAGGCCGGGAATGTGCGTCCACATCGAGGTGAGCATCTGCGAATGCTGGGCGGCGGCGCGCAGGCCGGCACCGTACATGGCGCGCACCACCAGCGGCGTGGTGGTCTTGCCGCCGAACATGTAGCGAAACTTGGCGGCCTGGTTGAGCAACTGGTCGAGGCAGCAGCCGATAAAGTCGACGAACATCAATTCGCACACCGGGCGCATGCCACGGGTGGCGGCGCCGACGGCCATGCCGACGTAGCCGACTTCGGACAACGGCGCATCGAGTACGCGGTCCGGAAACTCCGGGTACAGGCCCTTGGTCACGCCGAGCACACCGCCCCAGGCGTCCTGCTCGCCGGGGGAACCGGTGCCGCCGGAGACGTCCTGGCCGATAATGAACACGCTCTGGTCGCGGCGCATTTCCTGGGCCAGGGCTTCGTTGATTGCCTGCTGATAGCTGATTTTGCGAGCCATGAAATTCTCTCCGAGTCTTGTAGTTATTAGCGGTAGGCGACGTAGACATCACTGAGCAGGTCGGCGGCCTGGGGCTTGGGATCGGACTTGGCCAGGCGCACGGCGTCGTCGATCAACTGCGCGACCTCGCCGTCGATACGTTCGAATTGGGCCGCGTCAAGCCAGCCTTCGGCATTGCAGCGCTGGCGGAACAGTGCGAGGCAGTCGTGGGATTCGCGCAGGTTCTTCACCTCGTCCGGGCCACGATAGGTTTGTGCATCGCCTTCGAAGTGGCCGTAGAAGCGACTCAGCTTGACTTCCACCAAGGTCGGCCCGTCGCCTTTGCGTGCACGCTCCACGGCCACGCCCAACGCCGCGTGTACGGCAAAGAAGTCATTGCCATCGACAATCACCCCCGGCATGCCAAAGCCCACCGCCCGCTCGGCAATGTCCTTGCACGCCACCGACCAGCCGGAACCGGTGGCCTCGGCATAGCCGTTGTTCTCGGCAACGAACAGGCACGGCAGTTTCATGATCGACGCCAGGTTCATCGCCTCGAACACCGCGCCCTCGTTGGAGCCGCCGTCGCCGAAAAATGCGACCGCCACGCCCTGGCTGCCCTTGAGCTTGGAGGCCAGCGCGGCGCCCGCCGCCAACGGCGCACCCGCCCCGACAATGCCGTTGGCGCCGAGCATGCCCTTCTCCTGATCGGCGATGTGCATGGAGCCGCCCTTGCCTCCGCACACGCCGGTTTTCTTGCCGTAGATCTCGGCCATCATGCCAAACACATCCACGCCCTTGGCGATGCAATGGCCATGGCCACGGTGGTTTGAGGCGATGCAATCTTCATCGTTGAGGTGGGCCATGACCCCCGCTGCGCTGGCTTCCTGGCCGGCATACAGGTGCACGAAACCGGGGATCTCGCCGGTGGCGAATTCCACATGCAGGCGTTCTTCGAAATCACGGATGGTGCGCATCACGGTGTAGGCATGCAGCAATTGATCGGTGGACAGGTGGGTGGACATCTTGTTGTTCTCCAGGTTGTCTCGACACACAAAAGGCTGGCTGCGGCCAGCTGCAAGCGGTTCAGCACAGCCTGTGCCAAGGTGCGATGAAACCTGGCAAAGCCTTGATCCAGAGCAGTGCCGTGCGGTTGTGCCGGGACGGTATGCCTGTGCAGAATGAGACGGTGCATTGCACTGTGCAGGCGGCGTCTCGGCCGGAATGAGACGCCGCGTCTCACGCGGGGCTGTTGGTCAGGTCGCCCTTGTCCCCTCGCGCCCACGGGCGCTTAATGGCGGGCATAACAACAAAGATCGAGAACCGGAGGCCTTATGCTCGCCGCGAACTCCAGGGAGCACGTCGACTGCGTCAGTCGCGTGGTCCGCAATGCCGATCGCCTGCCCCAGGCGCCGGTGCCGTCGCTGATTTTCGATTCATGGCGGCGTTCCATTGAACAACACCACCTCGACCCCAGCTCGCTGCAGGGGCCACGCATCCTTACCGAACCCTTGCTCAAGGAATGCCGCGAACGCGCCGAGCTGTTCATGCGCATCGCCGGCGAGGAAGTCGGGCAACTGCACCACCGGGTGCGCCACGCCGACTACTGCGTGATGCTCACCGACGCCCAGGGCCAGACCATCGACCACCGCGTCGACACCACCATTCGCAGCGACTGCCGCAAAGCCGGCCTGTACCTCGGCACCTGCTGGTCGGAAGCCGAGGAAGGCACCTGCGGCGTGGCCACGGTGCTGACCAGCAAGGCCGCAGTGACCGTGCACAAGCGCGACCACTTCCGCGCCGCCTTCATCAGTTTGACCTGCTCCGCCGCGCCGATCTTCGACTCCCAGGGCAACCTGCTGGGGGTGATGGATGCCTCGGCGCTCAAATCCCCGGATGACCGGCGCAGCCAGCACCTGGTGCGGCAGATGGTGGCCCAGAGTGCCCTGGCCATCGAAAACGCCTTCTTTATGCACAGCGCCCGCGAGCACTGGGTGCTCCAGGCCCACAGCACACCGGGCTACGTGGACAGCCAGCCCGACCTGCTGCTGGCCTGGGACCAGGACGGGCGCCTGCACGCGCTGAATAGCAAGGCGCGCCAGGCACTGCGCCGGCGTTTCGGCCAGGTGCCGGAGCATATCGGCGAAGTGTTCGACCTGGATGCGTTGCGCTCGGCCACCGATCAATCAACCCAACACCTGCAATGGCTGGGCGAGCCTGGCATGCTGCACGTGCGGGTCAACGCGCCGCGCCGCAAACCGTCACGGCCCGTTGCGCACACCCAGGTCGACCCACGGGTGGAAGAACACCTGCGCCTGGCCGTGCGCGTCAAGGACCGCAACCTGCCGGTGCTGGTGCAGGGGGAAACCGGCGCCGGCAAGGAAGTGTTCGCCCGCCAGCTGCACGAACGCAGCGCCCGGCGAACAGGGCCCTTTGTGGCGGTGAACTGCGCGGCGATCCCCGAGAACCTGATTGAAAGCGAGCTGTTCGGCTACGTGGCCGGGGCCTTTACCGGTGCGTCCAGCAAAGGCATGCCGGGGCTGTTGGTGCAGGCCGATGGCGGCACCCTGTTCCTCGATGAAATCGGCGATATGCCGCTGGCGTTGCAGACGCGCCTGCTGCGGGTGATGGCCGAGGGTGAAGTCGCGCCCCTGGGCGGGGCCAAGACCCGCACGGTAGACATTCAGGTGATCTGCGCCAGCCACCGCGACCTGGCCGTGCTGGTCGGCGACGGGCGCTTTCGCGAAGACCTGTACTTCCGCCTCGGCTGCGCACGCTTCTACCTGCCGCCGCTGCGCGAGCGCAGTGACAAACTGGCATTGATCAACCGGCTGGTGGAGCAGCAAGCACGCGGCAGCGGCGTCTCGGTCGGCATCGGCCAAGCCGCGCTGGAACGCCTGCTGGGCTATGCCTGGCCGGGCAATGTGCGCCAGCTGCACCACGCGCTGGCGTATGCCTGTGCGGTATGTGAAGGCGGCACCATCCAGTTGGCGGACTTGCCGGTGGAAGTGCGTGGGGAGCAGGTTTCGCCAGCCGCGGAACCTAGCGTGAGCCCGGAACGCCAGGTGGTACTGGACGCGTTGATCCGGCATCGCTGGAAGCCGTTGCCGACGGCGCAGGCGTTGGGCATTTCCCGAGCCACCCTCTACCGCCGAGTCAACCAACTGGGCATCGACATGCCCGGCAAGCACTGACACAACGGGGGTCAACAATGTGGGAGGGGCGGTGCGACGATTCGACTTGCCCCCGATCAGCATGGGTATCTACACAACTTCAATAGAAATAGTGCGTAGCAGCTGTCGAGCGCAAGCGAGGCTGCGTCAGGCGCGCGGCCGATTCAGGCTCGAGGCGCGGCCGACGCAGCCTCGCTTGCGCTCGGCAGCTGCTACGGATTTGCGTGGTGTTGGATAAGGCGGTATCTACGCAGAAGGCTCGCTCAAGTTGTGTAGATACCCATGCTGATCGGGTGCAGTCGAATCGTCGCCCCCCCCTCACACATTTAACACCGTAGGCCTTGGGAGATCAGCGGTAAACCAGCCCGCCATCGATCAACGGCGCCTGCCCGGTCATGTAATCCGCGTCCGGTCCCGCCAGGTAGGCCACCAACCCCGCCACATCCTCCGGCGTTTGCGCACGGCCCAAGGCAATCCCATCCACGTACTTCTTATACGTCGCACCCACTTCAGCCCCGGTAATCTCGGCCATGCGCTTGTCGATCTCCACCCACATATCGGTGCCCACTACGCCCGGGCAGTAGGCGTTGACCGTGATCCCGGCGCTCGCCAGTTCCTTGGCCGCCGCCTGGGTCAAGGCGCGCACGGCGAACTTGGTGGCCGAGTACACGCCCAGCAGCGCGAAGCCTTCGTGGCCGGCGATGGAACAGGCATTGATGATCTTGCCCTTCTGTTTGAGCGCCTTGAATTTCCTGCCGGCAGCCTGGATGCCCCACAATACGCCCTGCACATTGATGCCCAGGGTGCGCTCGACCTGTTCCGGGCTGACGTCCAGCAGCGCGTCGATCTGCGCGACCCCGGCGTTGTTGACGATAATGTCGAAGCCGCCGAGGGTCTGGTGTGCGTGTTCGACCGCCGCCACCACCTGGTCGCGCTTGGACACGTCGGCGATAAACACCGAGGCCTTGCGCCCCAGGGCCACGACTTCGGCGGCCACGGCTTCGAGCTTGGCGCCATTGATGTCGACCAGGGCGATGTCGGCACCGTCCTGTGCCAGGCGCAGGGCGATGGCCCGACCAATGCCCTGCCCGGCGCCAGTCACCAGCGCAACTTTTCCAGCGATACTCATGACAATCTCCTGCAACGATGAGAGAACGTTGTCTATCGCAGGTACGCGCACGGGCTGTCGAGGCGCAACGGGTTTGGCATAGGCGTTGAGACGCCCTGTCTCAGCGCACGCCCGTGTACCGAACGCTTGTAAAACCTGGCCGTTATGCCTAGCTTATGCGCCCCCCGCCCTGCGCTTTAAGGCCCTCCCCCATGGTTTTGCGTTTTCGTCCTGTCGTCAGTACACGTTTCGCCCTCGGCCTGCTGCTCAGCGGCGGGATCGGCAACAGTTGGGCGGCACAACTCGAGCTGCCGGCGGTGCAGGTCCAGGGCGAGGACGCGTCAGGCTATCGCGCAGACACCGCCTCGGTCGGCGGCTTCAACGAGGCGCCGCTGCTGGACACCCCGGCCTCGATCACAGTGATCAATGCCGCGTTGATCAAGGACCAGCAAGCGCGCCTGCTCAGTGAGGTGCTGCGCAACGACGCCTCGGTGGGCGACAGCTACGCCCCCATCGGCTACTACGAGAATTTCGTGGTGCGCGGTTTCTCGCTGAATGCGGCGAGCAGCTACAAGATCAACGGGCGCACCATCACCGGCGAGCAGAACGTCGCCCTGGAAAACAAGCAGCAGGTGGAAGTGCTCAAGGGCCTGGCCGGTTTGCAGAGCGGGATTTCCGAACCCAGCGGCGTGATCAACTACGTGACCAAGCGCCCGGAAGATGTGCGCTCGGTGACGGTGTCCACCGATGACCGCGGCAGTGGCTATATCGCCACCGATGTGGGTGGCTGGTTTGGCAGCGAGCAGCAATTCGGCCTGCGCGCCAACGTCGCCCATGAAGACCTTAATTCCTATGTGGAGCACGCCAACGGCCAGCGCGACTTCGTGTCCCTGGCCTTCGACTGGAACATCAGCCCCGACGCGGTGCTGCAACTGGACGCGGAATACCAGAACAAGCAACAGCGCTCGGTACCGGGCTACCAGTTGCTGGGCGGCACCGAGGTGCCCCACGACGCCTCGCCGAAAAAACTGCTGGGCCACCAGAGCGGCTCCAGGCAGGTCGGCATCGATTCGCTGAACCTCAACGGCACCTTCGAATACCGCTTCAGCGACCAGTGGAAAGGCAGCGTCAGCGCCGCGCGCAGCAAGGTGGTGATCGATGACTACAGTTCGTTTGCCTGGGGCGGCGACACCAACGGTGTCGGCAACCACTTTACGCCCGCAGGCAACTACGACGTCTACGACTACCGCAGCCCCGACGACACCCGCCGTGACGATGAAGTCCAGGCGGCGATGACCGGCCTGTTCGACACCGCCGGCATCGGCCATGAACTGACCTTCGGCACCAGCGCGTTTCGCCGGGTGATCGACAAGCGCAAGTCCGTCAACGAGTACATCGGCACGGCCAATATCGACGCTGACGCGCCGACGTTCACGCCCACCGACAAGCCGTTGAACGACAGCCATCGCACCCTCGACAGCCGCCAGTACGGCCTGTTCGTCACCGACCGCATCCGCTTCAACGAGCAATGGCAAACCATCCTCGGTGGCCGCGAAGTGCGCCTGGATGAAAAAGCCTTCGACGGTGTCACTGGCAACCAGGCCCGCCATACCCAGCAATACGTGTTTCTGCCCCAGGCGGCATTGATCTACAAACCCGTAGAAAATATCTCGCTGTACACCAGTTACAGCAAAGGCCTGTCCCTGGGCGGCACTGCGCCGTGGTTTGCCAGCAACGCCGATGAAACCCTGGCCCCTACCACCTCGCGGCAAATCGAGGCCGGGGTGAAATACGACTGGCGCCGCATCAGCTTCGCCGCCGCTGTGTTCCAGACACGCCAGGCCTACCAGTACGCCAGGCCGGATGGCGCCGCTACCTTTACCTATGTGCAACAGGGCGAGCAGAAGAACACCGGCGTGGAGTTGTCGGCCAACGGCTGGGCCACCGACCGCCTGCAGATTTCCACCAGCGTGGCGGCGATTCGTGCACGGGTAAGCGGCAGCGGCACACCGGAATACGAAGACCACCAGGCGATCAACGTGCCCAAGCTGCGCGCCAGTGTGTACGCCGATTATGCGTTGCCGTGGGTCAATGGCCTGGCGGTGCTCGGCGGCGTGCAATACAGCGCCAAGAAGTACGCCAACCGCAGCGGCAATGTGGAGGTGGGGGATTATGCGGTGGTCAACGTCGGCAGCCGCTACACCACCAAGGTCGACGGCTACGAGACGGTGCTGCGCCTGAGCGTCGACAACCTGTTCGACAAGCGCTACTGGCGCGACGCGGGCGAGTACATGGGCGATGACTATCTGTTCCAGGGCGCGCCGCTGACGGCGCGCCTGAGTGCTTCGGTCAACTTCTGAACACCCGCGGCACTGCCAGCCACAGCGCCGTCAGGCCGCAGGTCAACAGGCTCCAGCCAAGGTCCTGCGCCCAGGCCACCAGGGTGAGTCCGGCGCCAATCACCAAATAATAGAGCAAGCCAAATACCGCAGCGGCGGTGCCCAGGCGATCTTGATACGCCACCAGCGCCGCCCCCAGTACGTTGGGGATCGCCATGCCGAACGCCAGCACCACCAGCAGCATCGGCCATACGAACAGCCAGCTGTCTTGCAGCATCAGTACTGACAGGCCGCCCAGCAACGCCACCCCGGCAGCGGCCAACACCAACTGCTCGCCATTCATGCCACGCTTGAGCAAGGCCTTGTTCAGCCACGCCCCAAGCCCCGATCCAAGCGCCAGCAACACACCGCTGTAGCCGAATTCGGCAGCGGACAAACCCAGCCGCGCAAAGATAAACGGCCCCACGCTGTAGTAGCTAAACAGCGCAATATTGAACGCTGCCACCAGGCCGACGGAACGCCATACCCCCGTATCCCTGAGCATCAGGCCCACGGTTTGGCCCAGCGGTGAGGTCGGCAAGAAGGCCGCACGCGTCTCGGGCAAGACCCATACGCAGGCGACCCACAGTACCGCCGCCATCAACAGCAAGCCCGTGAGCATGCCGCGATAGCCGAAGTACTGCACCAGGCTCGCACCACTGAACAGGCCAAGTGCCGGGCTGGCAGCCAGGGCAATGCCCATCACGGAAAACACCTGGGCCAACTGCGCGCCGTGGAAGCGGTCGCGCAATACCGTCTGCGTGACCACCGAACCGACTGCAGCACCAAAGGCCGCGAGAGCCTGGGCCAACAGCAAGCCGTTGAACGTACTCACACTCAAGGCGAGCAGCGTGGCGGCAACATACAGCCCCAGCCCGGCCAACATCACCGGGCGCCGGCCCCAGCGATCACACAACCGGCCCCATACCACCACCCCGCACGCAAACGCCAGAAAGTACACCGACAGGGTCTGCCCGGCGCGTTCAGGCCCGACCGCGAAGGCTTGGCCGATATCGCCCAGGGCCGGGCTGTAGAGGGTTTGGGCCAATTGCGGAAACATCAGCAACGCCACGGCCAGCACCAACAGGTTTTTCGATGTCATGGACAGGACCTTCACAGGAAAACAATCGGAAGGATTTTAAGCAGCGTGGGCTGGGGTATTATCCAGACTTCGACAATTAACCCATGAAATCGGACAAACCCATGGCTTGGCTCGCCGCCGACGCATCGTTCGACCCGGACAGCTACCCGGCGCCCGTCATTGGCATCGCCGCCCTCCTCGGTGACCATGACTCCGGCCTGCACTTGCACCGTCGCGGTCAACTGCTGTTTACCCAACAGGGCTGCACCCGCATTACCCTGGACAATCAACTGTGCCTGTTGCCGCCGACCCGTGCAGCGTGGATACCTTGCGGCGTGCATCACCGCGCGGTGATGAGCAAGGCCGTCGATTACCGTTCGGTGTACGTAAGCCCGGCCATGGCCACCCAGTTGCCGACACAGGTACGGGTGATCGAAGTGAGCGTCTTACTGCGGGCGGTGTTGGAACCGATGGCCATGGCCCCTTTCGAAACCGATTGGCACACAGGCCGATATGCCCATTTGCTGGCGCTGTGCCTGGAAGATATCCAGGGTGCGGCCGAGCAACCGATGCTCCTGCCCTTGCCACGGGACAAGCGCCTGGCGCCATTGCTGGCCAATCTGAAACGATTGCCGCCCACGCTGCAAGACCTGGAAAAGCAGATCGGCGCCAGCACCAAGACCATCGGCCGGATCTTCCTGCGGGAAACCGGCCTGGGGTATCAGCAATGGCGCCAGCAGTGGCGCTTGATGCGCGTCATCGAGCTGCTCGCCACCGGGCGCAGCATCGGCTACTGCGCCTTTGAACTGGGGTTTGCCAGCGACAGCGCGTTGATCGCCTTCTTCAAGGGCATGACCGGCACCACGCCGCGCGGCTATTTCAAATCAGGCTGAAGCCTTATTCAGGCATCTTGCGGAACCCCACGGCCAGGCGATTCCAGCTGTTGATGGTGGCGATCGCCACGCTGAGGTCGACCTGCTCCTGAGCGTTGAATTCGACGGCCAGTGCGTTGAACTGCTCGTCGGGAGCGTGGGTCTGGCTGAGCAGGGTCAGGCTTTCGGCCCAGGCCAGGGCGGCGCGCTCACGCGGGGTGAAGAACGGCGTTTCACGCCAGGCCGACAGGGTGTACAAACGGCGCTCGGTCTCGCCGCCCTTGCGCGCATCGGCGGTGTGCATGTCCAGGCAAAAGGCACAGCCGTTGATCTGAGAGACCCGCAGGCGGATCAGTTCCAGCAATGGCAGCTCGATGGAGAGTTTGCCGACGGCGGCTTCCAGGGCGAGCATGGCTTTCATGGCGTCTGGGGAAGCGGTGTAGAAATCGGTACGGGCTTGCATGCGGAACTCCGGAACGGTGGGAAGTGGTGGCTAGGTTAGCCACCGGGCCATACGGGAGAAATAGCCAATTACGGGGAAGAACAGGTGACCAATGGTGCGATCAACCTGGTAATGGAATCACCCGCAACGGTCGCACCGACTTATAGGAAAAACTCGAATAAATCTCCTTGACGCACGGCAGCGTCTGCAACACCTCCCGCGCAAACTCGCCGAACGACTCCAGATCCCTGGCCACCACTTCGAGCAAAAAGTCATAGCGTCCCGACACGTTATGACAGGCCACGATTTCCGGAATATCCAACAGGCGTTGCTCGAACGCCCGGGCGATTTCCTGGGTGTGGCTCTCCATCATGATGCTGACAAACGCCGTCACCCCGTACCCCAGCGCCTTGGGCGAGAGGATCGCCTGGTAGCCGCTGATCACCCCGCTTTCCTCCAGGTTCCTGACCCGTCGCCAGCACGGTGAAGTGGTCAGGGACACGCGCTCGGCCAGCTCGGCCACGGTTAAACGGGCATTGCCTTGCAGGGCGTTTAATAACGCCTTGTCGGTGCGATCCAGCGTGATGGGCATGACGTGCCTCTGTTTATTGTTTTTAGCGAGTTTTCATCCCAGGACAAGGGATTTCTCGGCAAAGTTTGGAAAATCCAGCCGTGGTTATAAGCATAGCATTGTAGGAAATAAGGAGCGCCCGACATGAACACTAAACACAATGCATTCGGCTTTTCCACCCGTGCCATCCACCACGGCTACGACCCCAAGGCCCACCACGGCGCACTCGTGCCGCCGATCTACCTGTCGGCCACGTTTGCCTTTCCCACTGCCGAATACGGCGCCGCCTGTTTTGCCGGTGAGGCCGGCGGCCATTTCTATACGCGCATTTCCAACCCGACCCTGGCGCTGCTGGAGTCCCGCATGGCCAGCCTGGAAAACGGCGAAGCGGCGGTGGCGTTCAGTTCGGGCATGGGCGCGATTGCCGCGACGTTCTGGACCCTGCTGCGCCCAGGCGATGAGGTGATCGTCAGCCAGACGCTCTACGGCTGCACCTTCGCCCTGCTGCATCACGGTATCGGCGAATTCGGCATCAAGGTGCGTCACGTGGACCTCACCGACCTGGCGGCCCTGCAAGCGGCACTCAGCCCCGCCACCCGCATGGTCTACTGCGAAACCCCGGCCAACCCCACCCTGCAACTGGTGGACATCGCCGCCGTGGCCGCCCTCGCCCATCAACAGCCGAACGTGACCGTGGTGGTCGATAACACCTACTGCACGCCGTACCTGCAACGGCCCCTGGAACTGGGCGCCGATGTGGTGGTGCACTCGGCCACCAAGTACCTCAGCGGCCATGGCGACATCACCGCCGGCATTGCCGTCAGCAACCAGGCACTGGCCCAGCGTATTCGCCTGCAAGGCCTCAAGGACTTGACCGGTGCGGTGATGTCGCCCCAAGACGCGTCCCTGTTGATGCGCGGCCTCAAGACCCTGGCCCTGCGCATGGACCGCCATTGCAGCAACGCCCAGGCCGTGGCCGAAGCCTTGCAGGCGCATCCCGCCGTGGAGTGGGTGACGTATCCGGGGCTGCGCAGCTTCGCGCAATACGCATTGGCGGCGCGGCAGATGAGCCAGGCCGGTGGCATGATCGCCTTCGAACTCAAGGGCGGGATCGACACCGGTCGACGCTTCATGAATGCCCTCAAGCTGTTCACCCGCGCCGTCAGCCTCGGCGACGCCGAGTCACTGGCCCAGCACCCGGCGAGCATGACCCATAGCACCTACACCCCGGAAGAACGCGCGCACCACGGCATCAGCGAAGGGCTGGTGCGTTTATCGGTCGGGCTTGAGGACGTTGCCGACCTGTTGGCGGACGTGCAGCAGGCGCTGGCCAAGTGCACCCGCACCGTGCCACGCCAAACGCTCAAGCCTCTCGCGCCTTCACCTTCAAATGCCGCGCATACCAAGGCCGCTTCGGCACGCGCTTGAACAGGCCCTGCAACAGGTGCTCGTCCTCGCCAAAGGTAATGCGCAAGGCGAGCTTCATGGTCTCCGGGTCCATCTCCATCGACTTGCCCATCCGCAACCCCGGGGTGGTGCTGCAGCCATGGGTGTCCGGGCCCAGCCACGGGTCGCCGACTTCGACCCAGCGTCCCGCTGCGAACCAGGCCACGCCGTTGACGTCCAGGCGTCTGACTTCGCCGGGGTTGAAGCGTTCGTGGGCGCGGTACCAGTCTTCGATACGGTCGTCGATCCAGCCGTGGAAGTGCCAGAACACCGGGTTTACATGGGATGAAAACGGGTCGCCGAGGAAGTCGTTTTCTGCCGCGTACCAGCGCGGGGCAAAGTCTGCCGGGTCGCGGGCCAGGGGTACCGGCGCGCCGTTGGACGGGTCGCGGGGCACCGAGGCCCAGCGCATGTGCAGCCAGTCGTGCAGGCCCAGTTCCATTTCGGAGCCGAGTTGGCCCAAGGTCAGTTTGGCCAGGTAGCGCGGGTCGCGGTACTGCGATTCCCAGACCTGGAAGTTGCTGTGGTAGGTCTCGGCGGCCTTGATGTCGCTGACCCACTGGGTGTATTCGCTGTCGTCCGGGGCTGACCAGGTGGGCGGCAGCGCGAAGCCGTCGTGGTTGTCGAAGTAACGCAGGAAACCCAAGCGGTCGCGCTCCAGCGCCGGTTGCGGTTCGGGGAATACAGGCCACGAGGGCAGATCCTGCATGGAACGCGCGGTGCCGAGCATATGCCGGTGCATGAAGAAGAAATCGATGCCCGAGCCGTTGCGGTCTTTGTGTTTGCCACGGGCGTCACGCTCCTTGCCGCGCGGGCCGGGTTGCCAGCCGATGCCGCGCAGGGCGTCGCGTTTTTCTTCGGAGAGTTTGTGCCATTGGTCACGGGTGGCGTGCCACAGCTGGTGAAACAGGCGGTGCTCCGGAGCAATCAGCCAGGCCAGCAGGGTCGGGTTAAGGCCGATGCGTTGGCGGGCTTCGGGAAACAGCTGTTTGTGGGCGATAAAGCGGTTGTCACGTTCGGTCAAGGCCAGGGGCCGATCCAGGTCGAGGATGTGCCCGCTGAGGGTGCCGCTGCCGGCGTTGGCGAAGTCGGCCCAGACTTCATCGAGGGTCATCTTGAACTCATAGGCGGGCCTGCCGTCGAGGGCATCGCGGTCGATCAGGCGCCAGTAGAGCAAGGCGCCCTCGCCCGTCAGCAGGTCACCGAGCACGCGGTAGCGCGGTTCGCCGTCGGCGCGCAGGTTGGCGGCGGTGTCCAGGTAGCCGCGCAGGCCACGGCCACGGGGGGCGATGTCGAGCAGCAGTTCCAGGCCTTGCAGCGGCAGGCCCTTGAGGCCGGCGTCGCGGCCTTCCAGGCGCAGGCTCCACACCCCGCGCAAGGTGTTGGCCAGGTGCTGCCCGGCGGTGTCGGCCAGGTCCACGGTGGCTTCGCCGGGAGTGATGGGCAATTCTTCTTCGCGCGTCAACTCGCGATGGGCATAGAAGGCGGCAGGCACAGCCGCGCCGGTCAGCGCCAGGCCTGCGATGAACCCACGTCGAGAGATGGTCATTGTCTACCTTAGGAAACGGCTTTATCAGAGCTAGAACGTTTGCAGGCCGGGGAAATTTACCGCCCTGCCCGTGCCGCCTAAATTTCCCCGCGCACCACTCGTTCTTCCCTGATAGCGAAGGCCTCAACTGACTGAGATGGCAATGACAAAACCACGTTCGAAAAAGGCGCTGTACATCGGCTTGCCGCTGGCACTGGCCATCGGTGCCGGCGCAGGCTTCCTGGCCTGGGATCATTGGTTCAAGGGCAATGCCGGCTACCCATTGGCCGTGATCAAGCAGGCCAATGAACTGCAGGACCGCTTGCTGTCGTTCGACAGCCATATCACCGTTCCCATGGATTTTGGCACCGCCGGCAACGAGGCGGACAAGGACGGCAGCGGCCAGTTCGACCTGGCCAAGGCGGCACGCGGGCGCTTGTCCGGCGCAGCCCTGACGATCTTCGGCTGGCCGGAAATCTGGAATGGCCCCAACGCCCCGCACAAGCCTACTGACGGCTTTGTCGAGGAAGCCCGCCACGAGCAGGAGGTGCGCTACAAGATCATCTCCGGCATGGTGCGTGACTTTCCCAATCAAGTCGGCATCGCCTATACCCCGGATGACTTTCGACGCCTGCATGGCGAAGGCAAGTTCGCGATCTTTATCAGCATGCTCAACGCCTACCCGCTGGGCAATGACCTGAATCAGCTGGACCTGTGGGCCGCCCGGGGCATGCGCATGTTCGGTTTCAGTTATATCGGCAATAACGCCTGGTCCGACTCATCGCGCCCACTGCCGTTTTTCAATGATTCCGTCGATGCACTCGAAGGCCTGTCGGACATCGGCAAGCAAGCGGTGCAGCGCCTCAATGACCTGGGGGTGATCATTGACGTGTCGCAGATGTCGACCAAGGCCCTGGAGCAAGTCGCGCAGCTGAGTCGCACGCCGATGGTGGCGTCCCACTCGGCACCGCGCGCGTCGGTGGACATCCCGCGCAACCTCAGCGACAAGGAACTGCAACTGATCAAGAACAGTGGCGGCGTGGTGCAGGTGGTGGGCTTCCCGGCCTACATACGCCCCCTGAGCCAGCCGACCCAGGACAAACTCAACACCCTGCGCGCGCGTTTCGACCTGCCGCCGCTGCCCAACCTGGCCATGGCCCTGATGCCGGGGGACGCGATCATCGCGGCATGGCCGGAGCAGAAGTTCGGCCAGTACGCCCAAGGGCTGTACGGGATTCTTGAGGAGGAACCCAAGGCCACGCTCAAGGACTGGGGCGACGCCGTCGACTACACCGTGCGCAAGATCGGGATCGATCACGTCGGCATCGCTTCGGACTTCAACGACGGCGGCGGCATCGACGGCTGGAACAACGTCGGCGAAATCCGCAACGTCACCGCCGAACTGATCCAGCGCGGCTACTCCGAAGCCGACATCGCCAAGCTGTGGGGAGGTAACTTCCTGCGGGTCTGGGACCAGGTACAAAAAGCCGCCAAACCCTTGGCCAACCGCTAATCACCTAGAAGCAAGTCCATGACTGACCGCCGTACGTTTCTCAAGCAGGCCGGGATATTCGCCGCCAGCCTGCCATTGGGCGCTGCACTCATCCCGCAGGCACTGGCTGCCACCACCACGGATGCCCCATGGACGGTGTTCAAGCAGCTGTTCAACCAGGACCCGGATTACCTGCACTTCTCCAACTTCCTGGTGGCCTCGCACCCCAGGCCGGTACGCGAGGCCATCGAGCGTTACCGCGCCCAGATCGACCGCAACCCAGGGCTCGCCATGGACTGGGACCTGGAGGAAACCTGGAAGCGCGAAGGCCAGGTACGCGAATGGGCCGGCCGCTACCTCAAGGCCACCCCGGCGCAGATCGCCCTGACCGGCAGCACCTCCGAAGGCCTGGCGATGATCTATGGCGGCATCAAGGTGCGCCCGGACCAGGAAATCCTCACCACCGTGCATGAGCACTACGCGACCCAGAACGTGCTGGATTTTCGCGTGCTCAAGGAAGGCACCCAGGTTCGCCGGATCAAGCTGTTCGAGCGGGCCAGCCAGGTTTCTGCCGACGAGGTGCTGGCCAATATCCAGCGTAATATCCGCCCCAACACCCGCGTGCTGGGCATGACCTGGGTACAGTCCGGCAGCGGCGTAAAACTGCCCATCGGCGAGATCGGCAAGCTGGTGGCGGCGCACAACCGCAACCGCGATGACAAGGACCGCCTCCTCTATGTGGTGGATGGCGTGCATGGTTTCGGCGTGGAAAACCTCGACTTCCCAGACATGCATTGCGACTTCTTTATCGCCGGCACCCATAAATGGATGTTCGGTCCGCGCGGTACCGGGCTGGTGTGTGCGCGCAACCCTGAAAACACCTACGTCACGCCCATGGTGCCGACCTTCTCCGAAGACAAGGACTTCGCCACCATCATGACCCCCGGCGGCTATCACGCTTTCGAGCATCGCTGGGCGGCGGATGAGGCCTTCAAGCTGCACCTGCAACTGGGCAAGGCGCCGGTCCAGGCGCGCATCCATGGACTGAACGCCGAACTCAAGGAGCAATTGCTGGCGCACCCGCAGATCGAACTGGTCACGCCGCGCAGCCCAGAACTGTCTGCCGGCTTTACCTTCTTCCGGGTCAAGGGCCAGGACAGTGATCGGGTGGCAGCCTACATGCAGAAGAACCGCGTGGTGATCGACGCGGTGGACCGCGACGTCGGCCCGGTGATCCGCACGGCGCCCGGCCTGCTCAACAACTCCGACGAAATCCAGCGTTTCATGACCCTGCTCAGCCAGCGGTTGTGACGCGCCTTTTTCCCTTTGCACGAGAGGCCCCTATGACGCCACTGCGACTCAACCCTCTGACGACCCTGGCACTGACCGCCCTGTGCGGCGCGCTGCTGCCGGGCCTGGCCCAGGCCGCCACGCCGCAACCGGGCAAAGTGTTCAAGGACTGCAAGGACTGTCCGGAAATGGTGGTACTGCCCGCCGGCACCTTCACCATGGGGACGCCGGAAGACGAAGTCGGCCGTGAGCCGGACGAAGGCCCGATGCATGACGTGACCTTCGCCAAGCCGTTCGCCATGAGCCGCTTCCACATCACCGCCGGCGAATGGGACAGCTATATCCGCCAGACCGGCGTGAAGATCGCCGACGGCGACACCCGCCCCGGCCGCGAATGCATCGCCAGCAAGCCACGCTATCCCCAGGGCCCGCGCCAGCCGGCGGTGTGCATGGACATGGACGACATCAAGCACTATGTGGCCTGGCTGTCGAAAAAAACCGGCCAGCAGTACCACATGGTCAGCGAGGCCCAGCGCGAATACGCCGCGCGCGCCGGCTCCGCCGGACCATTCCCATTCCCGTTCGACGAGGGCAAGGGCTACAGCATCGCCGAGCATGCCAACACCTACGGGCCGGCGGACGGGTACAGCTATTCTTCGCCGGTAGGCAGCTACCCGCCGAATGCGTTTGGCATGTACGACATGCATGGCAATGTCTATGAGCGGGTGGCCGACTGCGAGCACCCCAACTATGTCGGCGCACCGACGGATGGCAGCGCGTGGATGGAGCCGAACTGCGAGGGCTACCAGATTCGTGGCAATGACTGGGGCGAAGCGCCGGTGTTTTCACGCTCGGGCAACCGCAACAACATCTACCCGCAAACGCGGGGGGATTGGATTGGCTTCAGGGTAGTGCGCGATCTCTAAAGCTGACGGGATTTAATGTAGGAGGGGCTTGCTCCCGATGGGGTGCGGCAGTCGACATCGCCATTGACTGATACTCCGTCATCGGGAGCAAGCCCCCTCCCACAGTCAAATCGTGCGCGGCTTAGCCCCCCTTCTGCGCCAACAACTCCAAACCTTCATGCAGCGCCGGGAACAGGCTGTTGTTGAAGTTGTTCCAGCGCAATTCGAGGATGGTGTCGTCCGGCGAGATCTCGGTCTTGAGTACGTCGTGGAACACCTCGCCGGAGTCGATGCCGTTGTCCACGTAGTGGAAGGAGGCGCCGGTCAGGTACAGCGGCTCGGATGGCGTGGTGGCCTTGGTCACCCAATCCGTAACCGTCAACCCACGCGCACCGTACAGCGCATTCCAGGTCGCATAGGCCCCACGGCGCTCATAGGGCGATTCGATACGGGTGATACCGGGGTGAATGTTCATGATCTTACGGGCAAACGGCGCACCGGGGCGCACCAGCTCGTCCAGGATCACCAGCAGGCCGTCCAGCACCACAATATCGGCCTTCAATTCCACCAGCGTGTCATGCAGGCGGCGTTCGAAGTCCTGCTTGCCGGCGATATGCTCGGCGCTGCCCCGTGGCAGGCGGCGATAGGTGGACGGCACGCTCAACAGCAGGTCGTTGACCAGGTGGCCCTGCACCTGCAAATCCGCCGGATAAAGCCACTGGCGCCCCGGTTTATAGGCAAACCCATAGTCGACCACCAACTGCTGGTCGCGCGGGTTCTGCTCATCGTCGTCATACACCACGCCCACCAGGTTGTAGGCGTCACCCAGGGACGTGTCGTTGAGCGATCCCACCAGAAACTCCAGCACCGATTTCATGTAGCGCTCGTGGTCCTTGTAGGCCACTGGCTGGCCGGCCTTGTCGGCAGCGGCATTGCGCAGGGACCACACGTACACCAGATTCTTTTTCGTCATTGTTTCGCTCTCGCTGGATAGATCAGGCACGCGCCAATACGCGTGCGCCTACACCACAAGAACGAACCAGATGCCGGTCAATTTATCCACCAACCGCACCGCCGGGCACACCGAGCTAAATCGTCGCGCCAACACTTCGTTTGTCATGGGTAAGGGTCTGTGTGCCCAGCCCCCTCTTTTTCACTTTCCGGGAAGTACTTATGACCGACCCCAAGCGCGGCGCCTTCAAAGGTTTGCTTGCATTGCTCAGGCCGTTTCGCACCATCGTGACGGTCTCCATCGCCCTGGGCATGGCCGGCGGCCTGGCCATCACGCTGTTGCTGGCGACCATCAACAACGCGCTGCACTCTTCCACCGGTATGACCCAGGGCGTGATCCTGAGCTTTGCGGCGCTGTGTGTGCTGGCGCTGACCAGTTCGATCGTCTCCGATATCGGCACCAACTACGTGGGCCAGCGGATCATCGCCGCCCTGCGCAAGGATCTCGGCGAAAAGGTGCTGTCGGCGCCCATCGAGCAGATCGAGCGCTACCGCACTCACAAGCTGATCCCTGTGCTGACTCATGATGTCGATACCATCAGCGATTTTTCCTTCTCCTTCACGCCACTGGCCATTGCCACCACGGTGACACTCGGCTGCCTGGGCTACCTGGCGTACCTGTCGGTGCCGATGTTCCTGATGATGGTGGTGGCGATCGTCATCGGTACCGCCGTGCAGTACGCGGCACGCTCGGCGGGCATCAAGGGGTTCGAAGCCGCTCGCGACCAGGAAGACGAGTTGCAGCGCTACTATACCGCCATCGCCTCGGGTGCCAAGGAGCTGCGCATTCATCGGCCACGCCGCTATCGCATGAATACCCATCGCATCCAGGCCACTGCTGATCGTATCGGCGATATCCAGATCCGCTCGGTCAACATCTTCATTGTCGCCAAGACGTTCGGCTCCATGCTGTTTTTCGTGGTGATCGGCCTGGCGCTGGCGTTCCAGGCCTACAACCCCAACCCGGACCCAGCGGTGATCACCGGTTTTGTGCTGGTGCTGTTGTATATGAAAGGCCCACTGGAACACGTGGTGACCGCGCTGCCGATCGTCAGCCGCGCACAGATCGCGTTCTCGCGCATCGCCGAGCTGTCCGAGCGGTTCTCATCCCCCGAACCGCACCTGCTGCTGGAAGACAGTGAAGCGCCAAAACCCCAAGTGCACAGCCTTGAGCTGCGCGGCGTGACCTACAGTCCTCCGCCGGTGGAAGGCAGCGAGCCGTTCCATCTGGGCCCGATCAACCTGAGCATCAAGCAAGGCGATATCGTGTTTATCGTCGGTGAAAACGGCTGCGGCAAAACCACCCTGATCAAGCTGTTGCTGGGGCTTTATCAGCCGCAATCAGGTGAAATCCACCTCAATGGCGAAGCTGTGATTGCCCCTACCCGCGACGACTACCGCCAACTGTTCACCACCGTATTCGCCGACTATTACCTATTCGACGATCTCGTCCAAGGCGGCGGGCAGAAGTCTCTGGACAGTGCGGCCCAGTATCTGGACCGCCTGGAGATCGCCCACAAGGTCACTATCAAGGACGGCGCATTCAGCACCACCGACCTGTCCACTGGCCAACGCAAGCGCCTCGCGTTGGTCAATGCCTGGCTGGAGGAACGTCCGGTACTGGTGTTCGACGAATGGGCCGCCGACCAGGATCCGGCCTTCCGCCGCATCTTCTACACGGAACTGCTGCCGGACCTCAAGCGCCTGGGCAAAACCATCATCGTGATCAGCCACGACGACCGCTATTTCGACATCGCCGACCAGTTGGTGCGCTTGCGCGCTGGCAAGGTGGTGCACGAAATGGAGCCGGCATGAATTTTCTTTTCCGGTTTTTCCAGGTGGGAACGTCTCACTAGTGGTAATGAGAACCAACCTCATAAATACCTATAAACTGCCCAACTAAAATATAGAAGAGAAAGCACCCATGTCAGTACGACTCGGTCTCAGCCCCCTGAGCAAAGCGCTCTCCATGCGCAGGGCCTTGAACATCCACCTCAAGCCTTGCGCCTTGGCCCTAGCGGTGTCGTTACCGCTATCGAGTTACGTGCAGGCACAAGAGATCGAGATCGACATTCCTGCACAGCCGTTGGGGACAGCGCTCCAGGAATTTGGCCGTCAGACCAACTTGCAGGTGCTATACAGCCCGACGGATGTACAGGGCAAAAACAGCACGACGGTGAAGGGCAAGCTAGAGCCAGCCCACGCCATCGCCGCCCTGCTCAAGGACACCGGCATCAGCTACGGCCTGCAAGGCAGCGCGGTGACCATCACGGCGGGCGCGACCTCCGGGCTGGAGCTTGGGGCCACCCAGGTGACCGCCAACCAGTTGGGTACGGTCACCGAAGGCACGGGCTCCTACACACCAGGCACTATCGCTACCGCCACGCGACTGGTGCTGACCCCGCGTGAAACACCGCAGTCGATCAGCGTGATCACGCGCCAGCATATGGATGATTTCGCACTCAACTCCATTGATGATGTGATGCGTCATACACCGGGCATTACCTTGTCGGCCCTGGACAGCGAACGCACTAACTATTTCTCCCGTGGGTTCTCGATCGAGAACTTCCAGTACGACGGCATCCCTACCCTGCGCAACTCGGCCTATTCGTCCGGGCAAACACTGAGCGACATGGCGATCTACGACCGCGTGGAAGTCCTCAAGGGCGCAAGCGGCCTGCTGACGGGTGCCGGGGCACCGGGCGCAACCATCAACCTGATCCGCAAAAAGCCTACCCGTGATTTCAAAGGCAGCGTGGAGCTGGGCGCCGGCAGCTGGGACAACTATCGCTCCCAGGTCGACGTAAGTGGCCCCCTCACCGAGAGCGGCAACATCCGCGCCCGTGCCGTAGCCGCGTACCAGGACAAGCATTCGTTCATGGACCGCTACGAGCGCAAGACCAACGTGTACTTCGGCACCGTGGAAGCGGACCTGGACGAGGACACCCTGCTCACCATCGGCTTCGACTACCAGAACAGCGATCCTCAAGGTTCTGGCTGGTCGGGCAGCCGCCCGCTGTTTGACCGTAGCGGCAACCGCATCGATGTAAAGCGCTCATACAACAACGGCGCGAAGTGGAGCAGCTGGGAACAGTTCACTCAGAGTTTCTTCACAACCCTGGAGCACAATTTCGACAACGGCTGGGTGGTCAAAGGCCAGTACACACACCAGTTCTCCGGTTATGACGCGCCGATGGGTGCGATCCAGCTGGGCCCATTCACGGCAACCGGTCTGTCGACGCTCTACGCGAACAAATTCACCGGCGATACCCGATCCGACTCCGGCGATATCTACGCCAGTGGCCCATTCAGTCTGGGCGGCCGCGAGCATCAGTTGGTGGTGGGCGCCTCTGCGTCCAATTCCCAGTGGAAAGGTAAGGATTACGGCGCGCCGATTCACGCCAATGGGCGCATTGTCGACTTCTGGAACTTCGACGGTAACTTCCCGGAGCCGAACTGGGGCACACCGACTCGAATCATTGATGAAACCACCCGGCAAACCGCTGGCTATATGACCGCCCGCTTCAACCTCACGGATGACCTGAACGTCTTCATGGGCACCCGCGTGGCCAACTACTGGCTGACTGGCGACAACAAGTCCACCGAAACCGGCAAGCTCGTACCCTATGCCGGCGTAACCTATGACCTGAACGACAACTTCACCGCGTACGCCAGCTACAGCGAGATCTTCATGCCGCAGGTGTATAACCGCGACAGAGAGAACAAACTGCTCGAACCGGATGAAGGCAAGAATTACGAACTGGGTTTGAAAGGTGAGTTTTTCAACGGTGGCCTGAACACCAGTCTGGCCTACTTCGAAGTGCATGAAACCAACAGGGCTGACCCGGATTCTGACTACAACGCCAACCCGACCAACCCGTCGATCTTGTATGCCTATAAAGGCATCGCCGCCAAAACCAAAGGCTTCGAGGCCGAAATGTCCGGTGAGCTAGCCCCAGGCTGGCAGGCTCAGGCTGGTTACACCCATAAAGTCATCCGGGATGAGCATGGTGTAAAAGTATCTACTTGGGAGCCTCAGGATCAGGTCAGCTTCTTCACCTCGTACAAGCTCAGCGGGCCGCTGGACCGTTTGACCATCGGCGGTGGCGCTCGCTGGCAGGGCAAGTCCTGGCAGGAAGTGACCAACAGTGGCAAGGGACGGCAGGAGGACTTCACCCAGGAAGCGTATTGGGTCGTGGACGCAATGGCCAAGTACCAGATCACCGACAACGTCTCCGCGACACTGAACGTGAACAACATCTTCGACAAGTACTACTACACCAACATTGGCTTCTATAACACGGCCTATTATGGTGACCCACGCAACGTCATGCTGAGCACACGCTGGGACTTCTAACCCCCGGCAGTTGCGTGCAAGCAGCACTTAGACCCCCGCCATCAGGCGGGGGTTTTCTTTGTTGCGCGCCAGGCATGGCGCGTAGCGCCGTGACTGGAACACCACGCAAAAAACACCGGCGCAAGGCCGGTGTCCAGTGTAAGCGTGCTCGCCCGGGCTAGTGCCTGGCAGCCGTCAGGGCCGCTACGAACGAGGCAATGAACTCAGGGTTGTCGACGATTCGATCATGGGTCGTATCGATGACCACCGAAGAGTCCAGTCCATGGCCGATCCCCTCTTCAAGTGCCGTGCAGATGACTTGCCGATCACTGGCAGATTTGCTTTGTGCTGCCCACCAGCAACTCACAGGAGCAGCGAGGCGCGCATAGGCGGCATCCTTCAAGCGCTCATCGAGTGTGCGTTTCAACGCCCACGAAACCTCCAGCTCGCCGCCTTGTTGCAGCTCGTTGCGCAAGCTGACAAATACCTCGCCCAAAGCCGACTGTCCCCACTCGCAAAGTGCCTCCCACCGTTGGTCCGCCGTGGCGCCCGAGCGCTCGATATCCTGCCAGGCCAGTGCAATATCCTGGGCCGCGTCAGGGAACATGACCGTCAGCAACTCCACGCGCTTATCGCCTGCTTCCAGTGATTCAAACGCCGGCCGCAGGGTTTTGTCCCTGTCCCAGAACGCAGTGACATGCATCGGCGGAGGCGCATCGATGCTCCCCAGGAACGCCACTTTGGCCCCCTGCGCCTCCAGTCTGCCAGCCACCTGCAACGCAAGGTTCCCACCCAGCGACCACCCCGCGAGGTAATACGGCCCCTGCGGCTGGCTCGCAAGAACCTGATGGGTATAGTCCTGAACCATGGCATCCCACGTCGGCACCTGGCTTTGCGGATCAAGCAGCGCCCGACAAATAACGCCCTGTACCGGCATCTCCGAGCGCAAGGCCATGCCAAGCGCCTTGTAGCAGTGCACTGAACCAAAACTTGGGTGAAACAGAAACAATGACGGCCCGCCCTGCTGGCCATTCAAGTCAACGAGCAGCGAGCGCGCTCGTTCATCCGACGCGCTGCCCGCCAACGCCCTAACGGTTGGGCGCGTCATCAATTGGCTGACCGTGAGCATCAACCCGCATTGAGCCGCCAGGCGTTCTTTCACCACCAGCAACAGCAATGAATGCCCGCCCAGTTCAAAGAAGTTATCGTCCAGGCCAACCCGCTCGGTACCCAGCACCTGTTGCCAGATCTGCGCGACCTGGTGTTCGAGCGCCGTATGCGGCGCCACGTACTCGCGTCGCTGAACGGCGGTTTCGGGTCGCGGCAGTGCCTTGCGCTCAAGTTTGCCGTTTGGGCTCAACGGCATACTGTCCAGCAAGACCCACTGGGCCGGCACCATAAAGGCCGGCAGATGAGTCGATAGATAGGCCGTGAGGGTTTCTCGCCAGTGCGGCATTGGCTGATCGAGCACCACGTAGCCGACCAATTGCGTGCCGTCCAGCGCCAGCACCGCGGTCTCGCGAACCCCTTCATGTTCAAGCAGGCGCGCTTCGATCTCACCCAACTCGATCCGCAGGCCGCGCAGCTTGACTTGATGGTCAATACGCCCGGCGTACTCGATCACCCCATCCGGACGATAACGCGCCAGGTCTCCAGTGCGGTACATGCGCTCGCCGGCCCCGAACGGGCTGGCGACAAATCGCTCGGCGGTCAACACTGGCCGACGATGATACCCACGTGCCAACCCCTTGCCTGCCAGGTACAACTCGCCGAGCACACCGATCGGCACCGGTTCAAGGTTAGCGTCCAGGATATGACACCTCAGGTTGGCAATGGGTTTGCCGATTGGCACCGCGTCCTTGCCTTCGTCAATGCAGGCCCAGCTGGTGACATCAATGGCTGCTTCCGTAGGCCCGTAGAGGTTATACAGGTGGACCTGAGGCAGCTTGGCGAATACTTGTTGTTGCGCATCCACCGACAAGGCTTCGCCGCTACAGATGATGCGCTTCACACTGCTGCAACGGCCCACTAGGCGGTCCTGCAGGAAGGCTTGCAGCATCGACGGCACAAAGTGCAACGTGGTGACAGATTCACGCGTAATCACCTCCACCAACTTCGTCGGATCACGGTGATCGCCGGGGGCCGCCATCACCAATCGCGCGCCGCTGAGCAATGGCCAGAAGAACTCCCACACCGACACATCAAAACTGAACGGCGTCTTCTGCAGCACCGTATCACCGGCACACAATGCATACGCCTGTTGCATCCAGCACAAGCGATTGGTCAAGGCTGCATGGCTGTTGCCCGCGCCCTTGGGCTTGCCGGTTGAACCGGAGGTGTAGATCACATAGGCAAGGTGTTCACCGCTGAGGGCTACGTCAGGGTTGGCCTCGCTGTACGCGTCCAGCCAACGCTCATCGCGGTCCAGGTCAATACGCAACACGCTGTCGGCGGCCGGCAGGCTCAAGTGCGACTGGCTGAGCAACAGGTTTACCGCACTGTCCTCCAGCGTATAGGCCTGGCGCTCCGCGGGGTAATCCGGGTCCACAGGCACGTAGGCACCTCCGGCCTTGAGGATCGCCAACAAGGCGACGACCATTTCCACGGAGCGCTCCATTGCCACGCCCACCAACACGTCCGGACCGACACCACGTGCGATCAAGGCATGGGCCAGGCGGTTGGCGCGATGGTTCAGGACGGCATAGCTCAACTGCTGCGCGCCAAACACCAGGGCTGGCCGATGCGGGTCATGTTCGGCGTGGGCTTCAAACAGTTGGTGCACGGTCCTTTCAAGGGGGTAATCGACAGCGGTGGCATTCCAGCCATCGACGATCTGCCGGCGCTCTGCTGCGTCCAGGATTGCCAGAGAGTCGACCAGGGCCTCCGGCGTTGCAACCATTGCACTCAACAGTCGTTGCCAGTGCTGCGCCATGCGCTCGATGGTTGCTGCGTCGAACAGGTCGGTCGCGTAGCCAAAGGATGCCCGAATGCTCGATGCCTCCTGCACAACATTCAAGCTAAGGTCGAACTGAGCGGTTCGGCTCTCCCAGTCCAGGCCCTCCAACACCAGGCCGGAGGTTCCCGGCTCGCTTGTACTGCCAGCGCCACGGTTCTGATGGTTGAACATGACCTGGAACAATGGGCTGTAACTCAAGCTGCGTTCGGGACGAAGCGCTTCCACCAGTTGTTCGAACGGCAAGTCTTGATGCGCCTGGGCTTCCAGCACCCGTTGGCGGGCTTGGCGCAACAGCGCCAGCACGCTGGTGTGCTCGTCCACCTCGGCCTTCAGCACCTGGGTATTGACGAAGAAGCCGACCAGGCGCTGCGTCTCGACCCGGTTACGGTTGGCGGTCGGCACACCAATACGGATGTCCTGTTGCCCGCTATAGCGATGCAACAACACCTGAAAGGAGGCCAGCAGCACCATGAAACCGGTAGCGCCTTCACGCTGAGCCAAGGCGTTGACACCCGCTACCACGCGCTCATCCAGCACCAAGTCCAGGGAAGCACCGCGAAAACTCTGCACCGCCGGGCGTGGCCGGTCCAACGGCAGTTCCAGCACCGGCTGGTCGCCGCCGAGCAGGCTGCGCCAATATTCCAGTTGGCGGTCCTTTTCCCCCGCTTCCATCCAACTGCGCTGCCACAGGGCGTAGTCGGTGTACTGGACTGGCAGTTCAGGCAACTCAAACTCACGCCCATGGGTGTAGGCGCCATAGGCCTGTATCACTTCCTCCACCATCACTTGCATCGAACCACCGTCGGAAATGATGTGGTGCTGCACCAGGACCAGCACGTGGTCCTGCTCTGCCAGACGCAGGAGCGTCATACGCAGCAACGGGCCGCGCTCCAGGTCAAAGGGTTGCGCAATTTCCTGTTCGACGCGCGCTTTCAACTGGCTTTCGTCAATGGATTCAGGCACCAGTGTCACGAGGTATGCGGGCTGGACTTCCTGCTGCATGCCTTCACCGACCTGGCGAAACCGCGTGCGCAAACTCTCGTGTCGGGCTATCAGGTGTTCAAAGCTCTTTTGCAGCGCCGTAATATCCAGATGTCCCCTGAGCCGCAAGGCGCTGGGGATATGGTATGCAGCGCTCTGCGGATCCAATTGCCAGAGAAACCATTGCCGCTCCTGAGCATACGAGAGCGTCAGGGAGGGCGCCTCTCGCCGTACCTTCGGGATCGGCAGGTTGCCCGGCGAAACGCCTTCCTGCAGCATCCTCTGTAGGTACACCTTGCGCTGTTCCAGCGGCAGCCCGATAAAGCGCTGCATGATTTTGTACGCCATCTGGCCGTCCATTACAGCTGCTCCATTTCGTCAAGGAGTGAATCGAGGAACGACAGCTTCTCAGTGCTTATGCCGCCGCCCTGACCCTGTAAATGCGCTGCCAGTTCCCTGAGCTGGGCATGCTGGAACAGCTCATGCACGCTGATCTTCACGCCCAGCTCCAGCTGAATGCGCGACATCACATTGATCACCAGCAACGAGTGCCCGCCCAGCTCGAAGAAGTTGTCATTCAACCCCACTTGCTCAACATCCAGCACGTCTTGCCAGATTGCCGCCAGTTGCTGTTCAAGGTCGCTGCAAGGCGCCACATATTCGCCTTGCACAACATAGCTGTCGGGCTCCGGCAGGGCCTTGCGGTCCAGTTTGCCGCTGGGGCTCAACGGCATGTGCGACAGGCGCACGAACTGTTTGGGCACCATGTAGTCCGGCAGTAGCGCCTGCAGGGCATGACGCAACGCCTGAGCGTGATCGATCTCATCGAGTACCGTTGGGAGGGCTACGTAGTAGCCTATCAATTGGCCGCCACCACCGTCCTGGCGCAGGACGACCTCGGCCTGGGCCACTCCGGCCTGGAGCAGCACCAGCGCACGAATTTCCTCCAGCTCCACGCGGAAGCCGCGAATCTTGATCTGATGGTCCAGGCGCCCCAGATATTCCAGCGCGCCATCCTCGGCCCAGCGCACACGGTCGCCGGTCCGATACAGGCGTGAACCGGCGCCGCCGAACGGGTCCGCGATAAAGCGCTCGGCCGACAACCCCGGACGTCCGAGATAGCCGCGCGCCAAACCGGCTCCCCCCACGCACAACTCGCCGGCAACACCGATCGGGACCGGGTTCAGATCACCGTCCAGTACCCGGCAAATCACACCGTCCAATGGCCGGCCAATCGGCGAACGGGTGCCATCCTCAAGGGAGCACACCCACCAGGTCGCGTTGATCGTCGTTTCGGTCGGCCCGTAACGGTTGTGCAATGTTACGCCGGGCAGGGTCCGCAGGATCTGATCGCGCAAATCGGCGGTCAACGCTTCACCGCCTGAGAACACCCTACGCACGCGGGTGCACTGGGCGACGCCCGGGGTATCCATGAACAATTGCAACAGCGAGGGCACAAAATGCAGCGTGGTCACGCCAAATGCCTGGATCAACTCTAACAGGCGCACCGGATCCCGATGTTCGCCCGGGGCCGCTATCACTAGCCGGCTGCCGCTGATCAGCGGCCAGAAACACTCCCATACCGATACGTCAAAACTCATCGGGGCTTTCTGCAACAGCACATCGTCGGCCTGCAATGCGTAGGTGTCCTGCATCCATTGCAAGCGTTGCGCCAATGCTTCGTGTGTCACCCCCACACCTTTCGGGTTGCCGGTGGTGCCGGAGGTGTAGATCACGTACATCAGGTTATAACCGTTGACGGGCACCTGCGGATCAGTTTCGCCGCACCCGCTCAACCAGCGTTGATCACCTTCAAGGCTCAGGCACTGCACGCCATCGGCCAACGGCAGGTTCAGGTGCGACTGAGTCAGTAGCCACTTCACGCCGCTGTCCTTGAGCATGTAGGCCAAGCGCTCTTCGGGGTAGTCGGCGTCAAGCGGTACATACGCACCACCGGCCTTGAGGATCGCCAGCAGCCCGACCAGCATGTCGAAAGAACGCTCCAGCGCGATACCAACCAGCGAATCCGGGCCTACACCTTGCTTGATCAGCCCATTCGCCAGGCGGTTGGCACGTCGGTTCAGCGCATCGTAGGTCAACTGCTGCTCGCCGAAGATCACAGCGGTTGCCTGTGGCGTGCGGCGCACCTGCTGTTCGAATTGCTGCTGGACACACTGCCAAGAGGTCTCGCTCGGCAACCCGTTGCCTTTCTCCAGCAGGGCCAGGTGCTCCGACTCTGTCAACAGCGTCAACTGTGCCAGGGCCGCATGGGGCTTGGCGACCAGCTCTGCCAACAGGTGCAGCAGATGCCGGTTGAGACGTTCAACCGTCGGGCCGTCGACCTCACTGCGGTCATAGCTGTAGTGCAACGTCAGGGTTTCGCCGACACCGACGGCGATCGACAGCGGATAGTGCGTCTGTTCCCGGCTGCTGACACTGCCAAACCGCACCCCTTGCGGGGCCCCCTGCTCCAGCACCTCCGATACAGGGTAATTCTCGAACACCAGAATGGTGTCGAACAACGCCTCGCCCCCCAGCCCGGCCAGGCGTTGCAGCTCGAACAACGGCGTGTGTTCATGCTCGCGCAACGCAAGGTTCTGTTGCTGGATCTGTTGCATCCATTGCGACACGGGCATATCTGGGCGAGGAGTTGCTACCACTGGCAAGGTATTGATGAACAACCCAACTTGCTGCTCAACACCACGCAGGTCCGCGGGGCGGCCCGATACTGTGGCGCCGAAGGCCACGGTGTCCTGCCCGGTGTAGCGTTGCAGCAACAGCAACCAGGCGGATTGCACCAGGGTGTTGAGGGTAATCTTCTGGCCTTGGGCAAAGGCCTTGAGGCGGGCCATGCCCACGGCATCCAACTCATGGGCGTGTTCACCCAGCCCGGACGCCCTCACATCCTTGTTGCGAGGCAGCGCCTGGAACAGACGTGTCGGCTCATCCAAGCTGGCCAGCTGGGTCTTCCAGAAGGCTTCGCGCAGGGTTTTATCCTGGGATTGCAGCCAGGCGATAAAGTCCCGGTAACGCGCGACCTGAGCCTGCGGCACATGGCCGGCGTAACGCCCCAGAACTTCGCCGAGCAGTTGGGAGCTGCTCCAGCCATCCATCAGGATATGGTGGCTGGTGTAGATCAGATGGCAACGTTGCGGGCCGGTGTGCGCCAGGGCTATGCGCACCAACGGCGGGCTCTCCAGTGTGAAGCCTTGCAAGCGCTGCGCATCGGCCAACTGATCCAGTTGCTGCTGCTGATCGGCACCTTCTGGGCACTCGGTTTCGATAAACGGCATTTGCACCTGGCGATGCACCACTTGCAGAGGCTGCGCAAGATCCCCGTCCCAGATGAAGCCGGTACGCAGAATGTCATGGTTATCCAGCGCTGCCTGCCAGGCTTCACGGAAACGCGGGATGTCCAGGCCCTCAACATTCACGCGCATCTGGTTGACATAGTCGCCCGCCTGGGGCTCGTACAAGGCGTGGAACAACATGCCCTGCTGCATCGGCGACAGCGGGTACACATCATCGACGGCAGCCAACGCAAACTGGTCCAGCTGTGCCTGGCTGAGTCGGGCAAGCGGGAAGTCCGACGGCGTTACGCCCTGATGTGCGGCCAGGCAGCAATGCTCGATCAAGTGCTTGAGTTCCTGCGCATAGGCATCGGCCAGGCGTTGTACGGTGACCTCGCTGAACATCTCGCGGCTGAAGCTCCAGCTCAGGTTCAGTTCACCGCCGTACACCTGCCCGTTGATTTCCAGCCAGTTACCCAGCAAGGCGTGCTCGCTCTGGTCAGCGCCAGCGCTTTCGCCCGTAGGGGTGAAAAAGGCCTGTGCCGCAGTATCATTGAAACTGCCGTCGAACTGCCCCAGGTAATTGAAGGTGATCCGTGGCTGCACCAGCCCGCCCAATACCTGCCGGGCCTGGTCATCGCCCAAGTAGCGCAGTGCGCCGAAGCCAATCCCTTTATCCGGGACAGCGCGCAATTGCTCCTTGATACCCTTGATCGAGTCGGCCAGGGACGTGGCCGGGGTCAGCGCCAGCGGGTACATGCTGGTGAACCAACCGACTGTGCGGGTCAGGTCGACGTCCTCGAACAGATCCTCACGACCGTGCCCTTCAAGTTTGACCAACAGCGATTCGCCGCCCGTCCACCGTGTGATGACCCGGGATAACGCGGTCAGTAGCAGGTCATTGATCTGCGTACGGTATGCCGCCGGAGCCTCTTGCAGCAGGCGTCGGGTATAGGATTGATCGAGGTGCGTGCCCACGCTCAGAGCCAGTGAATTGTGCAAACCACCTTGCGGGTTATCGCAAGGCAGATCGGCCTCGACGCCTTGCAACTGCGCCTGCCAGAACCGCAGTTCTTCCTGCAGTGCCGGGCTATGCGCATGAGCCTGTAATCGCTTGCCCCAAGCCTGGATCGAACTGCTCTTAGCCGGCAGCACAGCCGCCTGCCCAGCCTGCAGTTGGGTGTAGGCGGTCTGCAGATCTTCGAGCAGGATCCGCCATGACACGCCGTCCACCACCAGGTGGTGAATCACCAGCAACAGCCGTTGCGATGCATCCGGCAACTCGACCAGCACCGCACGCATCAGCGGCCCTTCTGACAGGTCCAGGCTGCGTTGTGCCTGCAGGCCCAAGGGCTCAAGCGCCTCAATGGTATCGAGGGCGGTTTGCCAGAGCAGCTCGTCTTGGGCTTCAACCCCTCGGTAGTGAGCCTGCCAGCCGGCCGCTTGCGGGCTGAAACTCAGGCGCAATGCGTCGTGATGCGCCAGCAGCGCTGCCAGGGCGGCGCGCAATGTCGCGCCATCCAGTCGTTCGCCCGGGCGCAGGACCACGGATTGGTTCCAGTGGTGACGCTCGGCAATGTCTGCCTGGAAAAAGTACTGGTGTATCGGCAACAGCAACGCTTCGCCGGTGACCGGCCCTTGCTCGATCACAAGGCCCTCCCCACCCGCCTGGGCAACCGCTGCAAGGCTCAGTACAGTCTGATGCTGAAACAGGTCCTTGGGCGTAAATCGAACACCGACCTGCCGTGCACGGCTAACTACCTGGATCGAAATGATCGAGTCGCCACCCAGCTCAAAGAAGTTGTCGTTCAAGCCCACACGCGGCAGGCGCAGTACATCGGCCCAGATGACAGCGATCTTCTGTTCCAGCTCGCTCTGCGGTGCGACATATGCTTGCTGCATCTGGCTCACATCCGGCTGCGGCAGGCCCTTGCGGTCGAGCTTGCCGTTGGGGGTCAGCGGCATCTGCGCCAAGAACATGAAGTGCACGGGCACCATGTAATCCGGCAAGCGGGTCTTGAGTGCGCGGCGCAAGGCATCACGAAACTCGGTTTCGTTGACCTGAGCGGTTACCGGTACCACATAAGCCACCAGTTGCTTGCCACTCGGCCCTTCCTGGGCCACCACCACGGTTTCACCAACATTGTCCTGTTCGCGCAGACGCGCTTCGATTTCCCCCAGTTCGATACGGAAACCACGGACCTTCACCTGGTGGTCGACGCGACCGAGGTAATCCACCACGCCATCCGGGCGGCCACGGGTCAGGTCGCCGCTGCGATACACGCGGCTGCCCGGTTTACCGAACGGGTCCGGCACGAAGCGTTCGGCGGTCAGTGCCGGGCGTTCCAGGTAACCGCGGGCCACGCCCTCGCCGCCCAGGTACAACTCACCGGCGACGCCGATGGGTTGCAGGTTGAGTTGCGCGT
>NZ_JAVAJK010000018.1:0-147765 GCF_052112325.1 Pseudomonas sp. Yb2C2 | reverse complement strand
TAGTTGGCATAGCAGATTCCATTCCGTGGCTGAAGAAGTGTCGTATCGGCCCAAGCATGGCGACTGGTTGGCGGGGAAAGGTGGTAGTCGATTACCGCAAGAGGGGAAACGCGCGCGAGATTGGCCTATCATCAGCGTCTTTATGAACTGATGAATGATCCTGATGACTGCCGACAACCTGAAAACCGTCCTTGAAGCCAGCGATATGCTTGAAATCGACGGGCTGCACGCCTTCGACTTCCAGCTCGTTGATGAAAAGCTGCTGATCACCGCCATGGACGGCCGTGCCGAAAAACGCTGGAGCTTCAGCACGGCGCAGGTGCAGGCCGCCACCTTCGACGAGCCCTTGCAAAGTTGGACCCTGACCGGTGAGTCGGGCGAGCACCGCCTGATCTGCATGAGCGCGTTCACCGGCAACAATAACGATGAGGACCCAGCCGATGATGATGCGTAAATTCTGGCCGCTGCTGATGGCCGGCAGTGTCGGTGCGATGTCGGTACACGCCGCACCGGCTGACACCTACGAGCTGTTGGTCGGCAGCTACACCGCCGGTATCAGCGAAGGCATTTACCGCGTGCAGTTCGACAGCCGCACCGGCCAATTCCAGGGCGCGCCGGTACTGGCGGCCAAGGCAGCCAACCCATCGTGGCTGACGGTCTCGAAGGATCAGAAACACCTGTTTGTGGTCAACGAAAACGGCCCAGGGCAGAAAGACGCAGTGGGGCGTGTGAGCAGTTACAGCATTGACCCGCAGAGCCACCAGTTGACCTTGATCAACCAGGTCCAGAGCCTGGGCAACGAGCCCACCCACTCCAGCGTCGCCGCTGATGGGCGCTACCTGTTCGTCGCCAACTATTCGGTGCTGCAAGATCCGGGCGGCAGCCTGGCGATCCTGCCGGTGGACGCCACCGGCAAGCTGTCGGCGCCCGTGCAGTTGAGCGGGCACCCCGCCAGCCGCGTGAACCCCGAGCGCCAGGCGTCCAACCATGTGCACTCGGTGGTGTCGTCGCCGGATGGCAAGTACGTGTTTGTGCAGGACTTGGGTGCCGACAAGGTGTTTGCCTACCGTTATGACCCCAAGGCCAACCACGAACTGCCGTTGACCCCGGCCAACCCGGCCTCGGTGCAATTGCCTCCAGGCAGCGGCCCGCGTCACTTGCTGTTCAGCGCAGATGGCAAGCATGCCTGGCTGACCACCGAGATGAGCGCCCAGGTCGCGGTGTTCGATTACCACGACGGTACGCTCACACAGACCCAGTTGCTGGACTATGCGCCGGGGCAGCCGGTGTCGGACAAAGCCGGCGCGGCGCTGCACGCGTCAAGCGATGGCAAGTTCCTCTACGTGAGCAATCGTGGCACGGCCAATCAGATCCTGGTGTTCAGCATCGACCCGGCCACTGCGCACCTCAAGCAGGTGCAGCAGCGCTCGGTGGAAGGCGATCACCCGCGAGAGTTCAGCCTGGACCCGAGCGGCAAGTTCCTGCTGATCGCCAACCAGAAGAGTAACGAAATCGTGGTGGTCGAACGTGACCCCAAGACCGGCCTGCTGGGTAAAACCGTGCAGAAATTGCCGATCGATGCGCCCAGCGACCTCAAGTTCCTGGTGCGTCAATAAGCCACAGGCCCCGCCATGCGGGGCCTGACCCTTAGTATTAATTGTATTAATAGCGGCTACTGTTTCAAAGCATTTCTAAGGTTCAACCCTCGGGCGTAAGTTGGGTTCCAAGGCCTTCCCCGGCCACCCAACCGAACGAACATAAGGGTTACCGACATGAACTTGAATCTCTTCTCCATCATCGCCGCCTCCGCCGTTTCCGCCACCGTGGCCCTGCCTGCCGCCGCCAGCGTGGAAGTCAGCGGCAAAAAATCCAGCACCAGCGCCTACACCCAGAAATACCTGCAACAGAGCGCCAACTTCTACGCCGCCCTGGATCACAAGACCCAGCAATGAGCGCTGATTGACCCTGCACACAAGCAGACGCCAAACCACTGGAACGTAAACGCGCGTTCGAGTGGTTTGGCGTTTGTGCAGCTGTCGAAGAAAAAAATGAGGTAATGGCGCATTGCCATGTGTTTAAATTGACGCTTAAATATTGACGCGCTCTTTCATGGAATCGACAGCATGGCACTTCGACTCGCCGCACTTATCCTCGCCCTTTATTCCACCCCGATCCTGTCATCCGTGCAGTTGACGGACGGCGAACCGGAGATCGCTCGCGAGCGGTTGTTGAGTCTGATCGAAGGCTAAGCCTTCGCCATCACGCCGATAAACAGTGGCGATTGCAGGAATCCTTCCAACCAGCGTTGCAACGCTTTGTACGGCGTACCGGCAAACCATTCGCGGTCCACGTGGGCAAACTGCCGTATAAACGGCGCAAGCGCCATGTCCGCCAGGCCAGGGTGGTCGGCTAGCAGATAGGCGCGCTGGGCCAGCAACCCCTCGAGCTTCTGCAAGAACACCTCGCCTTCGGCTCGATAGTGTTCCACCGGCTGCTCGGGATAGCGCTCGGGGTACTTGTATCGATTCAAGTGATGTTTAAAGGTTGAATCGTTCTCGGCGATCAGCTCAAGTACCGCTGGATCCCCCTGCAATAACCAGTTATCCGGATCATGCCGGGCCAAGGCCCATTGCATGATCGCCAGGCTCTCGTCGATCACCACGCCATCCACCACCAGCACCGGCACCGTGCCCTTGGGCGACAGTGCCAGCATCTCCGCCGGCTTGGCCTTGAGGCTCACCTCGACAATCCGCACCGCCACCCCCGAGTAGCGCAGCGCCAGGCGTGCGCGCATCGCATAGGGGCAGCGCCGGAACGAATACAGCAGCGCCTCGCTCACTTGACCTCCAGGGTGCTCAGGCCATTGCCCTGGCGCTTGACCTGGATCTGCACCGGGATGCGTTCGTGCATTTCCTGCACGTGGGAGATCACCGCCACCTTGCGCCCCTGGGCCTGCAAGCCGTCGAGGGCGTCCATGGCCAATTGCAGGGACTCGGGGTCGAGGCTGCCAAAGCCTTCGTCGATAAACAGCGATTCGATCTTCAAGGTGCTGGACGCCATCGACGCCAGGCCCAGGGCCAAGGCCAGGGACACCAGGAACGTCTCGCCGCCGGACAACGAATGCACCGAGCGCAGTTCATCGCCCATTTCCGTGTCCATCACCAGCAGGCCCAACATGCTGCCGCCGCGCTTGAGACGGTAGCGGCGCACCAGTTGGCGCAGTTGCACGTTGGCGTGGTGCACCAGCAGGTCGAGGTTGTAGGCCTGGGCAATCTTGCGGAAGGTATCGCCGGTGGCCGAGCCGATCAGTGCGTTCAGGCGTGCCCAGCGTTGCCACTCGTCATAGGCCTTGGCGATCTGTTCGGCCAGGGCACTGTTGGCGTCCTGGCGACGCTGGTCTTCGGACTGGCGCGCGCGCAGTTCGGCGCAGTGTTTTTCGCCGTCGGCCAAGTGTTGATTGAGCGCAGCCAGGGCGCCGTCGAGTTGTTCGGCGTCCAGGTTGCCGTTGTGCAGGGCCTGGTGTTCGGCGAGGCGTTGTTCGCGTTCCTGCAGCAATACCTTGGCTTGCTCGACGGCTTTTTCGCTGCTGTGCAGATGCTCGCGCAGCGTGGCGATGTGTGTGTCATCGAACGCCAGCAGACGCGCCAGGCCCTCGTCATCCAGCTCTGGGTGCAGGGCGCGCCATTCGTGGGTGCGGGTCTGGAGGGCCTGCTGCTCGGCTTCAAGGGATTGCCGGCGCTCCTGCCGGGCCTTGAGGTCGGCGGCCAGCTGGATCAGTTGGTTGCAGATGTCCTGCAACTGCTGGTTGGCGTCCGTCTCGCTCTGGCGTGCCTGCACCACGGCCTGTTCCAGTTGTTGTTGCCAGTGTTCGGCGCTGGCGTGCTCGCCCAGCAAGGCCCCGAGTTTTTCCTGGGCGGCCTGTCGCTGCGCGGCCAACTCGGTAAATTGCTGGTTCAGGGCCTCGAGCTGCTGTTGGCGATGCTGCTGGTGCGTGTGCTCTTTCTCGATGGCCTGCTGGCGTTCCTGCTGCTCGGCCAACTCATCCTTCTGATGGCCCAGTTGTTCAAGGCGTTGGCTGACCTGCTGGTCCAACTGCATAAAGGTCGCGGCCGGGTCGCTGCGCAAGCCTTCCAGGGTGTCGGCGGGGAGCAGGTTGGCGAAGGCGTTGAGTTCTTCGTCGAGGCGCTCGCGGTCGTTGGACAGCTCGCGCTGTTGATCCAGCATTAATTGGCGGGTCTGCTGGCTACTGTCCTGAGCGGCTTGCAGTTGTTGCTGCAAGCGCCCGGCGTTTTGCTGCAGGTTGAGCAGGGCGGCCTGGCGCTGTTCGTCCTGGGTGATGCTTTGGGTCAGTTGGCTGAGTTGCTGGGCCAACCAATGGCTGCGTTTGGCTGCGTCCTGATTGAACAGCGAGGCCGCCAGTGGGTGTGCGTCCAGGCTGGGCTGGAGCGCCTGCTGTTGGGTGACCAGGTGTTCCTGTTGTTGCAGGAATTCTTTCTGCTGGGCGATCAGGCCGCCGACTTCACCGCGCAGTTCGGTGAGTTTTTCCTTGAGGGTATCGACCGCTTTCTGCGCCGTGGCCTCTTCGTTGTCGTCGTGGCGCCCGAGGCTCTGCAGCAGGGCTTCGGGCTGGTGGTACGGGTGTTCATGGCTGCCGCACACCGGGCAGGGCTGGCCGTCCTGCAATTGTTCGCGCAATTCCTCGACGCTGGCGCTGCGGGCCAGGCGCTGGCGCTCCAAGAGTTGCTTGGTCACCGTCAGGGTCTGTTCAGCCACGGCCAGCTCGGCCTTGGTTTGCAGGCCGGTCTGGTTCAGTTGGTCGCGTTGCTGGGCGGCATCGGCGAGCTTTTGCGTGAGGGCAACGGCTTGCTGCTCCAGTTGCTGCTGGCTGTCCCACAGGCGTGACAGGTCTTCGAAGGCGCGCTGCTGCTTGCGATTGTCCTGCAACAGGCTGGCCAGCAGTTGCACCTGTTCGGCCACGGCATGGGGTTCGGCGCCGGCTTCTTGATACAGCAGGTCGAGGGCTTCGCGTTGCTGGGCAAATTTTTCTGCGGCGCTGGTCGCACGCTGTTCAAGTTGTGGCAGTTCGGCCTGGCCTTTTTTCAGGCGATTTCCGATCAGCATCAACTGTTGCAAGCGATCGCGGTAGGCGTTCCAGGCATCGCTGAGCGGGGCGAGGGCGCTGCTGCGTTCAAGTTCGGCGGCCAGGCGTTGCAAGCGCTCGGCAACGTGGGCGTGTCTGTCCTGCAAACCCTTGAGCAGCGTCTGGCCTTCGGCACAGGCGGCTTCGTGTTGCTGTTTTTCCTCGTTGCGCTTGGCCAGGTCTCTGGTCAGGTGGGCAAGGGTGTTTTGTGCTTCAAAGGCCTGGCGCAGCAACGGCACCGCATCGCCCTGGGCCTTGAGCGCTTCGGCCAGTGCCGCCTGGGCGGATGCCTGCTGCTGTTGGGCCTGCGCCTGGCGGGTATGCAATTCGGCCTGTTGCTCGATGTGCGCCTGAATCTGCGTAGCCAGCGGTGTGAGCAAGGTGTCGAGTTCGGCCTGGCGCGCAAACTGATGCCGCTGCGGCGCCAATTGGTCCAGGCGGCTCAGGTCTTGGCGCTGTGCATCCTGGCTGTCCCAATCGGCCTGTGCGCGCTGGAGCTGCTCGGTGGCACTGCGCTGGCGGTCCTGCCATTCGCGCAGTTCCTTGAGCCAGGTGTGCTGCAACTCCAACTGCTTGAGCTGCGCCTGCTGGGTCTTGAGCTGCTGCTGGGCCGCGTCGAATTGCTGGTCCAGTTCGGCGCGCGCTTCAGGGGCCAGGGGCACTACGCCGGTAGCCTGGTCCTGCAGGTGTTTGTGCGTATCCTTGGCCTCCTTGGCCTTGTCGAATGCGCGGCGGCCGAGCTGGGTGTACAGCGCGGTGTCGGTGAGCTTTTCCAGCAGTTCGCTGCGCTCATTGTCGTTGGCCTTGAGGAAGGCGCTGAACTCGCTTTGCGCCAGCAACACCGCGCGGGTGAACTGCTCGAAGTTCAGGCCCAGGGCCAGTTCCAGCTGGGTTTTGTATTCGGTCTTCTGGCTGGCCAGCAGTTGGTCGCTGTCCAGGTCGATCAGGCTCTGCCGACTGTTCTGCAATTTGCCGCTGGCCTTGTCGCGGGCGCGATTGGCTTCCCAGCGCGCCCGGTAGCGACGGCCGCTGACACCGACAAAGTCCACTTCGGCGTAGCCGCCACCGGTGCCACGCCGGATCAGGGTGCGTGGATCGCCGATGGAAATATCGCTGTCGGCATCCGGCATCTTGGCCTGGCCGGTATCGCCCAGGCGTGGCACGGCGCCAAACAGCGCCAGGCACAGGGCATCGAGCAGGGTGCTTTTACCGGCGCCGGTCGGCCCGGTAATCGCGAACAGCCCGGCACTGGCCAGGGGCTCGGCAGTAAAGTCGATCTCGAACGGCCCGGCCAGGGAGGCGAGGTTTTTCAGGCGGATGGCAAGAATCTTCATGGCTGTTCACCTGCCTGTTGCACTTCCTGGAGCAGCACGGCGAAATCCTTCAAGGTCTGTTCATCCACTTCACTGCCGTAGCTGTCCTGCCAGGCACGGCTGAACAGCTCTTGCGGCGAGAGTTGATCGAGTTCGATAAAGCGCTCTTCGTCATGGGCATCACTGCCACGTTTACCCGCGTACTCGGCGGCGATACGCACCAGGCGCACGGCCTTGCCTTGTAGGGCGGTTTCGATCTGCTGGCGCAGGTCGGGCTGGGGCTCGTCCAGAAGTACGCGCACTTCCAGCCAGGGATGGCGCTGGGTTTCGGCGAGCAGGTCGATATCGGGCAGCTCTGCCAGCTGTTTAAGAATATCCGCCAGCGGCGCGGCTTCCAGGCGTTGCAGGTCGACCGAGCGGGGAATCAGCAGCGGTTCGACACTCACCAGGCATTGGCCTTGGAACGTCACATCGAGAATCTGGTGCTTGTAGCCGATTTCGGAAAACGACAGTGGAATCGGTGAGCCGCTGTAGCGAATGCGCTCCTCGCCATTGACCTTTTGCGGCTTGTGCAAATGCCCGAGGGCAACATAGCCGACACTTTTGTCGAACAGTGTGGCCGGCAGCGCCTCGGCATTGCCGATGATCAGGCTGCGCTCGGAATCTTCCGACACCGAACCGCCGGCCATGTGCGCATGGCTGATGGCAATCAGCGCCTGGCCTTTTTTGCGTTTGGCGTTGGCGGCGGCGATCAGCCATTCATGTACCTGGCCGATACCCTGCAGGTAGTCATCACCCAGGTGGGCACCGGTGACTTCGGCCGGGCGCAGGAACGGCAGCGCCAGGCACCACGCGGCGACCTTGCCCTTGGCATCCGGCAGGGGAATCAGCAGGCGTTCGGCATCCAACTGCCCGTCATCCAGCCACAGCACGCGGCCGAGCGCATGGGTGCGCAGGCGCCGCATCAACGGCGCGGGCAGTTCGATGCGCGAGCCGGAATCGTGGTTGCCGGCGATCATCACAATGGTCAGCGTCGGGTGTTGTTCGTGGGCGCTGATGATGAAATCGTACAGACGCTCCTGGGCCTTGAGCGGCGGGTTGACGGTGTCGAAGATATCGCCGGCGATCAACAGCACATCGGGTTGCTGGGCCGCGATCTGGCGCAGCAGCCACTCGAGGAAGCAGGCGTGTTCGAAGTCGCGTTCCTGGCCGTGGAGGTTTTGGCCCAGGTGCCAGTCGGAGGTGTGGAACAGACGCAAGGCGAACTCCGTAGAGGAAAAGAGGATGAATGGCCGCCGAAAACAAAGCAGGGCGATAAAGCTGGAGAGTTTACCTGTAAATACCCTGTTACCAGGCGCGCTTGGAACTGACCGCTGATGAACATGCACTCAAAACAGGTCCCACCTGAAGGTGGGATACCTATGAACTGTTTGAAGGATAAATTGAATATGAGTGCAATTAATCCCGGTGGTGATCACCTTCTTTACTCGTTCACCTTACCTCCCGTACATCATCAGTCGCCGGAAAAAAAAAGCGAGCCAAAGGAAGCACCAATGAATCCCAGGGATTGGCTTGAAAGTGTGACCAATGAAAAGCGCGATCCAAAACTGGCTGAGGCTGGCGCTGATTACGCGCGGTTTATGGTCAACTGGTTCGATTCCGGAAAACCCACATAAGGAGCCGATGCAGGAGTGCTCATCGGCATTGTCTGCCAATCAGTAAGGCCTGCTTTAACGCCTTTAGACGGTGGATGTCCTTTGATTGATTATTTCCACGCCCCACGCGGGAATATTCAAAGGAGGGCGTCCACCCTGGATGCGGCCCGCCGCTCCGTCGGCGAGGCTATTGGCGCTGCTGATCAAATGCACGTCCTGCAATTTTAACGAACTATGGATTGCTGGCCTTTAACAATACAGGTCCCCCAGGCAGCACAAGTCAAATCTGGGAGGGCTTATTTGGGATACAGCGGCGGCAAACTGGTGGTGTCCGTCGCCGGGCCCTGCTCGCGCTCGGCCATGGGGATGGCCTTGACCGCACGCCACAGTTCTTCACCCAGCCAGTATTGACCGCTCTCGCTGTACAGCGCGCCATTGAGCCCATCCAGTGCATCCGACAACGGCACAAACCGTGCCGCCATATCCGCCAGGGTTTCCGGCTGTTGCCGCGCCCAGGCATCCAGTGCCTGGCGGGTGGCCTGGGGGTCGTTGGCCTGGGTGGCACGCTTGAGGTCGTCGAGCAGGGTGCGCGGGCTCGGGCCGGTTTGCGCGGCGCGCAGTACCGCCGGTTGCCGACGGGCCCGCCACCACAGGCCGAAGCCCAGCAAGGTGGTGCAGGCCAGGAGCAGGGTGCTGAGTTGCCACAGCCACAGGCGGCTGTCGTCCGGTGCGGTGATGATGGTCGGGATGGCCGGCGTGTCCACCGCCAGGCTGGGGTTGTTGGCCACTTGCAGGGTGCGGGCCGGCAGGCTGGTGCGTTCCAGATGGTCCTCGTGGGTGTTCCACCACACCACCTCGACGGCAGGCAGTTCCAGGGCGCCGACACGGTTGGGCACCAGGGCCTCACGGTCTTCGCGACTGCCGATCAGGCCACGGTCACTGGTCTGGTTGCCGAGCATCGGTTGGTCCGGGTAGCGGCGCAGGCCGTTGATGTCGGTGCTGGGCAGGGCCGGCAGTTGGGCGCTGGACAGGCCTTCGGCCTTGACGATCAGGCTGCGGGTCAGGGAATCGCCGACTTGTACATGTTCCGGCTCCGGGTTCCAGCTCTCGGTGAGCGTGAGGCTGCGAGCCGGCAACCAGGGCGCATCGACGGGGTACAGCGCGGGCTTGGGCTTGACCGCCAGTGGCAGCGCCGCCGAACTCACATGGATCAGCTTGCCGGGCTTGGTGCCCTGCAGTGTGTTTTCCTGGGGCGGACGCGACTCCACCAGCGTGGCGCTGAATGTCTGCGCGGGAATCTCCAGGGTGCCGCTGTGCTGCGGGTAGATCGCGTAGCGGGTTTCGATCACGCCATGGCGGATGCTGTTGATGACCTTTTCATAGGTGCGCGACTCGCCCAACTGTTCGACACGGGCATCGGGGATCTGCAACGGCGTCAAGCTGCTGTCGTCATACAGCGACACCGAGTGGTACACGCGCACGGTCAACAGTGCCTGGGCCTGGACGTACACGCTGGTCTGGTCGAGGTTGGCTTCGACAAACACCGGGGCCAGCTCGGCGTTGGTGTCCTGGCTGGTGGTTTCCAGCACTTGCAGGCTGATCGGCTGGGTCGTGTACTCACCCACTTGCAGCGGCGGAATCACCACCGTGCCGTTCTGTTTGGGCAGCAGGGTAATGATCCAGCGGGTGGTCGCATGGTTATCGCCACCCAACGTCGTGAGTTGGTTGAGCTGGCGCGTGCCACTGACTTCGAATTGCGCATCCAGGGGCGACAGGTCGGGCTTGCCGAACTGGGTGACATCGCTGGATTCCACCGTCAGTTCCACCGTCTCCCCGGAATTGAGACGGTTGCGGTCGACGCTGGCGACCAGGCTGGCCGCCTGGGCGTGGCCTGCCGACAACGCGAGCAGAAGCAGAAGGGTGGTGCGGCGGCTCATCGAGTCTTGTCCTGATGCTGTTGCTGTTCGTACCAGAATTTGCGTCGCAGCAGTTCGCCGGGATTGTCCGGGATCTCCTGCAGCCATTGTTCCAGGGCCTGGCGGTGTTCACCGTCGAGGTTGGCGTCGGCAGCAAGCAGCGGCGGGGTGGTGGTGTGCTCATCGCCCAACTCGCTGCCTGGCACGTCGTTGCCAGCGGCTGGCGGCGGGGTGCCGGCCTGGGTATCGCCGGTGCCGGCTTCGCCCTGGCCCTGGGACGACTGCTCGCCACCTGTGGCATTTTGCCCAGTGGCGCCCGGTTGCGCAGTTTGGCCGGGTTGGGTGGTTTCGTCATCCTCGTTTTTTGCCTGCGTTTGCGGCTCGGGTTCTGTCTGTTCCTGGATCAGGGCTTCTACCAGGGCCTTGTTTTTCAGTGCCGGTTGCAGGTCGGGCTGGGCTTCCAGGGCTTGTTCGTAGGCGTCGATGGCCGCTTCGAGTTCACCGTACCTGGCCAGGGCGTTGCCGCGATTGTAGTGGGAATAGGCGTCATTGCCCTCGGCAAACCGCTTGATGGCCTCGGCATAGTTGCCGGCCGCGTACAGGGCGACGCCTTGCCACTGCGGATCCTGGAAGTGCTCTGCGGCCTCGGCGGGGCGTTTCTGCTTGAGCAGGTATTGGCCTTGCTGGTCCGGCCGCAGCCACAAATCCTGGAATTCAAAGGCATAGCTGGGTTGTGGCGCGCCCAACAGCAGCAGCGGTAAAAAGAACAACCAGCCGCGCCGCCCGGCGCAGGCGGCCAGCAGCAACAGCGGCAGCAGCAGCCAGTATCCCTGGTCGGCCCAGGTGTCGAGGTGCAGTAACTGGCCGTCGTTGCGCAGGGCTTGGGGCGGGTCCAGCACGCCGAGCTGGCGCAGGTCTTTATCGTCCAGGCGTGCGGCCCGGTAGCGGCCGCCCATTTCGTTGGCGAAGGCCTTGAGTGTCGGGCTGTCGAGGCGCGGTACCAGGATCGCGCCTTGTTCGTCCTTGAGGAATTCGCCGCTTTCCTGGGTCACCGGCGTACCTTCACGGCTGCCGATGCCCAGGATCGACAGGCTCGGCGCCTGGTTGCCCTGCAGCAGCAGGCGAATGCCCTGGCGTTCCTGTTTGGACAGCGATGAGCCGACCAGCAGCAGGCGACCCTGGCCCAGGCCGCCATGCTTGAGCAGGTCCAGGGCTTTCTCCACCGCCAGGTCGGCGCGGTGGCCGGACTCCGGCATGATCGAGGGGCGCAGGGCGTCGAGCAGGTTGCGGCTGGTGGCCAGGTCGTCCGACAGCGGCACCAGGGTGTGGGCGCTGCCGGCATACACGACGATGGCGGTTTGCGCATCGCTGCGCGCCTGCAACAAGTCATAGAGCTTGCGCCGTGCCTGTTCGAGGCGGTTGGGCGGGCTGTCGGTGGCGAGCATTTCCGGGGTCAGTTCGAGCAGCACCACCAACGGGTCGGAGGGTTTCTGGCTGGTTTGTTCAACCCGTTGCCAGCTGGGACCCAGCAACGCCAGCACCGCCAACAGCCAGGCGAGGCCCAGCAACACCCACGGCGATTTGCTTTCGCGCCCGCTGCCACCGCTGAGCAGTACGGCGTGAAAGGCCGGCGGCAGGATCATCTGCCAGCGCCCGGCGCGCTTTTGCCGATGCCACAGTTGCCACAGCAACCAGCCGAGCAGCGGCAGCAGCAACAGCCACCAGGGACGGAACCAATGCGGCCACAGGGCGATCATCGACGCCTCCGTAGACGCAGGCGTTTAAGGCGCTGGCGCCATTCCGGATGCTGTTGCAGGAAGATTCCCTTGCTCGACAGTTTGTTGAACCCGCGTTGCAGGGCGTTGTTTGGCCAGCGTTCGTGGATCACCAGCAACATGCTCAGGATCAGCGCCAGGGCCAGCGGTCCGCTGTACAGCGCCTGCGCCGGGCGTGCCTGGGTCGGTTGCTGTTCGACGGGCTCGAGCTTGTCCAGTGTCTGCTTGATCGCTTCCAGCTCCTGGCCATCGCGGGCACGGAAGTATTGGCCGCCGGTGGCCTCGGCAATCGCCCTGAGTGCCGGCTCGTCGAGGTCCAGGCTCGGGTTGACGCCAAGGATGCCCAGGGAACCGGTTTGCTCAGGGTCCGCGCCGATGCCGATGGGGTAGATCTTCACCCCTTCTTCGGCCGCCAGGCGCGCGGCGATCAGGGGCGCGATCTGCCCGGCGTTGTTGGCGCCATCGGTGACCAGGATCAGCACGCGGCTTTGCGCAGGCCGCTGGCGCAGGCGTTTCAGCGCCAGGCCTATGGCATCGCCAATGGCGGTGTTCTTGCCGGCGATGCCGATGCGCGCCTCATCCAGCCAGGTGCGCACGGTGCGGCGGTCAAAGGTCAGCGGTGCCTGGAGGTAGGCCTGGCTGCCGAACAGGATCAGGCCCACGCGGTCGCCTTCGCGGCCTTCAAGGAAGTCGCCGAGCAGGTGCTTGACCAGGTTCAGGCGGCTGACGTCTTCGTCCTGCCAGTGCATGTCGGGAAAGTCCATGGAGCCGGACACGTCCACCGCCACCAGCAAATCGCGGCCGCTGGCGGCAATCGGCAGTGGCTCGCCCAGCCATTCCGGGCGCGCAGCGGCACTCAGCAGCAGCAGCCACAGCACCACGAAGGGCGCCTGTTGGCGCCAGCCCGGCAGGTTCACCCGCGCACGGCGGCGGGCCAGGCTTTCGAGATCGCCGAGGTAGCTGACTTTAAGGGCGGGCTCGCCGCTGTCGGCCGCCGGCAGGATGAACCGCATCACCCACGGCAAGGGCAACAGGATGAAGATCCACGGCCAGGCGAACTCAAACATGTTTGCGAATCCAGGTGTCGACCGCTTGGGTCAGGCCGGCGATGGCCTTGTCGTCGAGTTTGCATTCGGGTTTGTAGGCACCCTCCACCAGCACCATCCAGCGCGTGAGGCCGGCGGCCGGGCAACGGTTGTCGAGGAATGCCAGCCATTTGCGGCCGTTGAGGGTATGGCTCTGGCTATAGGGATAGTCGTTGCGGCACAGGCGCTTGAGCAGGCCATTGAGCTGTTGCAGCCAGGCGCCGGCGGGCGCGCCATCGTAGGGTTTGGGCATCAGCGCCAATTCCGCCAGGGCGGCGATGCGCAGCGGGTCCAGCGGTTGTTCGGCGCGGGCCAGGGGGCGTCGAGTCGGCAAGAAGCGGCGCAGCGACCACAACCCCCAACCCAGCAGCGGGATGACCAGCAGCAACAGCCACCAGCCCGGCGCGGGCGGCCAGAAGCCGATGGGCGGCGGGGCGATCAGCGGTTGCAGTTGGTCGAGGCTGCTCATTGCTTTTTAACCGGGCGTTGCGGGTTGAGGTATTCGCGCAGTTGTTCGACCATTTCGCTCTGGGTGCTCAGGGGCATCAGCAGGATCCGCAGTTTCTGCGCGAGCAGTTCCCAACGGGCGATGCGCGCTTCGGCCTGGGCCTTGTAGGCCTGGCGCAAATCGAAGTTCAGCGTATCCAGTTCCAATTGCGCCCCGCGTTGCGCAAAACGCAGCAGCCCGGCGGCGGGGAGGGCGTGGTCCAGCGGGTCGGAGATCGGCAACAGCAGCAAGTCGCAATGGCGTGACAGCAGGCTCAATTGCTGCTCGGCGCCCTCGGTGAGGGCACGTTCGTCGCAGATCACGATTACCAGGCTGCCGGGACGCAGCACTTCGCGGCCACGGCGCAGGGCCATGCCCAGGGCGTCGGCCTCCGGGCGGCTTTCGGTGTCCAGGCTCTGGTTGACGCGCACCAGGCGGTTGAGCAATTGCAGCAGGCTTTGTTTGCTGCGGCGCGGCTTGATTTCGTAGTGCTCGTTGTCGCCAAACACCAGCCCGCCGACGCGGTCGTTGTGCCCTAACGCGGCCCAGCCGATCAGGCTGGCGGCTTGAGCGGCGAGCACCGACTTGAACATCTGCCCCGAGCCGAAAAACAGCCGGCAGCTTTGCTCGACCATGATGAAGATCGGCCGCTCGCGTTCTTCGTGGAACAGCTTGGTGTGGGGCTCCTGGGTGCGTGCGGTCACGCGCCAGTCGATGGTGCGCACATCATCGCCGGCCTGGTACACGCGCACCTGGTCGAAGTCCACACCGCGCCCGCGCAGCTTGGAGTGGTGCAGGCCGATCAGCGGGCTGCGCTGGCTTGGCGTGGAAAACAGCTGCACTTCGCGCACACGGTGGCGCATCTCGATCAGCTCGCTGAGCGTGACGCGCACCCCATCGCTTGCGTTCATCGACTTCAAGCGACGGCAACGACGTCGAGAATGCGTTGCACCACACGGTCCTGGTCAATCCCGGCCGCTTCGGCTTCGAACGACAGGATGATGCGATGGCGCAGCACGTCGAACAGCACCGCCTGGATGTCTTCCGGGCTGACAAAGTCGCGACCGGCCAGCCAGGCATGGGCGCGCGCGCAGCGATCCAGGGCGATGGAGCCACGGGGGCTGGCGCCGTAGGCGATCCATTCGGCCATTTCCGGGTCGAACTTGGCCGGGGTGCGCGTGGCCATGACCAGTTGCACCAGGTATTCCTCCACCGCATCGGCCATGTACAGGCCGAGGATTTCCTTGCGCGCGGCAAAGATCGCCTGCTGGCTGACGCGGCGCTCGGGCTTGGTTTCGCCGTTGAGGGCTTCGCCACGGGCCTGTTGCAGGATGCGCCGTTCGACGGCCGCGTCGGGGAAGCCGATCTTGACGTGCATCAGGAAACGGTCGAGCTGGGCCTCGGGCAGCGGGTAGGTGCCTTCCTGCTCGATGGGGTTTTGCGTGGCCATCACCAGAAACAGCGGGGACAGGTCGTAGGTACTGCGCCCGACGCTGACCTGGCGCTCGGCCATGGCCTCCAACAGCGCCGATTGCACCTTGGCCGGGGCGCGGTTGATCTCGTCCGCCAGCACCAGGTTGTGGAAGATCGGCCCTTGCTGGAACACGAAACTGCCGGTTTCCGGGCGATAGATCTCGGTGCCGGTGATGTCGGCGGGCAACAGGTCGGGGGTGAACTGGATACGATGGAACTGCGCTTCGATGCCTTCGGCCAGCTCTTTGATCGCCTTGGTCTTGGCCAGGCCCGGCGCGCCTTCCACCAGCATATGGCCGTCGGCGAGCAGGGCGATCAGCAGGCGATCGATGAGTTTTTCCTGGCCGAGAATCTGCGTAGAAAGAAAGGTTCGCAGCGCGAGCAGCGCTTCACGATGTTCCATCGATGACGGTTCCTGGAGAGATGAGCCTGTGCGTCATGTAACAAACGACAGCCTGGGGCGCCTACTTTAATGCATGGCAGGGGGTGGCGACTAACGGCACGCGGGGTATTTTTAGCAAAACTTGTAGGAAAATTGTGTGAGAGGCACAAAGGGCGGTGAGCAGGCGTGCCCGCTCACCGCCTCTGCTTCAACGGCAGGGCACCCCGGGATGCCAAGGCTGGCTGTGCACGGCAGAGTTGAGATCCGGGCGTTTGTCGAGGCTGTAGAAGTTCTGTTTGTAGGCCATGCCGTTGTACGACACCGCCTCTGCGTAGGTTGAATACACCTTGGTGGGCGACCACGCCGGAATGTCGCGGCAACTGCCCGAAGGTGGCGGGGCCTTGACGGTGATCGGTTTTTCCAGTCGCAGCGTACCGCCGCGCCCGTCACTGACCACGACACTGACGATGACGCGGGTATCGCCGGTGACCGCAGGGGCGGTGAGGGTGACGCTGCGGGTATTGCCGATGGTGCCGGTGAAGCCGGTCGGGCGCGTCCACGTGTAGCTCATCGCGTCGCCGTCAGGGTCGCTGGTGTTGGCGATGAAGCTCACGGCCTTGCCCGAATCGACCGTTTCGCTGCCCTGCAGGCTGCCGACGGGTGGGCGGTTGGCGGGGGTGCCGGTGGTCACCGTGAGGCTGTGGCTGGCCGTCGCACGGCGATCGCGTTCATCGGTGACGGTCAGGGTGATGACGCGTGTTCCCGCCGTATTCGGAGCAATAAAGCTGCTGGATGCTTGCGCCGAAAAGTCCGGGTTGAAGCCAGTGGCCGCCCAGGCGAAGCGCAAGCCTTGGCCCGTGGAGGAGGCCCCCGATAGCAGCACCGCCTTGCCGGCCTCAACACTGGAAGGGCCGGTGATCCTGGCGACCGGCAGCCCGTTGCCGCAGGTGCCCAGGCGCCGCCAGGGTTTGGCGGCGCCGGTTTCAACAAAGTTCAGATCGGGGCGAGCGTTTTGCGTCCAGTGCGCCACTTGGTAGTTGTAACCGCTGTAGGAGACTTTTTCGCCAGCGGAGGCATATACCTTGCTCGCAATCCAGGGGGCGGCGCAGTCGCCGACCGGAGGCGCGTCAGGGGCCTTGATGGTCATGTTTTCCCTCAGGTTGAGGGTGTGGGTGCCGTCGGACACCGCCACGGAAATCGAGGTCAGGGTATCGGCGGTTACGGGCGGGGCGGTCAATGCCAAGGTCGGTCCATCCCCGTCCGGAGGGGTAAACCCGTCGGCATTCCAGCGATAGGTCAGCGGTTTTTGCGTGGGCGATTGCGCATAGACATGGCCGTTGAACGTCTCTCCCGATTTGGCTTGCTCGGGGATGGCCAGCCGGCCCGTGGGCGGTTGGCCGGCGCCGTCGGCAAGCAGTTTGCGGATGGCGGCCTCCAGGTCCGGTTGCACGCCAATCTCGGTACGGTTGCCGTTGGCTTGTGGATAGCCGGTCTCCACGAGGATTCTGCGCAGTTCCTTGGGGGCGAGATTGCCCAGGCCATTGGCCCGCGCCACACCTTGCAGCGATGCCATCACCCCGGCAATGATCGGGTTGGCGGAGGAGGTGCCGCTGTAGGTGTGGGTATAGGCGCTGGTCGGGTTGGCGGCGGTCCAGGTCGTCGTGGTGACGGAGCCGCCCCAACTGAACAGGTCGACGCGTCTGCCGTATTGGGAGTAATAGGCTCTCAAACCGCTCGTGGGGGACACGGCGCCCGCGTAGATGCTGCCGGAATCGAATCTGTTGCGATCAAAGTAGCCGTTGAAGTAGGGGTGGTCCAGGTTGATATTGCCGTTTGCCGCAGCCAGTACGACATGCACACCTTTTTCCATCGTCAGGTAGGTGATGATGTCGCGTACCATGCTGTTGTATTCCAGGGGCATGTAGCAGTTCTGGGTGCAGCCGACTGCTGGAAAGGGCGTGTAATTCATATGCACGCCCAGTTGCAACACATCGCCGGGGCTCAGTTGTTCGGCGGTTTGCAGCAATCGGCTGGGGCCATATTGCGAATAGCCCAGTTGTGCATGGGGCACGATGCCGGTGGTGCCGAAGCCGTTGTCCCTGGAGCCGATGGTGCCGACGCTGGCCGTGTCGTGGTAGCCAGTAAGAGCCCCTGCATCGACTTCCAGAAAAGGTTTGGGCAGGTCCACGTGGTTGTAGGCCCAATGATCGATCTCCGAAGAGATCACCCGCATGTCGTAGCCCTTGCCACCGGGTACGGTCCAGGCCTTCACCGCGTTTACACCGCCGATGTTGTAGGGCGGCACGGCTTGTCGGCCGAGCAGGTAGTGCTGGCGTCCGGTATGGTCCGGTATGCTGCCGCGCGCACTGCCTGCGATGGGTTCGGCCTTGTCGTCGTGCATGCCCTCCACCACGGGTTCAAAGTCGACGTCTTCTATGGCCGGGTCTTGCTGGAGTTGCTGGCGCAGTGCGTCAGCCTGCCTGTGGCTCAAGTGGCGCGTGTCGACGATGTAGTAGCGGTCCAGCCGATGGCGGCGCAGGGCTTCTGCATCCGCCAGCGTGCGGGCCTTGCTCGGCGTTACCAGCGGCTTGATGTTGGGCACGCGGTGCTGGAAGGTGCTGGAGGGGTCGACGAGGTCCTGAAGATTTCGCGACCTGGATCCGTCGTCTTTGATCAGCAGAATCAAGTGTGAATAGTCAGTGTTGGCTGCGGATGCCGCCAGCGCTGATGAAACCGTAGCCAAAAGGCCAATGGCCAGAAACTTGCTGAGGGATTTCATCGAGGCACCCGTGCAGTCACCGTTGCTTTGCTCAGCTAAGGCCGGAAACACGGGGCCGGGTACTGTTAGAAATAACAGTACCGACCAACGGTCAAGGGCATCGGTGAAGGCTGCGCCAGTGCGATTCAGGCGCGGATGTAGGTGCCGGTGCCCTTGAGGATGTTTTGCAGGGTTTGTTCCACTTCTGCCATCTCCGCTGCGGCGGTGGCGTGGGTTATCTCCAATTGGTCCTTGCCGCCCAGTGCATCGGCATCGCCCGCTGCCAGCTCTACCCGCAATGTCGTGTCGCTGAGGGTGACTTTCAGCCCATCCAGGGTCGACGGCTCATAGTCCCAGGTCAGTTCCACTTCGTCTTCGTCGGGGTAGCGGGTGAGCATGAACATCTCGCCGTTCCTGCCGTGGCAGCAGAGCATGGCCATGTTGTCTTCTTCGTCGTCGCACGGGGTGGCCATCAGGGCGTCGGTTTTCAGTTGCAGCATGGGGAATCCTGTCTGGGGTAGGGCGTTGCGTAGGCAATTGTGCCATTGCGGCGAATTTTATGCTGCTTCCTGTGTCAGACCCAGCGCATGACCTGACGGGCAATACCGGTCATTTTCGGTACTCGGGGCCGGGAAAATAGCCGGTTTTTCTACCGGGAATTCCGGGTTGCCCAAGTCGCAACCCCACGCCTGCGTACCGATGACCGAATATGTCGCAGCATCGCAAGCACCCGGCTTCCCACACTCGTTAAGCTGCGCAACGGATGTGCACGTGCCAGGCGCCTGACCTGCCCGTCGTACCGTCACCCGGCAAGGTGCGCATCTTATGGACGTTGTATGTGACCTCATTGTCTTGTCCAGCTTCACCCACCTGTCACCCTGATTCGTTTATGGTGCTTAACTCGTTACCTGCGAACAGAGCTGACGGTCTCCCCACCAGGGGATAACACGCGACGCTTCCATCAATAACAAGCCCAAGCGGAGTACCACAGATGGCGTTCTTCACCGCAGCCAGCAAGGCCGACTTCCAGCATCAACTGCAAGCGGCACTGGCGCAGCACATCAGTGAACAGGCACTGCCACAAGTGGCGCTGTTCGCTGAACAATTCTTCGGCATCATTTCCCTGGATGAACTGACCCAGCGTCGCCTTTCCGACCTGGCCGGTTGCACCCTGTCTGCCTGGCGCCTGCTTGAGCGCTTTGATCACACCCAACCGCAAGTGCGGGTCTACAACCCCGATTACGAACGTCATGGCTGGCAATCGACCCACACTGCGGTCGAAGTGCTGCACCATGACCTGCCATTCCTGGTGGACTCGGTACGCACCGAGCTGAACCGCCGTGGCTACAGCATCCATACCCTGCAGACCACCGTGCTCAGCGTGCGCCGTGGCAGCAAGGGCGAGTTGCTGGAAATCCTGCCCAAGGGCACCCAGGGCGAAGGCATCGAGCAAGAGTCGCTGATGTACCTGGAAATCGACCGCTGCGCCAACGCCGCCGAACTGAACGTGCTGAGCAAAGAGCTTGAGCAGGTACTGGGCGAAGTGCGCGTGGCCGTGGCCGATTTCGAACCGATGAAGGCCAAGGTCCAGGAGCTGCTCGACGGTATCGACGCCAGCCCGTTCGGCATCGACGGCGAAGAGAAAGCCGAGATCAAGAACTTCCTGGAATGGCTGGTGGGCAACCACTTCACCTTCCTCGGCTATGAAGAGTTCGTGGTACGTGACGAGGCGGACGGCGGTCATATCGAATATGACGCCAGCTCGTTCCTCGGTCTGACCAAGCTGCTGCGCGCCGGCCTGACCGCCGACGACCTGCGCATCGAAGACTACGCCGTGTCGTACCTGCGCGAGCCGACCGTGCTGTCGTTCGCCAAGGCCGCGCACCCAAGCCGTGTGCACCGCCCGGCTTACCCGGACTACGTGTCGATCCGCCAGATCGATGCCGACGGCAAGGTGATCAAGGAATGCCGCTTCATGGGCCTCTACACCTCGTCGGTGTATGGCGAAAGCGTGCGCGTCATCCCGTATATCCGCCGCAAGGTCGCGGAAATCGAGCGTCGCTCGGGCTTCCAGGCCAAGGCGCACCTGGGCAAGGAGCTTGCTCAAGTCGTTGAAGTGCTGCCCCGTGACGACCTGTTCCAGACCCCGGTCGACGAGCTGTTCAGCACCGTGATGTCGATCGTGCAGATCCAGGAACGCAACAAGATCCGTGTGTTCCTGCGTAAAGACCCGTACGGTCGTTTCTGCTACTGCCTGGCCTACGTGCCGCGCGACATCTATTCCACCGAAGTGCGCCAGAAGATCCAGCAAGTGCTGATGGATCGCCTGAAAGCCTCGGACTGCGAATTCTGGACCTTCTTCTCCGAATCCGTGCTGGCGCGCGTGCAGCTGATTCTGCGGGTCGACCCGAAGAACCGCCTGGACATCGACCCGCTGCAACTGGAAAAAGAAGTGGTGCAGGCCTGCCGCAGCTGGCAGGACGACTACTCCAGCCTCGTTGTGGAAAGCTTCGGCGAAGCCCACGGCACCAACGTGCTGGCGGACTTCCCGAAAGGCTTCCCGGCCGGCTACCGCGAGCGTTTCGCTGCGCACTCGGCCGTGGTCGACATGCAGCACCTGCTCAGCCTCACCGAAGCCAACCCGCTGGTGATGAGCTTCTATCAGCCGCTGGGCCAGGTCTCCGGCCAGCGCGAGCTGCATTGCAAGCTGTATCACGCCGATACCCCACTGGCACTGTCCGACGTCTTGCCGATCCTGGAAAACCTCGGCCTGCGCGTGCTGGGTGAGTTCCCGTACCGCCTGCGCCATGCCAACGGCCGCGAGTTCTGGATCCACGATTTTGCGTTCATTGCCGCCGAAGGCGTGAACCTGGACATCCAGCAGCTCAACGACACCCTGCAGGACGCGTTCGTGCACATCGTGCATGGCGATGCAGAGAACGATGCGTTCAACCGCCTGGTACTCACCGCCGGCCTGCCATGGCGCGACGTCGCGCTGTTGCGTGCCTACGCCCGTTACCTGAAGCAGATCCGCCTGGGCTTCGACCTCGGCTACATCGCCAGCACCCTGAACAACCACACCGACATCGCCCGCGAGTTGACCCGGTTGTTCAAGACCCGCTTCTATCTGGCGCGCAAGCTCACCGCCGATGACCTGGAAGATAAGCAGCAACGCCTGGAACAAGCGATCCTCACGGCCCTGGACGACGTCCAGGTGCTCAACGAAGACCGCATCCTGCGGCGCTACCTGGACCTGATCAAGGCCACCCTGCGCACCAACTTCTACCAGACCGACGCCAACGGCCAGAACAAGTCGTACTTCAGCTTCAAGTTCGACCCGCGTGCCATCCCCGAGCTGCCCAAGCCGGTGCCGAAGTTTGAAATCTTCGTCTACTCGCCGCGTGTCGAAGGCGTGCACCTACGCTTTGGCAATGTGGCCCGTGGCGGCCTGCGCTGGTCCGACCGTGAAGAAGACTTCCGTACCGAAGTGCTCGGCCTGGTCAAAGCCCAGCAAGTGAAGAACTCGGTGATCGTGCCGGTGGGCGCCAAGGGCGGCTTCCTGCCGCGTCGCCTGCCATTGGGCGGCAGCCGTGACGAGATCGCGGCCGAGGGCATCGCCTGCTACCGCATCTTCATTTCCGGCCTGTTGGACATCACCGACAACCTCAAGGATGGCGCCCTGGTGCCGCCGGCCAACGTCGTGCGCCATGACGACGATGACCCGTACCTGGTGGTGGCAGCGGACAAGGGCACCGCGACCTTCTCCGACATCGCCAACGGCATCGCCATCGACTACGGCTTCTGGCTGGGCGATGCCTTTGCCTCCGGTGGTTCCGCCGGTTACGACCACAAGAAAATGGGCATCACTGCCAAGGGGGCTTGGGTCGGTGTGCAGCGTCACTTCCGTGAGCGCGGCATCAACGTGCAGGAAGACAGCATCACCGTGGTGGGCGTCGGCGATATGGCCGGCGACGTGTTCGGTAACGGCCTGTTGATGTCCGACAAGCTGCAACTGGTCGCGGCCTTCAACCACCTGCATATCTTTATCGACCCGAACCCGAACCCGGCCACCAGCTTCGTCGAGCGCCAGCGCATGTTCGAGCTGCCGCGTTCGGCCTGGACCGACTACGACACCAGCATCATGTCCGAAGGCGGCGGTATCTTCTCGCGCAGCGCGAAGAGCATTGCCATCTCGCCACAGATGAAGGAACGCTTTGACATTTCGGCCGACAAGCTGACCCCGACCGAACTGCTGAACGCCTTGCTCAAGGCGCCGGTGGACCTGTTGTGGAACGGCGGTATCGGTACCTACGTCAAGGCCAGCACCGAAAGCCATGCCGATGTAGGCGACAAGGCCAACGACGCGCTGCGCGTCAACGGCAACGAGTTGCGCTGCAAGGTGGTGGGCGAGGGCGGTAACCTCGGCATGACCCAGCTGGGCCGTGTGGAATTCGGTCTCAATGGTGGCGGCTCCAACACCGACTTCATCGACAACGCCGGTGGCGTGGACTGCTCCGACCACGAAGTGAACATCAAGATCCTGCTCAACGAAGTGGTGCAGGCCGGCGACATGACCGACAAGCAACGCAACCAGTTGCTGGCGAGCATGACCGACGAAGTCGGCAGCCTGGTGTTGGGCAACAACTACAAGCAGACCCAGGCCCTGTCCCTGGCTGCGCGCCGTGCCTACGAGCGTGCCGCCGAGTACAAGCGCCTGATGAGCGACCTGGAAGGCCGTGGCAAGCTGGACCGCGCCATCGAGTACCTGCCGACCGAGGAGCAGCTCACCGAGCGCGCTTCCACCGGCAAGGGCCTGACCCGTCCGGAACTGTCGGTGCTGATTTCCTACAGCAAGATCGACCTCAAGGAAGCGCTGCTCAAGTCGCTGGTACCGGATGACGACTACCTGACCCGCGACATGGAGACCGCGTTCCCACCGAGCCTGGTGGCCAAGTTCGGCGAAGCCATGCGTCGCCACCGTCTGAAGCGCGAGATCGTCAGCACCCAGATCGCCAACGACCTGGTCAACCACATGGGCATCACCTTTGTGCAGCGACTCAAGGAGTCGACCGGCATGAGCCCGGCGAACGTGGCCGGTGCCTACGTGATCGTGCGCGACATCTTCCACCTCCCGCACTGGTTCCGCCAGATCGAAGCCCTGGACCACCAGGTCTCCGCTGACGTGCAATTGCAGTTGATGGATGAGTTGATGCGCCTGGGCCGTCGCGCCACGCGCTGGTTCCTGCGCAGCCGTCGCAACGAGCAGGACGCCGGCCGTGACACCGCGCACTTCGGTCCGCACCTGGCCGCGTTGGGCCTCAAGCTCGACGAACTGCTGGAAGGTCCGACCCGCGAAGGCTGGCAGACCCGCTACCAGGCCTACACCGAAGCCGGCGTGCCGGAGTTGCTGGCGCGCATGGTTGCAGGCACGACCCACCTGTACACCTTGCTGCCGATCATCGAAGCCGCTGATGTGACCGGGCATGACGCCGCCGAAGTGGCCAAGGCCTACTTCGCTGTCGGCAGCGCCCTGGACCTGCCGTGGTATCTGCAGCAGATCAGCGATCTGCCCGTGGCCAACAACTGGCAGGCCCAGGCCCGCGAAGCGTTCCGCGACGATGTGGACTGGCAGCAACGTGCGATCACCATTTCCGTCCTGCAAATGGCCGACGCGCCACAGGACATGGAAGCCCGCGTGGCCCTGTGGCTTGAGCAGCACAAGGACATGGCTGATCGTTGGGTCGCAATGATGGTGGAAATCCGTGCTGCGGTCGGCACGGACTACGCCATGTACGCGGTGGCCAACCGTGAGTTGCTGGACCTGGCGTTGAGTGGTCAATCGGTGTTGTAAAACAACGACTGGTACTGGAAGAATCCCTGAATCTCACGATTCAGGGATTTTTTTTGGCCCGGTGAACCCGGGCAGCCCGCTATTGGACGATTATTTCGCAGTGCCCGGAATGATCAACTCCTCAAGGCGAGAGAAGGGTTCAATAGCCTTTTCTGCAAGTTGGGTCAGGGTCGTGTTGGCCTTTTCCCAATCCGTTTGCGTCATCTGCATTTCGATTGCGTGGAGGTCGGATGCAAGCATGGGAACCTCTTCAACCTCCGCTGTTTTCTTGAGTACATACTTCAACATCGCGTAGGCCAGGCCGAGGTCCTTGGCTAGGCCGTACGTGCGCGGCGCCTGTCGCTCGCCAGGGGCATAGCGGGATGCGTCTTTTTGCGCGCGTGCAAAGTTGGCGAGTGCGTAGCCGTATTCGAGCATCCCGTATACCTGTCCCATCCACGCCAGTTGAGCAAGACGTGATTGTTTTTCGGCAAAGCTGGCATTCGACTCATCAGAAAAGACTCGTGCGTGTACCGCCAAAGGCAGTCCACCGTCTGCGGACGCTTGCAGGAGTTCTTCGATTCGGGCGTGGCGTAGGGTGTCGTTACTAAAGATCTCAGGCTTTTGTTGATACAACTGGGCGAGTTTGTATTGGGCTTGGTTCCAGCCGACGGCGGCGGACTTCTCCAACCAGTGGGTGTCATTGGTAATGAGGTACATGTAATACATGCCCTGGGGATTCTCTTGGCTCGCCGGGTTGGTCAGCAGGCCCTTGGCTTTTTCCAGGGACTGGGCGTCACCCAGTTGTATCAAGGCAGGAATATAGTTCTGAGCCGCAGCCAATCTGAGCCATTTCTTTGTATCGTCGCTTGCGTGGGAAGTGACCTCACCGTTCTTGTGATGCCAGATGCCGTCGCGGTAAGCACCGCATGTGGCCAGGGCGAACTGAGACCAAGCGTTGCCGGTCGCGGCGGCTATGTTTAGAAAGCGCTCGGCTTCTTCAAGTTTGTTGAGCTGGAATATTTTCGCTCCCGTGTAAAGCGCAGCATCGTTCAACTCGTTCAGAGCCGTCTGCATTTCCAGTGGCATTGTTGTTTTTTGCGTGTTCAGTTGCGAAAGCACGCTGAACAGTGCTGGTCGTATTTTTGAATCTGATTTCATGATTGGTACCTGTAATACGCACTCAAATTGTGCGCAAACAGGGTGTGAGATTGCCTGGGCCCTCAGGCGCTACATAGCTATTGCGTTAGCTTGAGCAGTTTCGATTCCAGGTGATCCAAATGCTGGGTCATCAGGCTGATCGCACGGTTGACGTCGCGTTGCTCAACTGCGTCGACAATCGCCACATGCTCCTGCCACGCGCAATACGTGCAGGCTTTGGCCTCATATTGCGCAATGATCAACGACGTCAGCGGCACCAGGCTGTTCAGGAACTGCGCCAGCGGCGCATTTCCTGCTATGGCTGCCAACTGCAGGTGAAACTCCCCCGACAAGCGTATCGCCGGCCCACGCTGGTCACGTTCAATGCAATCGCGCTCGCGGGCGATCAATTCGCGTAATTGGCGGATTTGCCCGGAGCTGGCCTGGGCGCATGCCAATTGCACCACGGTCATTTCGGTCATGCGCCGCGCTTCGAGGATTTGCCGCGTCTGCTGGGCATCCGGCGCCGCCACTTGGGCGCGCTGGTTCGGACGCAGGATAATCACTTGCTGATGGGACAGTTTGGCCAATACCCGACGGATCACGCTGCGGCTCACGCCGAAGGTTTCGCCCAGGCTTTCTTCGGTGAAGCGGCTGGCCGGGGCGATGCGTTGTTCGAGGATTGCGTCGAACAACCGTGGGTAGATGTCATCCACCGAAGGCTTCTTGCCGGCCACCAGGCGCAGGGTGGGCAAGTAGGGGTCGTGTTGCAGGGCGTGGGCGGTCATGGCCGGTCTCCAATAAATCAGCTGCCCAGATGATCGTCCGGGATATTCAGGCGAATGCCCATGCGCAGGCCTTCCTGGAGGATATGCCGGCGCATTTCGGCACTGGCCAGGGCGCTGTTCTTGTTGCGGATGGCGCGTACCACCGCCTCATTTTCCTGCAGGCGTTCCGCCAGGTGCTCGGGTGAGTTGCGCAGCACCTGGGTGCTTTGCTTGAGGGCATTGCTGGTTTGCTGCACCACGTTCTGGAAGATCGGGTTGGAGGTGAGCGCGAACAGTTCCTCATGAAAGTCGAGGTAAGCGTTCATGCCGGCTTCGGCGTCACCGGCATCCAGGGCTTCGCGCATGTCCATCAGGGTCAGGCGCAATTGGCCGACTTCCTTGCTGCTGATGGACTGGGCCACCAGGCCGACGATAAAGGGTTCGAGGGTGTAGCGCAGTTGCAGGATGTCTTCGAGGCTGGCGTCGGCCACGGCGTCGCTCGATTGTGGTTCGCTGACGCTGGTTTCCAGCACGACCACACCTTTGCCGGGCATGGAGCGCACCAAGCCGAGGGTTTCCAGCACGATGACCGCTTCGCGCAGGCTGGGGCGGCTGATGCCCATCTGTTCGGCCAGTTCGCGCTGGCCGGGCAGCATTTCGCCCCGGCGCCACTGACCGCGAGCCAGGGCGGCGCGGAGTTTTTCTACGACTGAATTGACGACGGTTGAGGTGCTGATCACGTCGTGCGCTCCTTAAAAATGAATAATCCCTGCACTGTAGGAGCGAGCTTGCTCGCGAAAAACTTCAAGTCACCGCGTGCATCCAGAATGCCCGCGTTATCGTTGACGACCTTCGCGAGCAAGCTCGCTCCTACAGTGGAAAGCGTTTGGCGTTTTAAAATTCCTGGTGGGCCGGCACTACCGGCTTCCTGGCCTGGAAGGCATAACCTTGCTGGCCGTCCAGCACCTTGTTGGCGCGTTGGATATCGATGTCTTTTTCCCAGCGCGCGATGGCCACGGTGGCGACGCAGTTGCCAATCAGGTTGGTCAACGCGCGACCGATGCCCATGAACCAGTCCACCGCCAACACCAGCACCAGGCCGACCACCGGAATCGCCGGGATCGCCGTAAGCGTTGCCGCCAGAATCACCAGCGCCGAGCCGGGAATCCCGTGGGCACCCTTGGAGGTGATCAGCGACACCAGCAGGATGGTCAGCAGATCGGTCATCGACAGCGGCGTGCCGGTGGCGTTGGCGATAAACACGATGGCCAGGGTCAGGTAGATCGAGAAGCCGTCGAGGTTGAACGAGTACCCGGTTGGAATCACCAGGCCCACGGTGGAACTGCCGATGCCCAGGTGTTCGAGTTTGCGCATGACCTGCGGCAGCACCGCGTCGGAGGAGGCGGTACCCATCACGATCAACAGTTCTTCGCGCAGGTACTTGAGCAACGGCAGCATGCGCAGGCCCGACAGGCGCATCACCAGGCCGAGGATCAGCGCGACGAAGGCAAGGCAGGTCAGGTAGAACAGGCCCACCAGGCTGCCCAAGTGTTGCAGGGAGTCCAGCCCGTAGGTGCTGGTGGTGAAGGCGATTGCGCCGAACACACCGATCGGCGCCAGGCGCACGATCATGCCCATGATGCGGAAAATCACGTGGCTGAGTTCGTTGATCAGCCGGGTGATGCCCGAGGCTGCTTCGCCTACCAGGTTCAGCGCGCTGCCGAACAGTACCGAGAACAGCAGCACTTGCAGCACGTTGTTGTCGGCAAAGGCGCCGATCACCGAATTAGGGATCAGGTCCATCAGGAACTGGCTGGTGCCTTTGATGTGCTGGCCCTTGTCGGCCAGTTCATTCAGGCCGGCAGAGGAGAGCTGCTCCAGGTGGATATTGGCACCTTGGCCGATCCCGGTGCTGAAGGCCATGATCAGGCCGATCACCAGGGCGATGGTGGTGAGGATCTCAAAGTAGATCACCGACTTGAGGCCGATGCGCCCGACCTTCTTCAAGTCGCCGGCCCCGGAAATACCACTGACCACCACGCAGAACACGATCAGGCCGATCAGCATCTTGATCAGCTTGATAAAGCCGTCACCCAGGGGTTTGAGTTGCGAGGAGAATTCGGGAAGGGCCAGGCCGCACACGATGCCGAGCATCAGGCCAATCACGACTTGCAGGAAAATCGAACGCGAGCACCATCTGAGCATGGGAGGGATCTCTATTCGGTGCCCTGGTGGTTCCAGGGCTTAATTGTTGTGGTCATACCGGTAAGTCCAGTGCGTCGCCAGTCTAGGCCAGGTATTTTTGAAATCACAAGTAAAAATTCGGCGGTAGGCAGGTCCCGGTCTGACCAGTTGGTCGCGAAGGTGGATGCTTGAGGGGTTGGCGGGGCGCAAATTTTTTCGCTTATCATTCGCCGCCTGGCACATGAGGTGATGGATGGACAAACCAGGACTGACCACCGACGAAGCAGGGCTGACCCACTGCACCTGGCGCACGGCCGCGCCGGAATACCTCCGTTATCACGACCACGAGTGGGGCGTACCGGTGGCGGATGATGTTCAGCTGTACGAGAAGATCTGCCTGGAAGGCTTCCAGGCCGGCATGGCCTGGATCACCATCCTGCGCAAGCGCGAGCCGTTCAGGGCGGCATTCGACGGTTTTGATTTTCGCCGGGTGGCGCAGTACGGCGAGGCGGATGTCGAGCGGTTGATGCAGGACGCGGGCATCGTGCGTAACCGGGCGAAGATCGTTTCCACCATCAACAACGCCCGCCGGGCGTGTGAGCTGGTGGATGAGACCGGCTCGCTGGCGCAGTGGTTATGGGCGTTCGAACCCGGCCCTGAAGAGCGCCCGGCAGTGGTGGACCTGGCTTACTGGACGGGCAATCCCATCTCGCCGGCCTCGGTGCGCCTGTCCAAGGCCTTGAAGAAACGTGGCTGGACGTTCGTCGGGCCGACCACGCTGTATGCGCTGATGCAGGCGATGGGGATGGTCAATGATCACCTTGATGGGTGCGTGTGCCGCCCAAAGATCGAAGAACTGCGCCGCCAGTTCAAGCGCCCGTGAGTCGCTGACGGAGGGAGGGGGCTTCATCCATATTGCTGGTTGGTGATGAGGCTGATTAGTGAGGAAGAGGGGTCAACACCTCGGCCTTGTCATCCAGCACCATCACTACCAGCAGCCTGGCCGGCTGGGTCTGGCTGGCATTGCTGGATTCAAAGTGTCGCGAACCCGCGGGCTCGTAGAACGATTCGCCAACCGTGTAGGTCCTGGCTTTCTCATCATTCACCCGCGAGGTAATCGCGCCTTCGAGCACATAGGCCACGGCCGTGCCCGTGTGGCTGTGGGGTACGGTGGCCTGGCCGGGGGCGTAGTCCACGGTGAGCATGAGGGTTTTCTTGCCGGGCACCTGGGGCAGCGCGTGTTCTTGCAGGACCTTGATCGATTCCTGGTTGTACACGGGCGGGTGGGCAAAGGCGCTGAGCGAGGCGAGCATCAGGGTGGTGGCGAGCAGGCGTTTCATGGCGAAGTTTCCGAGAAGTTCGAGACCTGCCCACCGTACGCCGGGATTTTCGAGCGACCAATGACCAATCCGGCGGAAAAACCCTTAGCCAATCTGCTGGAGAATATCGCGCACCTTGTCCAGCGCCGGGTCGATGTCGAGGGTCTCGATGGCCCCAAACCCGATGATCAGGCCCGGACGCACCGGCGTGTCGTGGAAGAACACGTCCAGCGGGTATAGGCCGACTTCCACCTGGCGCGCCAATTCCATCAGCAACGGGATATTCACCGGTACTTTGCACAACGCCGCCATATGGAACCCGGCGACGGTGGGCACCGCTTCGAACCACGGCGACAGGTCGCCCGCCAGGCGCTGCAAAATGCGCTCGCGGCGCCCGGCGTATACGCTGTGGCAGCGGCGAATATGCTTGAGCAAATAGCCTTCGCTGATGAATTTGGCCAGCGCCCATTGCGGCAATGTGGAGCTGTGCTGGTCGGTCAATTGCTTGGCCTTGAGCACCGCGCCGTAGATCGCCGGCGGCAGCACCGCATAGCCCAGGCGCAGTTCGGGCAACAGGGTCTTGGAGAACGTCCCGACGTAGGTGACCACGCCACGGCTGTCCATGCTTTGCAGGGAGTCGGTGGGCCGGCCTTCGTAGCGGAACTCGCTGTCGTAGTCGTCCTCGATGATGATCGCACCCAACTCGAAGGCGCGTGCCAGCAGTGACTCCCGACGTGGCAGGCTCATGGGCATGCCGAGGGGGAACTGGTGGGAGGGCGTGACGTAGATCAGCCGGGCGCCATCGGGGATCCGGTCGACCTGAATGCCTTGTTCATCGATGGGAACCCCGATGACCAAGGCCCCCATCGCCATGAACAACTGGCGCGCGGGGCTGTAGCCGGGGTCTTCCATGGCGACGATGCTGCCCGGTTCCAGCACCACGCGGGCGATCAGGTCCAACGCCTGCTGCGCACCGTTGGTGACCACGATGTCGCTGTCGCGGCATTTGACCCCACGGGAAAACGCGATATGCCCGGCGATGGCACTGCGCAGTGCCGGCACCCCTTCGGGCTGGCTGTAGAACCCACTGTTCTGGGCGATGCGCCGCAGCGCATCCTGGGTGCAGCGCCGCCATTCATCCTGGGGGAACTGGTTGCGGCTGGTGGCGCCGCCGATAAATTCGTAGCGCAACGTGCTGTCGCGGGTCGGATGGCGCATGGGCGAGGGCAGTGACTGCCACTTCGCCAGGTTGGCGGCGCAGGCCAGGTCGGTGGCGGTCTGCACGCGATTCGGCTGTGGTGCCCACGCGTTGACGAAGGTGCCACGGCCAATCTTGCCCACCAGCAGGCCTTCGTAGGTCAGGGTGGCGTAGGTGTCGGATACGGTCTTGCGCGATACGCCTAATTGCTCGGCCAGCAGGCGGCTGGGTGGCAGTTGCGCGCCCGCCGAGAGACGCCCGGTGGCGATGGCTTCACGCAACTGCTGATAAAGCTGGGCCGCCAGGTCCTTACGCCCGTTGATGACGATGTGGAGTTCCATGTTTCATCCTGAGACAGATCGATCTACGCCAAGGTTACGCGTAAATCGATCTGTAGAAACCCAGGCGTACTCAGGACAGGAAGCCGCCATCCACATTCAGCGACACACCGGTGGTGTAGCTCGACGCATCGCTGGCCAGGTACAGCACCGCACCGGCCATCTCGCTCGGGTCGGCCACGCGCTTGAGCGGGATCTGCGCCAGGGCCATTTTCAGGATCGCGTCGTTCTTCACCAGCGCCGAGGCGAACTTGGTGTCGGTCAGGCCGGGCAACAGGGCGTTGCAACGAATGCCGAATTCGGCGCATTCCTTGGCGAACACCTTGGTCATGTTGATCACGGCGGCCTTGGTCACCGAGTAGATGCCCTGGAACACGCCCGGCGAAATGCCGTTGATCGACGCCACGTTGATGATGCTGCCGCCACCGTTCTCGCGCATCAGCTTGCCGGCTTCCACCGACATGAAGAAGTAGCCGCGAATGTTCACGTCAACGGTCTTCTGGAAGGCGCCGAGGTCGGTGTCCAGCACGTTGCAGAACTGCGGGTTGGTCGCGGCATTGTTGACCAGTATGTCCAGGCGGCCGAACTGTTCGCGGATGCCGGCAAACACCTGGGTAATCTGCTCCATTTCACCGATATGGCAGGCAATCGCCGTGGCCTTGCCGCCGTCGGCGATGATTGCATCCGCCACATGCTGGCAGCCTTCGAGCTTGCGGCTCGAGACGATCACGTGGGCGCCTTGCTGGGCAAGCAGCTTGGCGATGGCTTCACCGATGCCACGGCTGGCGCCGGACACAAAGGCAATCTTGCCGTCGAGGTCGAACAGGTGGGTCTTGGACATTAGCGATTCCTTAGAGGGCTGATTTACCGATGACATTCAGGCTCATCTGCTCCAGCAGCTTGTTCATGTGGATGAACTGCGCAAAGCGTTTGTCCTGGGTCTGGCCGTGGAAGAAACGGTAGTAGATCTGCTGCACGATGCCGGCCAGGCGGAACAGGCCGTAGGTGTAGTAGAAGTCGAAATTGTCGATCTGGATCCCGGCGCGCTCAGCGTAGTAATCCACGAACTGGCGGCGGGTGAGCATGCCGGGGGCATTGCTCGGTTGGCGGCGCATCAGTTGCACCGGCGCCGGGTCGTCGGCTTCGATCCAGTAGGCGAGGGTGTTGCCCAGGTCCATCAGCGGGTCGCCGAGGGTGGTCAGTTCCCAATCCAACACGCCGATGATCTGCATCGGGTTGTGCGGGTCGAGGATCACGTTATCGAAGCGGTAGTCGTTATGCACGATGCTCGAGGTTGGATGGTCGGCGGGCATCTTGTCGTTGAGCCAGGCACGTACCTTTTCCCAGTTGGGGGCGTCGGGGGTCAGGGCCTTTTCGTAGCGGTCGCTCCAGCCACCAATCTGGCGTGCCACATAGCCTTCAGGCTTGCCCAGGTCGGCCAGGCCGCAGGCGCGGTAGTCGACCTGGTGCAGTTCGACGAACTTGTCGATAAAGCTTTTGCACAACGCCTCGGTCCGGGTGGCATCCAGGCCCAGTTCGGCGGGCAGGTCGGAACGCAGGATGATGCCGTTGACCCGTTCCATCACATAGAACTCGGCGCCGATCACCGACGCGTCGGTGCAGTGCACATAGGCCTTGGGGCAATACGGGAAACCATCCTTGAGCTGGTTGAGAATGCGGTATTCGCGGCCCATGTCGTGGGCGGACTTGGCCTTGTGGCCAAAGGGTGGGCGACGCAGCACGAATTCCTGGCCGGGGTATTCCAGCAGGTAGGTGAGGTTGGATGCGCCACCGGGGAACTGGCTGATCGTGGGCGTGCCGCTCAGGCCTGGGATATGGGCCTTGAGGTAGGGATCGATCAAGTTGGCATCAAGTTCTTCGCCTGGGCGAATCTGGGTCGATTGGTCGTTAAGCGCCATGCTTATCCCTTCTGCTTATTCTAAAGGCGTCGGACTATTTCCTAATCTAATGCGCACCACCGCCCAGCGACAAGGTCGGGGCGGCTTAATAGGTTAGCGTGTTGAAGGGTGATCAGCCTGCCTGATTGGTCATTTTACGGGCGGGGGCAGGACGACCGGGGTAAGCACCGGCCGGCCGGCAAAGTACTCCACCAGGTTGTCGGCCACACGCTGCACGGTGTCGTGGGCGGCCTCGGGAGACAGGCCGGCCACATGGGACGTGAGCACGGTATTGCTCAAGCGCTTGAGGGCATCCGGCACCTTGGGTTCATCGTCGAACACGTCCAGCGCCGCACCCCCGATACGGCGTTGTTCAAGGGCGGTGACCAGGTCGGCGGTGACCACCACGCTGCCACGGCCGATATTCACCAGGTAACCGTTCGGGCCGAGGGCGTCCAGGGCGTGGCGGTCGATCAAGTGGCGCGTGCCGGCGCCGCCGGGCGTGGCCAGGACCAGGAAATCCGAGCTGCGCGCCAGCTCCACGGCCGTGGCGCAGTAGGTGTAGTCCACATCATCGCGCGGCTGGCGGTTGTGATAGCTCACTTCCATGCCAAAGCCGAGGGCTGCGCGCTTGGCGATTTCCAGGCCCACCGCGCCGAGCCCGAGGATGCCCAATTGCTTGCCGCCCAGGGACGGGCGCATGACCTTGGGCCATTCGCTGCGGCGTACCGCTGCGTCCGTCTGGGGAATGCCGCGCACCAGCGACAACAGCAGCGCCATGGCGTGGTCGGCCACCGACGGCGCATTCACCCCGGCGCCATTGGTGACCACGATGCCGCGATTGCTCGCGGCCTGCAGGTCGACATGCTCATAACCGGCGCCGATCACGCAGATGATCTCCAGCATTGGCAGGGCCGCGATTTCTTCGGCATACAGGCCCAGCGGGCCCCGGGTCAGTACGGCCTTGATCTGCCCGCCATGGGTCTTGATCGCCTGGGCGCGCTCGCTGGGTGTGGGCGCCAGGATCACATGAAAGTCGTTGCTCTCGATGATTTGCAGGTATTCATTGATGGTTTCAACCAGAACCAGAACAGTGGTGGTCATCGGAAGGCTCTTCCTGAAGGGTTTGAGGGCATCAGTATGCGGGATTTGCAGGAGGGCGCGTTTTGCTCGGGTAGAAAAAATCTACGACTGCAGGCGCGAGCATGCTTGCTCCTACAGTCTGTACCGGTCAGAACCTGACGTCAGCCGCTTTCATACTCAGCCCAAACGCCCCCGCCAGCGTGGCATTGTGATGCGCGATGATCGCCTCGGCCTTCAGCGCCGGGGTGTCCATGCAGGTATGGGCGTCTTCAGGCACGATCACCGAGAAGCCCAGCTCTACCGCCACGCGGCAGGTGGTGTCGATGCAGTACTGGGTTTTCATCCCGACGATCACCAGTTGATTAACCTCCAGGGCTCGCAGTCGTCGGGCCAGGTCGGTACCCAGGAAGCAACTGGGGCGGGTTTTGTCGAACAGATGGTCGTGAGTCTCGTCTACCAGCAGCCCTTGCCACAGTTGCCAATTCGGACTGCCCGCAGCTATCGGCGAGCCCGCCGGGCCGGTATGGCGGGCGACCAGGATCGGCGCGCCGGCTTCACGGGCGCGGCCGATCAACGAGTTGATGGTGCCCAGCACACGCTCGCGTTCAAAGGGTTTGTCGGGGCCATCGTACAAGCCGGTTTGCATATCGATGATCAACAGGGCATCAGCCATGGTATTGCTCCTTGCGAGTGCCAGGCGACGGAGCAATAAAACGGCCCCGTCCATTGCTGGCGGGGCCTTGGGTTGAATCTGGGTGGTGTTTAGCTTGAGCACCCACGGCAACCGCACGACCCGCCTGGAGCGGTCGTGGTGGTGGTGCGGGTGAGGAGCTGCTGGAAAAAGGTCATGCCTTGATCATGCTGGGACAGGGGCGAGACTGTCAAATGCATCAGGTGCCGAAAAAGTTGCGCCCCAGCTGGAACAGGGGGCGCGGATGCTAGCGGGAGATCACTGCGGGGGGCTAAGCCGTGCCTTTTCCTGCTCGGCCTGAGCGATGGCCATGAAATTGTAGGTGGGGAAGAATTCCGTGGTGTAGACCCCCCATGCGGTGTTTTCGATCGCCAGGTTGACTTCCGCCAGGCGCGACGCCGGCAGGCGCAACACGACGACCTGCCCGATACCCATGGTGATGTTCCAGCTCACTACTTCCACTCCTGCTGGTGGGAACACCTTGTGAAATTCCTGCTTGGCCAGTTGTCGTTTCAGTTCGCTCAACGGGCGTGATTGATCGTGTTTAAGAAATACGGTCAACATGACGGCGTTGTCCGCTGTGGCAACAGCGTTTTTTGCGGGAAGGGTTGTTGAAGTTTGCGCAGTCGCTACACCGGGTAACAGTGTCGCGGCCAGCAGTGCGGGTATTAACAGTTTGCGCATATTCATTGTCGGGTGCCTTGTTTGTTGTTCGGTTTTATCACTAAACATGAATGTTTAATCAGTTCGACATGACTGTCTTCATGGGGCCGGTGTAGGGGGCGTGTACCACATAAATCCGAACGGGCGGGTTAGTGCTGACCATATCGCGCGGCACTTCGCGGGAATAAGTGAATTCGCTGCTGTCGAGTTTTTCGAGTCTTCTAACAATGGTTCTGGTCGGGCCAACGTCAGGGACCAGGATATGGGTCTTTTTATCGCCGGTGACCAGGAAGTAACCGCCGCCGCCATCGGCGTGTTTCGAGCGGCCGGTATCGGTGTAGAAGAACTCATAGCGATTGCGCTGCGGGTCCCACATCGATATGCCTACCACGCCGGGGTAGCTGGCCTTGACGTCGGTGTCCGGCTCGCCTTCGATATAAACCTTGGTGGTCAGCCATTGAGGCGAGGAAGCCAGTGCGTGAACGTCAGGTTCAGACGCGGTTTGATTGGCGTAACTTTCAGACGAGCAGAGTAGGCCCGTGATCAACAAACCAGCAAAAACAACAGTGAGTCTTCGCATATTGGAATCCTTGTTATTTTAAATAAGCATGTTGTTCTTCGAATGGAGCGGGGCGATGTTAGGTTGGTTCTTGGCGAATGCTCAATGGCTATGTAGGGTTGTGTAACAATTGCAAGGTTGTTGTGGTTAAACTTTTATTTAGATATAAGGTGTTTCTGGTCTTGCTGTAGGCGACTTCTCTAAAAGTATGGGAAGTCCATTGGTTAGAATCCCCGATCGCGCTCGTCAATGGCGCCTGGCAGCCACTCGAGAAACCCGCGGCAGCCCCCCGAAACCACTGCCCAGGGCCGCGCTTGAGCCTCTGCACCGCATAACCGTTCCTCAGCTAAGTCTTTGCTTATTCACGAGAATCCCGGACAATCCGGCCCCTTCTATGGTCGGGGCGCTGCCTGTCAGGTTTTTCTGACTCGTCCCGGCCGTGTAAATGCGGAGATCCGACCGGATGAATGATCAGGCCAATAGCGTCGACGAACGCTATGCAACGACACCTGCAACCCTCTCAGGCTGGAGCCGCCAGGACACCACCTGGATGCTTGGCCTGTTCGGCACCGCCATTGGCGCCGGCACCTTGTTCCTGCCGATCAACGCCGGCCTGGGCGGCTTCTGGCCCTTGGTGATCCTGGCGGTGCTGGCGTTCCCGATGACGTTCTTTGCCCACCGTGGCCTGACCCGTTTCGTACTCTCCGGTCGTGCGGGCTCCGACATCACCGATGTGGTCGAAGAGCATTTCGGCATCAAGGCCGGTGCGTTGATCACGCTGCTGTACTTCTTCGCGATCTTCCCGATCCTGCTGATCTACAGCGTGGCCCTGACCAACACGGTCAGCAGCTTCATGGAGCACCAGTTGCACATCATGCCGCCGCCACGGGCGTTGCTGGCGTTTGTGCTGATCCTGGGGCTGCTGGCGGTGGTGCGTTGCGGTGAGCAGGTGATCGTCAAGGCCATGAGCCTTATGGTGTACCCGTTTATCGTCGCCTTGCTGTTCCTCGCGGTGTACCTGATCCCCCATTGGAACGGTGGCATCCTCAGCACCGCCAGTGTGGTGCCGGCACCGTCGGCGTTGCTCAACACCCTGTGGCTGGCGATTCCGGTGATGGTGTTCTCGTTCAACCACTCGCCGATCATCTCGGCGTTTGCGGTCGACCAGAAGCGCCAGTACGGCGAACACGCCGATGAGCGCAGTTCGCAGATCCTGTCCCGCGCGCACCTGTTGATGGTGGTGATGGTGCTGTTCTTCGTGTTCAGTTGCGTGCTGACCCTGTCGCCGGCGCAGTTGGGTGAGGCGAAAGCGCAGAACCTGTCGATCCTGTCGTACCTGGCCAACCACTTCAACAACCCGACCATCGCGTTTGCCGCGCCGTTGATCGCGTTCGTGGCGATTGCCAAGTCGTTCCTGGGTCACTACATTGGCGCCAGCGAAGGCCTCAAGGGCCTGGTGCTCAAAAGCGGTCGCCGTCCGGCCGCCAAGACCCTGGACCGCATGACCGCCGCCTTCATGCTGGTGGTGTGCTGGATCGTTGCCACGCTGAACCCGAGCATCCTCGGCATGATCGAGACCCTGGGCGGGCCGATCATCGCGTCGATCCTGTTCCTGATGCCGATGTACGCGATCCGCAAGGTGCCGGCCATGGCCAGGTACCGTGGGCAGGCGTCCAACGTGTTTGTCACGGCGGTGGGCCTGGTGGCGATTACCGCATTGATTTATTCGCTGCTGTCCTGACCCCGGGGCTCACGCCCGCAAGCCGATTCGCGCACACCGCGAATCGGCTTTTTTTTTGCCTGCGCAAAAGCTGACGCGGCGCAACCGTCGCCGACCAATGAGGGCTAAGCTTACCCACGCTTTTTGCCAGGATGGGTTGGGCCGATTGAAGACTGAAACCGATGCACCCGTTGCCGTAACCTCTAACCGCACCCAAGACCTGCTGGCCGGCTTATCCATTGCCGGTTTGCTGCTGCCGGAGGCCGTGGCCTATTCCAGTATTGCCGCGCTGCCGCCCCAGGCCGGGGTGATCGCCTTGTTTGCCGGGCTGGTGTGCTATGGCCTGTTCGGCAGCAGCCGCTTTGCGATTGTCTCGGCCACCTCGTCGTCGGCAGCCGTGTTGGCGGCGGCCACGGCGAGCCTGGCGGGTGACGACCCGGCATTGAGGCTGTCCCTGGCCTTCGGGCTGGTGTTGCTCACCGGGGTGTTTTTCCTGTTGGCCGGACTGTTCAAGCTCGGCGGCGTCACCTCGTTTATCGCCAAACCGGTATTGCGTGGCTTCGCCTTCGGCCTGGCGCTGACCATCATCCTCAAGCAATTGGCCGGTGTGGTGGGTGTGCACCTCACCGATAACAACCTGATCCGTTTTCTGCCGCAGTTGCTGGAGCAGCTGCCGCGCTGGAACTGGCCTGCGGCACTGGTGGCGACGCTGGCGTTGCTGGTGCTGTGGCTGTGCGCACGCCTCCCGCGCCTGCCCGGTGGCCTGGTGGTCGTGGTGCTCGGCATCGCTGCCGGGCAGTACCTGGACCTGCAGGCCTATGGGGTGGCGCAGATCGGCATGATCGACCTGCGCCTGGAGCTGGGGCATTTGCCGGTGCTGCCGTTTGCCGACTGGCTGCGCCTGGGGGAATTGGCGTTTGCGCTGGTGATGATCCTGTACGCGGAGTCCTACGGCTCTATCAGTTCGTTCGCGCTCAAGCATGGTGACCGGGTGTCATCCAACCGTGACCTGCTGGCGCTGGGCGCGGCCAACCTGGTCTCCGGGTTGTTCCACGGCATGCCGGCCGGTGCCGGGTATTCGGCGACGTCGGCCAACGAGGCGGCCGGCGCCTATTCGCGCCTGGCGGGGATTGTCGCGGCGCTGGTGATCTTGCTGATTGTGCTGACGGTGCTGCCCTATGTCGCGCTCACGCCGGAGCCGGTGCTGGCCGCCGTCGTCATCTATGCCCTGGGACGAGGCTTGAGCGTGCAGCCGCTGGGGCGTTATTTCCTGTGGCGGCGCGATCGCGTGCTGGTGATCTGTGCGGTAACGGCAGTGCTGGTGCTCGGTGTGCTGGATGGTTTGCTGGTGGCGGTCGCGATCAGCGTGATGTTGATGCTGCGCCAGATGTCCTCAGCCGACATCCAGGTGCTGGGGCGCTTGGGTGACAGTCATGACTTTGTCGATCGCCAGCACCATGCCGATGCCCTGGCCGTGCCGGGGGTCTTGATCGTCCGGCCCAGCGAGGCGCTGTTTTTTGTCAATGCCGAACGCATCCTGGGCGCGGCCTTGCGCCTGATGCGCCAGTCGCCGGTCGAGGCGGTGGTGTTGAGCCTGGAAGAATCCCCGGACCTGGACGGCACCAGCATCGAAGCGCTGGCGGCGTTTTTTGCCCAGGTGCGCGGGGAGGGCAAGCGCCTGGTGTTGGCCCGTGTGCGGCATGACGCCCGCGAGGTGTTGCAGGGGTTGCCCGAAGCGCTCGCGCCCCATGTGCTGCTCAGTGGCTTGAGCGTCGATGGCGCGGTGCAGTTGGCGCTTGAAGTGGGCAAAGCGTAACGCGTGGGGCTTGCCCTCGATAGCGGTGGGTCAGTGACAGATGCATCAACTGAATGTGTTTGTATTCCAGGCATAAAAAACGCCGCGTACCTTGCGATACGCGGCGTCTTTCACATCAACACACCGTTAAGCCTGGATCACCGGGATGTTGGCGCTTGCTGCGATTTTGCGGAACTCGGCGATCTGGTCGAAGTTCAGGTAGCGGTAGACGTCACTGGCCATGGTGTCCAGTTTCGCTGCGTAGCCCATGTACTCTTCGACGGTCGGCAGGCGACCCAGGGTGGAGGCGACTGCCGCCAGCTCAGCCGAAGCCAGGTAGACGTTCGCGCCGTCACCCAGACGGTTCGGGAAGTTACGGGTCGACGTCGATACCACGGTCGAGTTCGGCTCTACACGTGCCTGGTTACCCATGCACAGCGAGCAGCCCGGCATTTCCATGCGCGCGCCAGCCTTGCCGTAGATGCCGTAGTAGCCTTCTTCGGTCAACTGGTGAGCGTCCATCTTGGTCGGCGGCGACAGCCACAGGCGAGTTGGCAACTGACCCTTGACCTGCTCCAGCAGCTTACCGGCAGCGCGGAAGTGACCGATGTTGGTCATGCACGAACCGATGAACACTTCGTCGATCTTCTCGCCGGCAACGCTGGACAGCAGACGGGCATCGTCCGGGTCGTTCGGCGCGCAGAGGATCGGCTCGTTGATTTCGGCCAGGTCGATCTCGATGACTTCGGCGTATTCCGCGTCGGCATCGGCTTCCATCAGTTCCGGGTTGGCGACCCAGGCTTCCATCGCTTGGGCGCGACGTTCCAGGGTGCGGGCATCGCCGTAGCCTTCGCCGATCATCCAGCGCAGCAGGGTGATGTTGGAGTTCAGGTACTCGGTGACGGATTCTTTCGACAGCTTGATGGTGCAACCGGCAGCCGAACGTTCGGCCGATGCGTCGGAGAGCTCGAAAGCCTGCTCCAGCGTCAGGTCGTTCAGGCCTTCGATTTCCAGGATGCGGCCGGAGAAGGCGTTTTTCTTGCCTTTCTTCTCTACGGTCAGCAGGCCAGCCTGGATCGCGTAGTAAGGAATGGCATGAACCAGGTCACGCAGGGTGATGCCAGGTTTCATCTTGCCTTTGAAGCGCACCAGGATCGATTCCGGCATGTCCAGCGGCATGACGCCGGTGGCGGCGGCGAACGCGACCAGACCGGAACCGGCCGGGAACGAGATGCCCATCGGGAAACGGGTGTGGGAGTCACCACCGGTGCCGACGGTATCCGGCAGCAGCATGCGGTTCAGCCAGCTGTGGATGATGCCGTCGCCTGGACGCAGCGATACACCGCCACGGGTCATGATGAAGTCAGGCAGGGTGTGGTGGGTGGTCACGTCGATCGGCTTTGGATACGCCGCGGTGTGGCAGAAGGACTGCATCACCAGGTCGGTCGAGAAGCCCAGGCACGCCAGGTCTTTCAGTTCGTCACGGGTCATCGGACCGGTGGTGTCCTGGGAACCCACGGTGGTCATCTTCGGTTCGCAGTAGGTACCTGGACGAACGCCTTTGCCTTCCGGCAGGCCGCAGGCCTTGCCGACCATTTTCTGGGCCAGGGTGAAACCCTTGCCCGTGTCGACCGGTGCTTCAGGCAGCTTGAACAGGTCGGTAGGGCCCAGGCCCAGCTCGGCGCGCGCCTTGTCGGTCAGGCCACGGCCGATGATCAGCGGGATACGTCCGCCGGCGCGAACTTCGTCGAGCAGGACCGGGGTCTTCATTTCGAAGGTGGTCAGGACTTCGTCGGTGCCGTGCTTGCAGACTTTGCCAGCATGAGGGTACAGGTCGATCACGTCGCCCATGTTCATGTTGGTCACGTCGAATTCGATCGGCAGTGCGCCGGCATCTTCCATGGTGTTGTAGAAGATGGGAGCGATCTTGCTGCCGAAGCAGAAGCCGCCGGCGCGCTTGTTCGGCACGTAGGGAACGTCGTCGCCGAAGAACCACAGCACCGAGTTGGTCGCGGATTTACGCGAAGATCCGGTACCGACCACGTCACCGACGTAGGCGATCGGGAAGCCTTGGCCGCGCATTTCTTCGATCTGCTTCATCGGGCCGGTCTTGCCTTGCTCGTCCGGCACGATGCCTTCACGTGCCATTTTCAACATGGCCAGGGCGTGCAGCGGGATGTCAGGGCGGGACCAGGCGTCCGGGGCGGGGGACAGGTCGTCGGTGTTGGTTTCGCCGGTGACCTTGAACACGCGCAGGCTGATCTTGTCGGCCAGGGTCGGGCGGTTACGGAACCACTCGCCGTCAGCCCAGGACTGGATCACGCCTTTGGCGTGCTCGTTGCCGTTGCGGGCTTTTTCGGCGACGTCGTGGAACGCATCGAACATCAGCAGGGTGTGCTTGAGTTGGGCAGCCGCGACAGGCGCCAGCTCGGCGTCGTCCAGCAGCTCGACCAACGTCACGATGTTGTAGCCGCCCTGCATGGTGCCGAGCAGTTCAACCGCGCGTTTCTTGTCGATCAGGGGGGAAGTGGCTTCGCCCTTGGCCAGGGCAGACAGGAAGCCGGCCTTGACGTAGGCAGCTTCGTCAACGCCCGGTGGAATACGGTTGGTGATCAGGTCAACGAGGAATTCTTCTTCGCCAGCCGGGGGATTCTTCAGCAGCTCAACCAGGCCTGCGGTTTGTTCGGCATTAAGCGGCTGGGGAACGATACCCAGTGCTGCACGCTCTTCGATATGTTTGCGGTAGGCTTCAAGCACAGTTATTACCCTCATCAGTGGTCCCACGGGACGCTCATCCAGAAATGAACGGCACGCATGCGCTCGGGGGCTTTTTGGGCCGCAAAGCCAGCGCTGCCGGCATTCCTTACAGAAGCTGCTTTCAAAGTTTTACGCCTGCAGAACGGAGCTGATGAGGGTTGGCGCTGATCATTACCTGCCGGGTAATGACCATCGCCAACACCGTTCTGAAGGAACGACTGTGCTCGTGACGCTTTGAAAACAGCTTCCAGCGGATTATTGGCGCCTTACAAGGCCGGATGATTCTACGGCAAAAAATTTCTAAAGGTAAGTTGCATCACCAAGTTTGCTGGGTGATCAACCTTAGACAAAGGGCTAACATGGCGCACTGTTTCGCTGATTTGCGTGTTGTTGCCCATGTCCAACCAAACCATCAAGACCCCCTGCGTCGGCCTGTGCTCCACGGTCTACGGCGATCTCGTGTGCCGTGGCTGCAAGCGTTTCCACCACGAAGTGATCCAGTGGAATGGCTATAACGAGGAAGAAAAACGCGCGGTCTGGCTGCGGCTGGAGCAACTGTTGGTGCAGGTGATGGCCGGCAAACTCGAGATTTTCGATCCCAAGACCCTGCGCGGCCAACTGGAGCAACGCAAGATCCGTTTCGTGCCGCACCAGTCCGAGTACTGCTGGGCGTACCAGCTGATTGCCCGCGGCGCGCGGGTGATCAATAACCTGGAGGCGTACGGCATGGTGCTGTTGCCGGAGTTTCGCGACTGGGCCTTGCCGGAACTGCGCGATGCCATCGACCGTGAGTTCTTCATTCTGTCCGAGGCCCATTACCAGCGCTATATCGCCCCGGGGTTCCTGAGAGACGCGCTCGCTGACTGACAACACACATCCAACTGTGGGAGGGGGATCGGCGTCAGGCCTTGGTCGCCAGTTCCTCCAGGTGATCCATCAACGTCTGCGGCTTGAGCACCAGTACATCACTGTCCACCGCATCCAGGATCACCTCCGCCGTATTACCGATCAACGCCCCGGAAATGCCGGTGCGCCCCACCGTGCCTATGATGGTCACGGCCGCTTTCAATGTGTGGGCCAGGTGGGGGATCAATACATCCGCCGGGCCCTCCTCGACATGCAGGTGCGCGTCATCCACATCGAATTCCGCCTGGAACGCCTTGCACTGCTCCCGATAACGCGCCTCGATGGTTTCCTTGAGCTGGAACGTCGGGTCCGCCGCCGACAACATCGGCGACGGATGGGCGCTGATCACATGCAACTGCGCCTTGGCCAGGCTGGCGATGTCGAAGCCATGGTCGATGATCGCGTGATGCAGCTCGCGGTGTTCCCCGTCGTTGTTGCCCACATCGATCGCCGCCAGAATTACCCCGCCCGCCCACGGTGTGGACGTCTTGACCAGCAACACCGGCGTCGGGCACAAGCGCAACAGCTTCCAGTCCGCCGGCGTCAGCAGGGCCTTTTTAAGCGGGCTGTCGGGAAAGTGCTGCTTGATCACCAGCCCACAGCCTTCGGCCTGCTGCACATCGATAATGGTGTCATGCAGGCTTTCATTCCACGCCTGCTCGGTGGTCACGCTGTAACCGTCCTCCTGCAAGCCGGCCTTGAGCAGGCTCAACAGCGCCGAATGCTCGTGTTTCTTGTCGCAGACCAGCAAGTGCAGGTGCGCGCCGGTAACCCCGGCGATCAGCTTGGCGCGCTTGAGGGCCAGGCTTTCCGAATGCGCGGGCTCGATGACCACCAGGATGCTGCGAATGGCTTGCATGATCGGATCTCCAAAAGGGTGGGCGTGGAACAACTATAGTTGCTGCCCGCCAGACGTCATGTTGATGCACATCAAGGCCGGTGGCTGGTGGTCTGCGGCGCGGTGGGTATAATCGGCGGCCTTTTTATGATCCTTTGTCCGTGAGCCCGATGAACCTGCCCGAAATCCACGAATTCCTCGGTTGCCGAACCCCCGATGCCTGGGTGCAGGCCGCATTGGCCGATCAGGACACCCTGTTGATCGACCACAAGAACTGCGAATTCAAAGCGGCCAGCACCGCCCTGAGCCTGATCGCCAAGTACCACGCCCATGTTGACCTGATCAATATGATGTCGCGGCTGGCCCGGGAAGAACTGGTGCACCATGAGCAGGTCATGCGCCTGATCAAGAAGCGCAAGGTCGAGTTGCGCCAACTGCACGCCGGGCGCTATGCCTCCGGTTTGCGCAAGGTGGTGCGCAGCCACGAACCGGTCAAGCTGGTGGATACCCTGGTGGTCGGCGCCTTTATCGAAGCGCGCAGTTGCGAGCGTTTCGAAGCCCTGGTGCCGCATTTGGACGAAGAACTCGGCAAGTTCTACTTCGGCCTGCTGAAAAGCGAGGCGCGGCACTTCCAGGGTTACCTGAAGCTGGCCTACCAGTACGGCGACGCCAAGGACATCGCCCAGGTGATCGAGCGGGTGAGGGCGGCCGAGCAGGAACTGATCGAATCACCCGACATCGAGTTCCGCTTTCACAGTGGCGTGCCAGCCTGAGGCCACGGCCACACCGATCAAGGCGCTGATCCCGGTCAGTAGCAGGATCACCGTCTGCGTGCCCAAGGGCGCCGCCAGCACTGCAATCACCAGGCCCGCCAGCGGCTGGGCCAGGTTGTTGAGCAAGGTGATCACGCCGACGGTCTTGCCGAAGTCCTGCACTGGAATGACCCGCTGGCGGGTGCTGCGCAGGTACACGTTGAACATCTTGTCGAAGCCGGTGACCAGCAGGAAGCCCAGGGTGTATGCCCATAGGTTGGGACTGACCGCCATGATCAACGCGCCGGCGCCGATCATCGAGTAAGACAGCCCGCCCAGCACTTTCAAGGGCAGGGTGGCGCGCGCCAGGTAAAACAGAATCGCGATGGTCACTCCCGCGCCGGCCGCCTGCAGCAGGGCATAGGTGTCCTTGTCGGCAGCGTAGAGGCCGGTGACCATGGCCGCGGAGGTGGCCAGCGTCACGCCGATGATCAGGTTCACACCGACCGCCAGGGTAATGATCCGCTTCAGGTCCGCCAGGTTGCGGATATGCCCGAACGCGATGCGCAGCGGTTGCAGCCAGATATCCCGGTGCTGCTGATGGGTTTCCAGGCTTGCCGTGGTTTTACGCTGCCAGGCCAGCATCGCCAGGTCCGCCAGCACAAACAGCCCGGCAATTCCCAGCACCACCCAGTGCCAGGCCCACACCTCCAGCATCAGCGCGGCCACCAGCGGCCCCAGCACCAGCCCGCTCTGGTCGGCGATCTGCGAGTAGGAGAGGGTCTTGGCATAGCTGTACTGCTGGAAGACATGCGGCATCAGCACTTCGCGGGCCATGATACCCTGGGTCGTCAATACCCCGCATAACGCCGACAGCAGCACCAGCCAGTAGATACCGTCGAACATCCCATACAACGCCACCGCCATCACACAGGCCAGTGCCCGGTAAACCTGGCTGATATGCAGGATGCGCACCGGCGAATACTTGTCGCACAACGCCCCGCACACCGGAAACGCGAGATAGCGCGGCAGTGATTCGACAAAGAAGGCCAGCCCGGCCCAGGACACGCTGTGGGTGGTCTGGAACACGATCAGTGGCACGATAAACAACAGGATCTGGTCCGCCAGCCGCGACAGGAACAGCGAAACGAAGAACGCCAGGTAATCCTTGCGCATACAACTCCCTGTGGATGGCGTTAAAAAATGCAGGCTATTTGTTAAAAACTCTTAAAAGCATGAAGCTTCGTCGGCACCAACTGGCCAGTTGCTTTAGTTGACCAGCTTGCCACCTATAATGCCCGCTCTTCAATCCGTCTTTGCACACTGAGAACTTATGGAAAACCTGGGTCTGGGCAAGGTCCTGCTCGTTGAGGACGACGAGAAGCTGGCAGGGCTGATCGCGCATTTTCTGTCACAGCATGGCTTTGAGGTCCGCGTGGTGCACCGCGGCGATGAAGCCCTGGCGGCGTTCCTCGACTTCAAACCCAAGATTGTCGTGCTCGACCTGATGCTGCCGGGCCAGAGTGGCCTGCATGTGTGCCGCGAGATCCGCACGGTGTCCGACACCCCCATTGTGATCCTCACTGCCAAGGAAGACGACCTGGACCATATCCTCGGCCTGGAGTCGGGTGCCGACGACTATGTGATCAAGCCGATCAAGCCGCCGGTACTGCTGGCACGCCTGCGCGCCCTGCAACGTCGCCAGGCGCCCGAGCCGACGGTGCGCGGCGCCCTCGCGTTCGGCCGCTTGGCGATTGACCGCAGTTGCCGGGTGGTCAGCCTGGGGGACGAGCAGATCGACCTCACCACCATGGAGTTCGAGCTGCTGTGGTTGCTGGCCAGCAGCGCGGGCAAGATTCTTTCCCGCGACGACATCCTCAACCGCATGCGCGGCATTGCCTTCGACGGCCTTAACCGCAGCGTCGACGTGTACATCAGCAAGCTGCGCGGCAAGCTCAACGACAACCCCCGTGAGCCGGTGTGCATCAAGACTATCTGGGGCAAGGGCTATCTGTTCAATCCGTTTGCGTGGGAGGTCTAGATGCTGCGCCTGTTTCTGCGCCTGTATGTGATTCTGGCGATCGGCCTGGCGGGGGCGATCTGGCTGGTCAACTACACCTTCGACGAACTGCTCCCCGAAGCCAACGAGACCTATAACCGCGAAGCCATGCGTGGCCCGGCATACGGCTTGGTGGAGCAATTGCGGCCGTTGCCCGTGGAGCAGCGCGCCGCACGGCTGGCCGAGTTGCAGTCCCACTACGGCCTGCGCCTGAAGCTGGTGCAGAAGGATGCCCAGGCCCTCACCGAGCGCGAACAAAAGCTTCTGGAACAGGGCTTGCTGGTGGTGCGCGGCGACTTTATGGAGTTTCTCACGGCCATCGACGGTGGCCCGCAACTGCTGGAAATCAAACTGCCGGAAGAGCCCAAGTGGTTATACCTGTGGGCCTACGGTTTTCTCGGGCTGTGCCTGGCCATCGTCCTGTATTTCTGGGTGCGCCCGCACTGGCGCGACCTGGAACATATCCGCCTGGCCGCGCAGCGCTTCGGCGACAACGACCTCGGCTCGCGCATCCTGCTGCCGCGCAGCTCCACCGTGCGTGCGCTGGCCGGGCACTTCAACCAGATGGCCGAGCGCATCGAAAGCCTGATCGCCAACCAGCGCGAACTCACCAATGCGGTGTCCCACGAACTGCGTACACCGATTGCACGGTTATCGTTCGAACTCGACCAACTCAAGCAACAGGCCGACCCGCGCCAGCGGGGCGAATTGATCGCCGATATGTACGCTGACCTCGGCGAGCTGGAGGAGATGGTGTCCGAGCTGCTCACCTACGCCAGCCTGGAGCGCGGCGCCACTCAGGTCACCCGCGAGCGCATCGAGGCCCACAGCTGGCTCGACAGCGTGATCGGCAGCGTCGCGCTGGAGGCGGAGGCGGCCGGTATCCAGCTGACGTTGCGTACCTGCGAGGTCGACTTTATCCAGATCGAGCCGCGCTTCATGGCCCGCGCCGTGATCAACCTGCTGCGCAATGCCATCCGTTATGCCGAGCGCCGGGTCGAGGTGTCGCTGGTGAAGTTCGGCGAGGGCTACGAAGTGCGTGTGTGTGACGACGGCCCCGGCGTGCCCGAGGACGGCCGGGCCAGGATCTTCCAGCCCTTCATGCGCCTGGATGCCAGTCGCGACCGCCGCACCGGCGGCTTCGGCCTCGGCCTGGCGCTGGTGCAGCGGGTGTCGCAGTGGCATGGCGGGCACGTGCACGTGATGGATTCGGAGTGGGGCGGGGCGTCGTTTCGCATGACGTGGGCGTATGCCGAATAAGTATCCGGAGAACAATGGGAGGCAAATGTGGGAGGGAGCAAGCCCCTTCCCACATTTTCTGACGGGCTTACCCGGTCAAAAGGTGTATTCCAACACCCCCATCACCGAGGTCTGCAAGCGCCGCTCCACAATCGGGCTCTTGCCCGCGTCATCCGCCAGGTATTGCACATCCAGCAGGGTCGAGAACTGGGTGTGCTCGCTGATCGGCAGGCTCCACACCAGGTTCATGCCATTGCTGATATTGCCTGCACCGGCCTTGTAGGCCTTGAAGCGACTTTGCGCGGCCTGGCCGGTGGTCACGCCGTACCAGGTCTGCAGGTAATTGCGGTCACCAAAGTGACTGTTGAGGCTGGCATCGACCGATCCGTAGCGGCCGTCGTAGAGCGTGGTGCCCAGGCTCAGCTCCAGGTGGGTGAACGCCTTGCCGCTGTCCTTGTGGTCATCTTCCTTGAGCGCGTGTTCCAGGGTCGCGCCGGCAATCACGCCACCCAGGTTATAGCTGGCACTCACTCCCACTTGCGGGCGGGCCTTGATCTCGCCCATGCCCTTGAGCCGCTTCGAGCCGGCGTGCAGGCTATGATTCTTGTCCTTGCGTGAATGGCTGGCACCGATATAGGTGCTGAAGCTCAAGGCGTTGCCTTCATAGCCCCAGCCCAGACCTTTGTCGGTGTCGAGGAATATCCCCCAGGGGCTGACGACTTTGCCGCCCAGCACCGGCGCGGTCATGCGCTCATCGCTGCCGCTGTAGCGGGGCACGTTGGCCATGCCGGCCTTGAGGCTGTATTGCCAGTCTTCGGCAATTGCGCGGTCGGCAGCGGCCAGCAGGCACAGTGAGGAGAGCGACAGGTACAGGGGGGTTGAGCGCATAAAGGGTTCCATATGGGGGGGTTAGAAAGCCAAGGGTTTATAAGGGGAGCGGGTGCGTTTGAAGGCGTAGCCCGAAGCGCTGAGACCGTTGATCTGGCGGCTCACCGTATCGCCCAGGCCATAGCCGTTGCCGGCGAGGACGGCATGGGCGTTGTCGATGGGCAGCAGGATGTAGTCGGTCAGCGGTTCGTCGTGCAGTTGGCCGCGGATCACCAGGAAGCCGTCTTCCAGGCGCACGCTGATGCCGCTCAGGGGGGCGTCCGGCTCATGGGTGTTGAGCACTTGATAGGTGCCGATGGTGTCGGCCCAGGCCGAGGGCAAGGGCGGCGGTTCGATGCGCTCACCGATAGCCACGCGCTGGCCGTGGCTGCGGGCGGTGAGCATCTGGCGGCCTTGCACGCTGATCACGTCCAGTTGCACGCGGCCCAGTTCGCCGAGGTCCTTGAGCCAGAAGCCGAGCACTTTCTTCTGCGCGCGCAACCAGCCATCGTCGTCGCGCAATAATTCGAAGGTGTAGCCGGCCAACTCGCCCGACAGCCGCTGATCGTCATCCTTGATCCGGAACACGCCCCAGGCGGTGGCGTAGAAGCCGGCCAGGCGCCTGCGGTCGATGGCGGCCGGCACGTGGCGCAGTTTCAGGCCGTGGCTGGGCGCCTGGCAGTCGTCGGCGCAGACGGCGTGGCCGGTTTGCGCCTGGAGCAGCAGGCGCAGGGTGTCGGTGGCCAGGCCGGCCACCAGGTCTTCGGCGTTGCTGTCATTGGCCATGATGATCACGGCCAGTTGTTGGTCGGGCAGCAGGCTCAACTGCGCGGCAAAATCATCGCCGCCACCGCTGTGCTGGTAGGTGCGTATACCGGGGCCGACGGGTTCGTCACCGCATGGGGCGAGGAACCAGCCCAGGCCCATCTGGCAATCGAAGTCCAGCGCATTGCCGGTGTTCTGCTGGGTGAACATCGCGTCGATCGAAGCGCTGCCCAGCACGCGGTTGCCTTTGTAGACGCCTTGGGCGAAGAGCATGTGCACGTAATGCGCGAGGTCTTTCGGGCTGGCCCACAGGCCGCTGGCGGCGATGTCGCGCACCGGGGCATCGGTACTGGCAACGCCGTCCGTGTAGCCCAGGGCGCGGAACGCCTGCTGGCTGGCGGTGCCGACAAAACTCGACTGGTTCATTTCCAGCGGCTTGAGCAGGCTGTTTTGCAACTGGGCTTCAAAGCTTTTGCCGCTGCTGCGCTCGATGGCCGCGCCCACCAGGGCATAACCGAGGTTGGAATACGCCACCTGCGAGCCTGGCGGGCTGCTCAGCCAAACCCCCGACACGCGCATCGGCATCTGCCCCATGGCGTAGGTGCTGTGCAGGTCACGCAGGTGTTCACTGGGCAGGCCGGACTGGTGGCTGAGTAAACGCCGCAGGGTCACAGCGCGGTCGGCAGCGGCCTGGTCGTCATGAAAGCGCGAGCGCACGTAAAACTCGCGCAAGGTCTGCTGGATCGGCGCATCCAGCGCCAGCCGCTGTTGTTCCACACATTGCAGCGCGGCCGTGGCGGTGAGAAGCTTGGAAATGCCACCGGCACGGAACGCGGTGTTGGGCGTGACCGGCACGCCCCGGGCCTTGTCGGCCAGGCCGAAGCCCTGGGCCCAGATCAGCTCCTGGCCATTGACCAGGGCAATCGACAGGCCGGCGATATGCTCTTGGGCGATCGCCCGGGGAATGCGGGCTTGCAGGTAGCGGATGATCGCGCCGTAGTCACCCTTCTGAATGGGCGGTGGTGCCGGCGGTTGCCCATGGCAACCGAGGCTGCCCAGCAGGCAACCCAGCAGCGGAATACCGCGCAATCTGCGAAACATGAGGAGCACCCGAATGGCTGTTTGGATGCTCGAATGCTAGGGAAGGGCCGTCCAACAATCTTTGCGAGCTTTGTCGGGAAACTGTCAAAGACTGTTAACGGCTGAGCCCATGGCGTTCATGCCACTGCGCGATGGACTCTTCGGGGTATTCATCAAACTGCAGGTCGCCTTTGCGCACGCTGACTTCGACCCACGGCGCCTTCGAGCCCAGCATCAGGTGCGTATGCGCCGGCGGTACTGGCAACGGCGTGTCGATGGCCGAGGCAAACGGGTGGATCAGCTCCGGCCACTCCGGGCTGAACAGCCATAGCGCACTGCCGCACTGCGAACAGAAATGCCGCTCGGCGCTACTCGCATGGGCACGGCTGGCGCCCTCGGGTTTGAGCCGGGCGTGGTAGATCGAAATCTGTTTGCGCCCGCGCACTTGCAAGCTATTGGCATCCCCGGCCAGGTTGATCGCATAACCGCCGCCGCCCTGGGTCTTGCGGCAGATCGAGCAATAGCAACGCTGGTAAGGGTACGGGTGGGCGCTGGTGAGGCTGAACGTCACGGCGCCGCAGTGGCAGGATCCCTCAAGCTGCATCGGGGCTGACTCCTCTTGGGTTTATGTAACAACGCTTTGCTAATACCTTAGCCTCAGGCAAGATTCCTTGCTTTGGTTTCAGGGAAGACACCCATGATTGCTGAGTTGCACAGCGCTGCCGCGCAAATTCGCCATGCCGTGCGTGCGGCCACCGAAGGCCTGGTCGGGCGTGAGCAACTGGCCGAGCTGATTGTATTGGCCGCCGTGGCTCAGGAGCACATCCTGGTCATCGGGCCACCTGGCACCGCCAAGAGTGCCGTGGTGCGGCGTGTGGCGCAGTCCATGGGCGGGCGTTATTTCGAATACCTGCTGGGGCGCTTTACCGAACCCTCGGAATTGTTTGGTGCGGTGGACTTGAAGAAACTGCGCGAAGGCACCGTCGAAACCGACGTCAGCGGCATGCTGCCGGAAGCCGATATCGTCTTTCTCGATGAGGTCTTCCTCGGTTCGACCGCCATCCTCAACACCCTGCTGGGCGTGCTTAACGAGCGCCGCTTTCGCCGTGGACACACCCAGATCCAATGCCCGCTGCGCGTGTGTGTCGGTGCTGCCAACGGCCTGCCGGACGACGAAGCGCTGGCGGCGTTCGGGGATCGTTTCCTGTTGCACCTGTTTGTCGAGTCGGTGCCGGATAACCAGTTGGAGGCCATGCTCGCGGGTGGCTGGCAGTCGGAACAGCGGCCGGTGCAGCAGTTGCTCGGTTTGACCCAGTTGGACACCCTTGGCCATGCGCTGAAAAACGTTGACCTCAACCCCGTACGTCCGTTACTGGCCCAGGCTATCCGCCGCCTGCGTGAAGCCGGCATTCAGTTATCGGACCGGCGTATCGTCAAGTCTCAACGGCTGATCGCAGCGGCTGCCTTGCTGGGCGGGTGCCTGGAAGCCAGCGATGCCGACCTGTGGCCGCTGCTGTACGTGCTGCCGACCCAGGAAAGCCAGCAACACGGTCGTGAAGTGCTGCGCGACCTGTTTGCCGCCTCCAGTAACCGTCATTTGTTCAGTGCGGTGGAGGAAGCCACCTTGCAGCCGATGTCACGATTCAATCGCCTGTTGGAAACCGCCGAAGATTACCTGGCACGCACCGAGCCACCGGCGAGCCCGGCGCTGGAAGGCCTGCTGCGCGAGATTGACGCCAACTTCAACAGCCAGACCCTGCCTGAGCCGTTGCGACAGGTACGCGGGCAATTGGCGCGACTGCTGACGCCCACGCCATGAGTGCAGCGTTGCAGCGTTGGACCTGGCGCCCACGGCAGGTACCGACCGAGCCGCAGGCCGCTGTCGCCTGGGGTGACGCTGCTCGGCTTCTGCACGCGCGCTTGTTACAGCTGCCGGACGAACAGGCTGCGCGACTGCAAGCCACGGCCAGCGGTGAAGTGCTGGTGGTTACCGGCGCCGGTGTTGACCTGCCCTGGGTCGACGGGGTGGCCTACGCCGCACCGGGAGATGTCGCGCCAGGGCTGTGGTTGCCCACCAGTTGGGAGCCGACAGCTGCGGTAGATGTGCTGGGCCAGGCCCTGGCGGCACGCTTCAAACGTTCGCCGTTATTGCTGTGGCGTGAACCGCAGGCCGTGGTGCCGCTGGATCGCTTGCTGCCCGTCAGCCCCGATCATTTGCGGCGAATCGCTGCTCACTGGGGGATGCCCGATGCAACTGCCTGATGCCCTGCAACCCTGGCGGCAGTGGCTGGAATGGTTTGCGCCCGAGCACCTGCCAGTGTTCGCCGATCTGCTGGGCCGTCTCAACCCGCTGCTCGGCCCACTGCGGGGCAGGCAACAAGGCGGTGTGCCGGAGCCTGATGGCCTGGGCGACCTGCAACGCCGTGGCCCCTATGAGCGTCTGCTCTCCAGTGAATGGTTGCTGGCAGAGGAGGTACCCGATGAGTTTCTCCGCCGTGCGGTCGGGGGCGAGCATATGTTCCTCGCGCCCCAGTACCGTGCCCGTGAGGCCAACCGCCTGATGGTGGTGCTGTTCGACGCCGGTCCCTTGCAGTTGGGGGCCGCACGCCTGGTGCATATCGCATTGCTGATGCTGTTGGCGCGGCGTGCCGAAGAGGCGGGCGCCGAGCTGCGTTGGGGGCTGCTGCAAGGCCCGCCGGTGTTGCATGAACTGGATTCGCCGGCACAGATCAAGCGTCTGCTTAACGCCCGCACCTATGAAGGGGTGAGCGACAGCCATTGGTATGCCTGGCGCGACTGGATGGCCGCGCAGGATCGTCCTGTGGGTGAATGCTGGATGGTCGGGCAACGCTTGCCGGTCGCCGACGCCAGGCATTGCAGCCACCGGGTCCAGGTCAAGCGCAGCCTGGATGGGCGTAGCCTGTCGTTTGAGTTGCAGGCAGGCCAGACGCGACGGGTGTTGCTGCCGATGCCGCAGGCGCAGCACGCGGTGCAATTGCTCAAAGGGCAGTTCGATCACGAGGTCAAGGCACCGCCCGCCACCAAGACTGGTGTGGTGCCGCGCGTGGTCCTGACCTTGCCGCCGGTGATCTCAGGCTCCGGCAGCCATGTCGCCCTGCGCATGCTGGATGAAACCGGAATGGTGGTGATCAAGCTGCCGTCGAGGAACCAGAAAAAATCCCTCGAGGTGCGTCGGCGCCTGTGGTCAGGCCACCAACGCGCGCTGAGTATGAGCTTTCACTACCGCAGCCTGGGCGCGGTGCTCAGCAGTGACAACACCTTGAGCTTCTGGAACATACCGGGCATTGCCCCGATCGACAAACCACCCGCCGAACGACTGCACCTTCCTCCAGGCACCGCGACGTTCCTGCCCTCGGTGTGGTTGCGCAGTCAGAAAAGCGAACGGCTCTACCTGCTGGACAGCAAGGGCCGGCTCGCCTGCTGGCAAGGCGCGGTGCTCCGCGCTCCGGCGCGTGAGGGCTGCGAGATCACCGACAATGTCATCGGCCTGGCCCAGGTCGACACCTTGACCCTGGCCTACGCCCGCAGTGAAGGCGGGCAAGTCGTCGTGTATGCGGCTACGGGCGATGGGCTGAGGTCCGGTGGTTACGCGGTGGGTGCGGCCAATGGCGTGAGCCAGGTGCTGTTTGCAGGCACCGCCTATTGGCGGCAGTACTTTGGCGGCTGTGCACTGCTGGCCGATAATCTTGGCAGCCAACGTTGGCGCGTGGTCACCCACGACAGCTTCCCCTCGAAAAAAGCCCAGATCGACCTGGCCCCCGGCTGGAAGGCCATCGGCCTGCACCATGAGGTTGGCCCCCAGGAACTGCACGCGCTGGTACTGCTGGGCCCGAACCAGCACACCGTCGGTTTGTATATCGAAGGGCAGCAGCGTGTGCTGTTCACCACCTCGGCAGCGATTGCGCGGGCAACGTTCTGCCCGATGAGTGGCCTGGTTGCCGTTATCACCAGCGCCCGTGAACTGTTGGTGTATTCGGTGCCCGAGCGTGCCATGCGCCTGCAAGTGCTGTGTAACCAGGTCGCGTTGTTAACCCATGAGCGTGAGCATGCTTGAACAGGACGCAATGCTGATCAGGCGCCCGCTGCTGACGGGGCATCAACACATTGATGGGCTGTGGTTTTCCAGCGACCGCTTGGATTTGCACGAGCGCGCCGGCTTGATCCTCGAATACTGGCAGCCCGGCGCCCGTGCCTACCGCTTTGCCGACGGCGATGTGTTGCAGTTCGCGCGGCCTGAATCGGTGTTGTGCGAAACCCTGGTCGGTTGGCCGCTGGTGCGCCAGGGCCGTGGTTTGTCCTCCGCGCTGCTCGACCCGCAGGAGCTGCGGGCCTTGCCGGCTGCCGACCTGTGGCTGGTGCGTGGCAGCCAGGTGCAGGCCTTGCAGTTGCGCGATGCGCAGTTGCTGGCGCCTGGGCAGTGGCTGGATATCAGCGCCTGCACACTGTTGGATACCTTCGACTGCCATGCACCGGTACTGGAACCGGTGCCGCCGCTGCGGGTCACCGATGTGCGTGAGATTCTCGGCGGGGCACTGGGGCCCGTCAGCCCGGAGCGGGAAGGGGTGATGCAGGCGCTGATCGAACGTCAGCGCCATGCGCCGAAGAGCCCGCCGGCCAAAGCGACCGCGGCTGGCAACGGCGAGTGGGACTCACGCGAGCCAGCCTCGTTCCCGGCACTCAAGCTTGGCGCGACCTTGGCGCTGGTGACTGCTGTGCTGTGGATGGCCAACCAGGGTCAGCACGCGCCCTTGACACCCATGCCAACGCTGAGCAGCGACCAGGTTTTTGCGGTGGTCGGCGTGACGTTGGTCGGTGGGCTGTTCTTGACCGGCTTTTTATGGGGCCTGAACCGAGCCCTGCGGCGTGGGCGCACGCCAGTCTCCGGCACGCCAACAGCACCGGCCGCCCCAGGCATCGCTGCGCGCAGCGAACCGCGCCGGCACAAACCCGCTGCGTGGCGCCGCTGGCTGACCCGCCTGACCCTGCATTCGCGCTTGTCCACGTTGTATGGCAAGCGTCAGGCTGCTTATGTGCGGCGGATGCTCGAGATGTTCGAGGACGGCAATTTCGAAGAAGCCTTGCGCCATGCCATTCCCTTGAATGGTGAGCAGTCCGGTGACGAGCAGAGCTTTGGAACCCCCCAACGCCGCCAGGACCTGGCCCTGGACCGGCAAAACGGGGCAAGCCGTTCGATGTTCTTCGAAGAGGGGATGACCGAGCACCTGCGCCAGGTCTACCGCCAGAGCTATGAGCGCCTGGACCGCGCCGGGCGCATTGAAGAAGCGGTGTTTATCCTCGCCGAGTTGCTCAAGGAGCGTCAGCAGGCCCTCGATTACCTGGAAAAACACGCGCGCTATCAACAAGCCGCCGACCTCGCCCTGGCCTGGGATATGCCACCTGGGGTGATCGTACGCCTGTTGTGCCTGGCCGAGAACTGGCAGCGCGCCTTGCTGGTGGCGCGCCGTGACGATGCCTTCGGCGATGCGGTGCTGATGCTCCAGGCCAAATCACCGGAAACCGCCGACCGCCTGCGCCTGGAGTGGGCCGAAGCGTTGATCGCCAAGGGGTTGTGGCTGCAAGCGGTCGATGTGATCTGGAGCCTGCCGGCTGAACGCCCACGCGCCGCGCAATGGCTGCTCAATGCCGAAGCGGCCGGTGGGCGCCTGGCCATTGGCGCGTTGGTCAAGCGCGCCATCCTGCTGCCGGACACCCTGGAGGCGTACGGCGAATGGGTCGAAGACGTGCGTGACGACCCCGCGCGCGGCAGCGAGCGCGCCGCCCTGGCCGAGGCATTGCTGGAACATAAAGCCCAATCCTCGGCCCTGGCCTGGCTGGCAGGCGCTACCGTGCACGCGATTCTTGCCGACCAGTTCAGTGGGCACGGGCGTCTGAACTTCAATCAGTTGCAGGCGCTGGTCAAAATGAGTCGGGATAAATTGCTTCAGGCGGACTTGCCGGGCCAGGCGCTGAAACGTCCAGCCGTTGTGTCGCTGGACCGCGTGGGCAGCACGCTGGAGTGGTCCGCACCGGCGGCGGGCAATCGGCCGATCCTGGATGCCGTGCCCCTGCACGATGAGCGTTACCTGTTGGGGCTGGGCGAGGCCGGCGCGCTGGTGGTGGATGCGCAGGGCAAGACGCTGTTTCATTTTGCGGTGCCGGCGCAGCAGATTGTCATCGGCCACAGCCGCCAAGTGGCCTTGGCGCTGACGCGTCGAGACCGGCTGTGGCGTATCAGCAAGCTGGACCTGGTAAGCCGCACGGCCACGGACCTTGGTGTCTTGGCGCTGGACGTATTTGCCAAGGTGTTTGACGGCACTGCCTGGACCGTCGGCCGTGACCGGGAACTGAGGGTGGTGGACGTCGATCGTGGGTTTGAAACGTTATGGCACGTGGGCGATCTACCGGCACGGGTGCATGCCCTCGAGACGGATCAGCACAACGAATACCTGTGGCTGTTGGAAATGGGCGGGATCCTGGCGCTCTGGCATTATCGTTTGCCGGAGCGTCGCTTGATCAGTCGCGACCCTGGAATCGATGTCATAGAAGCGGATTTCGGGCTACCCAGTGCAACCGGTCAGGCGGCGCAATACTTGATCAAGTACGACAGTGAAGGGCCGCCGGTCCTCGTCCTGAAGCAGGGTGGGGCGCGCAAGGGCTATCGTTTGCCCGGCAACCTGCGGGAGGAGGAGTGGGATCAAACGGTCTGGCCATTCCTGTTCGAGGACTGGCTGCTGATTCGCTATGGCGTGGAGGAAGAGGCGACCCGTTGGCATTTCATTCATCGCGCCAGCGACCGGCTCTGCGTCAGCCTGCACTGGCCACAAGCGCAAGTCCAGGCGCGGCGCCTGGGGACGGACTGGCTGTTATTCGATGATCAAGGCCGCTTGAGCCACATCAACCTCGACCACGCCAGCCAGCACAACCTCACCCTGCATTGACCGTTTCCGGCATCAGCGTGGCAATCAATGCCCGTATGGTGCCGGGCAGTGCCTCAAGCTCCCTGACCAGAATACTGCGCTCACGAATCGCCCACGGCTCATCCAGCGTCACCGCCACCAGTTGCATGGTGCGGCTGTGCCGTACGGCGGCGGACTCGGGGATGATGCCGATGCCCACGCCCGCTTCGACCATCCGGCAAATCGCCTCGAAACTCGACACCTGGATACGCAGCGACAACTGCTTGCCCAACCGTTCGACGTGTTCACGCAGGAAGCTGAGCAAGGTGCTGCCTTCATGCAGGCCGATATGCTGATAGGCCAGGGTTTGCTCCAACGTGACCGAGGCTTGATCGGCCAAGGCGTGGCCGACGGGTACCATCAGCACCAGTTTGTCGGTGCTGAAGTGCAGCACCTGCAAACCCGCCGCCTCCACGGGGCCGGCGATGATGCCCATGTCGCTGGTGCCATCCAGCACGCCGCGCACGATATCGCGGGACAAGCGCTCCTGCAGGTCGACGGTCACGCCAGGGCGCTGGGACAGGAAGCCGGCCAGCACCTCCGGGAGGAACTCGGTGACCGCCGTGGTGTTGGCGAAGATGCGGATATGCCCGGCGGAATCCACGCCGTATTGGGTGAACTCACTCTTGAGGTAATCCACCTGGCGCATGATCAACCGCGCATGGTGCAGCAGCCGTTCGCCCGCAGGGGTGATCTCTACGCCACGGCTGTCACGGTACAGCAGGCGCGTGTCGAGCTGGCCTTCCAGCGCCTTGATCCGCGCACTCGCGGCGGCCGGCGAGAGGAAGGCGCGCCTGGCGCCCTGGGTCAGGCTGGGGGATTCGGCGATATGGATAAACAGGCGCAGGTCGGCCAGGTCGAAGTGCATGCAAAACTCCCGTATGAATGAACCCGGTAGATACCGTCCTATCCAACACCGCCCAAATCCCCGTAGCAGCTGTCGAGCGCAAGCGAGGCTGCGTAGGCCGCGACTCGGTCCTGAATCGACAGCGCGCCCGACGCAGCCTCGCCGGGGCTCGACAGCTGCTACGGGGATTGCGCGGTGCGGGATAAGACGGTATCTACGGATCTGGGCCGCGCGGGTGTTATGTCGGGGAAAGAGCGTTCAGCATAGCCGAACGCTGGTTTATTGAAATGCAAATTCTCAGAACGGGCCGGCGCTTGCATGATCCGGGGCAGACACTCACTGCCCGAGGACCTGTACCTGATGAGCGCTACTGACTGGATCGGCCGAAGCGAAACCGCCCACGACCACCTGAGCCATAACCTGCTCAAACGCATTGCCGCCACCTTTGGCGAAGCCGTCCCCGAGCAGGGCGCGGTCCTGCCGCCGCTGTGGCAGTGGTGCTTCTTCCAGGACCCGCTGCCGGAAAGCGCCCTGGGCGGCGACGGCCACCCGGCCCGTGGCGGCTTCCTGCCGCCGGCGGATAACCGTAATCGCATGTGGGCCGGCGGGCGTATCGAATTCCTGCACCCGCTGCGGGCCGGCGAGGCGGCAACCCGCGTGTCGACCATCACCCAGGTCGAAGAAAAGACCGGCCGCAGCGGCTCGCTGTTGTTTGTCACCGTGCGCCATGACTATGCCCAGGAAGGTCGCCTGGCGATCCGCGAAGAACAGGACATCGTCTACCGCGAGCCGACGCCGCCCAAGCCGGGCAGCGGCGAGGCCCTGGCCCAGGGCGAGTGGCAGGAAACCATCGACCCCACGCCGACCCTGCTGTTTCGCTACAGCGCCGTGACCTTCAACGGTCACCGCATTCACTACGACTACCCCTATGTCACCGGCACCGAAGGCTACGCCGGGCTGGTGGTGCATGGCCCGCTGATCGCGACCTTGAGCCTGCGCGCGTTTTGCCGCGCCCATCCCGAAGCCACCGTGCGGCGCTTTGCCTATCGCGGCGTGCGCCCGTTGATTGCGCCGCAGCCGTTCGCAGTGGGCGGTCGCATCAGTGAAACCGGGGCGGCGGCGTTGTGGGCCGGGAATACCGATGGCCTGGCGCAGACCGCTGAAGTGCATTTCGAATAAGCCAAGAACAACAGGCGGAGAGCCGTGAGATGAACCCGAATGACAACGAAGCACTCAATGCCATCCGCGACGGCGTGCGCGCCTTGTGCGCCGCATTCGACGCGGCCTACTGGCGCCGGATCGACGAAGAAAAGGGCTTCCCCGAAGCCTTCGTCAAGGCGCTGACCGACGCCGGCTGGCTGTCGGCGATGATTCCCGAGGAGTACGGCGGCTCCGGCCTGGGCCTGGCCGAAGCCTCGGTGATCCTCGAGGAGGTGAACCGCTGCGGCGGTAACTCCGGCACCGTGCACGGGCAGATGTACAACATGTTCACCCTGTTGCGTCACGGCAGCGAGGCGCAAAAACGCTTCTACCTGCCCAAGCTCGCCAGTGGCGAATTGCGCCTGCAATCCATGGCGGTCACCGAGCCCACCACCGACACCACCAAGATCAAGACCACCGCGATCAAGCGTGGCGACAAATACGTGATCAACGGCCAGAAGGTCTGGATCTCGCGGGTGCAGCATTCCGACCTGATGATCCTCCTGGCGCGCACCACCCCGTTGGCACAGGTGAAGAAAAAGTCCGAAGGCATGTCGATCTTCCTGGTCGATCTGCGTGAGGCCATCGGCAACGGCCTGACCGTGCAGCCCATCGCGAACATGGTCAACCACGAGACCAATGAGTTGTTCTTCGACAACCTTGAACTGCCCCTCGATAGCTTGATCGGCGAAGAGGGCAAGGGCTTCAAATACATCCTCGATGGCCTCAATGCCGAACGCACCCTGATCGCCGCCGAATGCATCGGCGATGGCCGCTGGTTTATCGACAAGGCCAGCGCCTACGCCCGCGACCGCGTGGTGTTCGGCCGGCCCATCGGGCAGAACCAGGGCGTGCAGTTTCCGATTGCCGAAGCCCATATCGAAGTCGAGGCGGCCGACCTGATGCGCTGGCGCGCCTGTGCGGAATACGACAGCGGCGTGAATGCCGGCGCCAGCGCGAACATGGCCAAGTACCTGGCGGCCAAGGCGTCCTGGGAAGCGGCCAATGCCTGCCTGCAGACCCACGGCGGCTTTGGCTTTGCCTGCGAGTACGACGTCGAGCGCAAATTCCGCGAGACGCGCCTGTACCAGGTGGCGCCGATCTCCACCAACCTGATCCTGTCCTACGTGGCCGAGCACCTGCTCGAGCTGCCACGCAGCTTCTGAGGGCCTGCCCATGAGCCATACCCAAGCCCTGTGTCGGTTCCTGGCCGACCTGGCCTACGAGCAGTTGCCCGAACCCGTGCTGGCGCGCACCGAAGACCTGTTCCTGGATTGGCTGGCGTCCGCGTTGGCCAGCCAGGGCGCGCACCCGATCCCGTTGTTCGAGCGCTATGCCCAGAAGATGGGCCCGAGCAGCGGCCCGGCGCAGGTGATCGTCAATGGCACCGGCAGCAGCGCGTATTTCGCCGCACTGGTCAACGGCGCCTCGTCCCACCTGGTGGAACAGGATGACCTGCACAACAGCTCGGTGCTGCACCCGGCCACCGTGGTGTTTCCCGCTGCCTTGGCCGCCGCCCAGGACCTCGGTAAATCCGGCCGTGACGTGTTGCTGGCCTCGGTGGCCGGCTATGAGGCCGGGATCCGCATCGGCGAATTCATGGGGCGCTCCCACTACCGCATCTTCCACACCACGGCCACGGTGGGCACCCTGGCGGCGGCCGTGGCGGTGGGCAAGTTGCTGGATTTCAATCAGGACCAGTTCATCCATCTGCTCGGCAGCGCCGGCACCCAGGCCGCCGGGCTGTGGGAGTTCCTGCGCGATGCCGCCGACTCCAAGCAACTGCACACGGCCAAGGCGGCCGCGGACGGTTTGCTCGCCGCGTACCTGACGGCGGATGGCCTGACCGGTGCGCGCAATATCCTCGAAGGCGACCAGGGCCTGGCGGCGGGTATGTCCACGGATGCCGAACCGAGCAAGTTATCGGCTGGCCTTGGTAGCCGTTGGGCGCTGCTGGAGACCTCGTTCAAGTTCCACGCGTCGTGCCGCCATACCCATCCGGCCGCCGATGCGTTGCTGGCGTTGATGCAACGCGAAGGCCTGGAGGCCGTCGATATCGCCCGTGTGGAAACCCGTGTGCACCAAGGCGCCATCGATGTACTGGGGCGGGTAAGCGTGCCGACCAGCGTGCATCAGGCCAAGTTCTCCATGGGCACCGTGCTGGGGTTGATCGCCGTGCATGGCAAGGCCGGGCTCACCGAGTTCCATGAATCGGCGTTGACCGATCCCGCCGTCGCCGCCTTTCGCGACAGGGTCAGCATGACCCTCGACCCCGAGGTCGATGGCGCCTACCCGCAGCGCTGGCTCGGCCGCGTCACCGTCACCACGGTTGACGGCCGCACCCTGCACGGCGCCATCGACGAGCCCAAGGGCGACCCGGGCAACACCCTGAGCCGTGCAGAACTGGCGGATAAATTCCAGCGCCTCGCCCGGTTCAGTAACGCTCGCACACCGGCCCAGGCCGCCGCATTGATCGCCAAAGTCTGGGATGTGCGCAACGCCGCGTCCATGGCCCACTGGCTCTGAGGAACTGTCATGACTGACCCACGACCGCTGGACGGCATCACCGTTGTCAGCCTGGAACACGCGATCGCCGCGCCCTTTTGCACCCGTCAACTGGCCGACCTCGGCGCCCGCGTGATCAAGATCGAACGCCCCGGTGCCGGTGATTTCGCCCGTGGCTACGATGAGCGCGTGCGTGGCCTGGCCTCGCATTTCGTGTGGACCAACCGCTCCAAGGAAAGCCTCACCCTGGACCTCAAGCAGGACGACGCCGACGCCATCCTCGACAGCCTGCTGGCGGATGCCGATGTGCTGGTGCAGAACCTTGCACCGGGCGCGGCGGCGCGCATGGGCCTGTCGTTCGAGGCGCTGCATGCACGCTTTCCACGGCTGATCGTCTGCGACATTTCCGGCTATGGCGAAGGCGGGCCCTACGAGAAAAAGAAAGCCTATGACCTGCTGATCCAGAGCGAGGGCGGCTTTTTGTCGGTGACCGGTGGCCCGGGTGACGAGCAGATGGCCAAGGCCGGTTGCTCCATCGCCGACATCTCCGCCGGCATGTACGCCTACAGCGGCATCCTTTCCGCGCTGCTGTTGCGCGGCAAGACGGGGCAGGGCAGCCGCATCGACGTGAGCATGCTCGAAAGCCTGGTGGAATGGATGGGCTACCCGATGTACTACGCCTTCGACGGTGCGCCTCCACCCCCGCGTGCCGGCGCGGCGCATTCGACCATCTACCCCTACGGGCCGTTTCCCACCGGTGACGGCGGCACGGTGATGCTCGGTTTGCAGAATGAGCGCGAATGGGCGGCGTTCTGCGACAAGGTGCTGCTCACGCCTGGGCTGGCGACGGATGAGCGCTTCGGCGCCAACTTCAAGCGCTCGGCCAACCGCGAGGCGCTGCGCCAGATCATCGTCGACAGCTTTGCCCAACTGGATGCCGAGGCCGTGATCCAGCGCCTGGAGGACGCGCAGATCGCCAGCGCCCGCGTCAACGATATGCAAGGCGTGTGGGACCACCCGCAGCTCAAGGCCCGCGACAGTTGGCGTGAAGTTGCAAGCCCTGCCGGGCCGTTGCCGTCGCTGTTGCCGCCGGCACGCAACGGGGCGTTTACCCCGCGCATGGACGCCGTGCCGGCGCTGGGGCAGCACAGCCAGGGCATCCTCGAGCAGCTCGGTTACTCCGGCGATGCCATCGACAGCCTGCGCGCGCGCGGCGTTATCTAATAAGGAAGTCCGTTATGCCAAACCCTCTTGTGCGCTCTGCGCTGTTTGTTCCCGGCAGCCGACCGGAGCGATTTTCCAAGGCGCTGGCCAGTGGCGCCGACGCCGTGATCGTGGATTTCGAAGACGCGGTGGAAGAGCCGCTCAAGCGCCAGGCGCGGGATAACCTCGGGGCGTTCCTGCAAAGTCACCCGCAGGCCCGGGTGTGGGTGCGCATCAACGCGCCGGAACATGCCGAGCATTTTGAAGATGTGGCGTTCTGCAAAGCCCACGTCAACGTGGCAGGTGTGCTGTTGCCGAAAGTGGAAAGCGCGGCCCAGGTGGCGGTGGTCGCCGCTGCGGGCAAAGTGATCTGGCCGATTATAGAAAGCGCACGGGGCTTGCTGGCGGTGGCCGACATCGCGGGGGCGCCGCAGGTCGAACGCCTGTCATTCGGCGGCCTGGACCTGGCGCTGGACCTCAACTTGAGCAGCAACTCCCCGGCCGCGCAGTTCGCCCTCGACCAGGCACGCCTGGCGCTGATCGTGCATTCCCGCGCGGCTGGCCTGGTGGCGCCACTGGATGGCGTGCACCCGGCCATCGACGATCCTGAAGGCCTGCGCCGTTCGATCCGGCATGCCTATGAAATGGGCTTTGCCGGCGCGTTGTGTATCCATCCCAGGCAGGTGGCGGTGATCCATGAAGCGTTGGCGCCCAGCGCCGCCGACCTGGCCTGGGCACGGCGGGTGGTTGACGCCGGGGCGCATGGGGCGGGGGCTTACCAGATTGATGGGCAGATGGTGGATGCGCCGGTGTTGTTGCGGGCGCAGCGGTTGCTCGCACAGTTATAGCTGACGGAACCGAATCAAATGTGGAGGGGGAACTGCATTTTTCTTGAGGTTGGTGTTCGGCGTGGCCGAACGCAGGTATCAAAAATTCGAAATTCACTACACGCGTCATATCAGGCACCTTGCCCTACAACACAACAATAAGAAGGTGATTTTCCATGCTCAAGCTTTCTCGGGCGCTGTTCTGCGCCGCCACCTTGTTTGCCGCGGGCCTGGCCCAGGCGGCGGACCCGATCGTGATCAAGTTCGCCCACGTGGTCGCTGAAAACACCCCCAAGGGCCAGGGCGCGTTGCTGTTCAAGAAGCTCGCCGAAGAACGCTTGCCCGGCAAGGTCAAGGTCGAGGTGTACCCCAACTCGTCACTGTTCGGCGACGGCAAGGAAATGGAAGCCCTGCTGCTGGGCGACGTGCAGATGCTGGCGCCGTCCCTGGCCAAGTTCGAGCAATACACCCGGCAAGTGCAGATCTATGACCTGCCGTTCCTGTTCAACGACCTGGCCGCCGTCGACCGCTTCCAGGCCGCCGAGGGCAAGCAACTGCTGACCTCGATGCAGAGCAAGAACATCCTCGGCCTGGCCTATTGGCACAACGGCCTCAAGCAACTCTCCGCCAACAAGGCACTGCATGAACCCAAGGACGCCCGTGGCCTGAAGTTCCGCGTGCAGGCCTCCAGCGTGCTGGAGGAGCAGTTCAAGGCGATCCGTGCCAACCCGCGCAAGATGAGCTTTGCCGAGGTGTACCAGGGCTTGCAGACCGGCACCGTGAATGGCACCGAGAACACCTGGTCGAACTATGAAAGCCAGAAGGTCAACGAAGTGCAGAAGTACTTCACCGAATCCAACCATGGCCTGATCGACTACATGGTCATCACCAATGCCACGTTCTGGAACGGCCTGCCGCCGGACATCCGCGGCACCCTGGAGCAGGTCATGGTCGAGGTCACCGTCGAGGTGAACAAACAGGCCGAAGCGCTGAACCAGTCGGCCAGGCAGAAGATCGTCGAGGCCAAGACCAGCGAAATCATCGAGCTGACCCCCGAGCAACGCCAGTTGTGGCGCGAAGCGATGCGGCCGGTGTGGCAGAAGTTCGAAGGGGAAATCGGGGCTGATCTGATCAAGGCGGCGGATGCCTCCAACCATTGAATCCGGTTTCCGCCCTGACATCTCATTTGCTTTCGCGAGGTTTTGCCATGCAAACGCTAAGGCGCGTCTGGGAGCACCTGGAGGAAGGCTTTATTGCCTTCCTGCTGGCGGCCATGACCCTGGTGACATTTGTTTACGTCATGCTCAACAACATCTACACGCTGTTCTTTGCCCTGTCTGACAAGTGGGCGTGGAGCAGCACGTTCTTCGGCGCGCTGGGCGACCACACCATGACCTGGGCCCAGGACATGACCTGGAGCGTGGCGCTGACCAAGGCCATGTTCGGCTGGCTGATTTTCTTCGGCATTTCCTATGGGGTGCGCACCGCCGGCCACCTGGGGGTGGACGCGCTGGTCAAGCTGACCCGGCGTCCGGTGCAGCGCGTGCTGGGCATGCTCGCCTGCCTGTGCTGCCTGGCCTATGCCGGGCTGTTCATGGTCGCCAGCTACAAGTGGGTCAGCGCGGTGATGACCGCCCATATCGGCGCCGAAGACCTCGACCAGTTCGGTATCGACGTGGGTGACATTGTGATCATCGTGCCCATCGGTTTTGCCCTGGTGTTTATCCGCTACCTGGAGATCTTCTACCGCATCTTTACCCGCCGTCAGGTCGGGTTGGGGCTGGCTGACGAGGCCGGTGAGGCCAGCAAATTGGCAGGCAGCCATGGGGAGCGTCACTGATGGCCGTGCTCTGTCTGTTCCTGCTGTTGTTCGTGTTCATGTTCCTCGGCGTGCCGATTGCCATTGCGCTGGGTTTGTCGGGCGCGGTGTCGATCCTGATGTTCAGCCCGGACTCGGTCAGTTCCCTGGCGATCAAGCTGTTCGAAACCTCCGACGCCTATACCTTCCTGGCGATCCCGTTCTTCCTGCTCTCCGGTGCGTTCATGACCACCGGCGGCGTGGCGCAGCGGCTGATCGACTTTGCCAACGCCTGTGTCGGGCATATCCGTGGCGGCCTGGCGATTGCGGCGGTACTGGCGTGCATGCTGTTTGCGGCGCTGTCCGGCTCATCCCCGGCGACGGTGGCGGCGGTGGGTTCGATTGCGGTGGCGGGCATGGTGCGCTCCGGTTACCCGAAGGAATTCGGCGCGGGGATCATCTGCAACGCCGGCACCCTGGGCATCCTGATTCCGCCGTCGATCGTAATGGTGGTGTACTCGGCGGCGACGGAAACCTCGGTGGGCAAGCTGTTCATGGCCGGGGTGATCCCGGGCTTGCTGCTGGGCCTGATGCTGATGGTGGCGATCTACATTGTCGCGCGCATCAAGAAGCTGCCGGCCCAGCCACGGGCGACGTTGGGTGAATGGCTGGGCTGTGCGCGCCGCGCCTTCTGGGGCCTGTTGCTGCTGGTGATCATCCTCGGCGGCATCTACAGCGGCATGTTCACCCCCACCGAAGCGGCGGCGGTGGCGGCGGTGTACTCGGCCTTTGTGGCGTTGTTCGTCTACAAGGACATGAAGCTGCGCGACTGCCCCAAGGTGCTGCTGGAGTCCGGGCGCCTGGCGATCATGCTGATGTTTATCATCGCCAATGCCATGCTCTTCGCCCATGTGCTGACCACCGAGCAGATCCCCCAGGAAATCACCGCCTGGGTGCTGTCCGAGGGCCTCACGCCGATTGGCTTTTTGATCATGGTCAACGTGGTGCTGCTGATCGCCGGCAGTTTCATGGAGCCTTCGGCCATCGTGCTGATCCTGGCGCCGATCTTCTTCCCGATCGCCATGAAGCTGGGCATCGACCCGATTCACCTGGGCATCGTGATGGTGGTCAATATGGAAATCGGCCTGGTGCACCCACCGGTGGGGCTGAACCTGTTCGTCACCTCGGCGGTGACCGGGTTGACGCTGGGGCAGACCATTCGTGCGGCGTTGCCGTGGCTGATGATCCTGTTGGTGTTCCTGATCATGGTCACGTACTTGCCGTTTATCTCGCTGGCCTTGCCGCACTGGTTGGGGATGTAGCGCGGGTCAGCAAGTGACTCACTGTAGGAGCGAGGGGGACGCCTAGTTCTTGCTCGCGAAGAACTCAGGGCCACCACGTTTATCGAGAATGAACGCGTTGCCTGGGCGTTTTTCGCGAGCAAGAACTAGGCGTCCCCCTCGCTCCTGCAAAGTGTCTTAACTGACTGGTATTGGGGCTTGCCCCTCCCACATTGGTTTTGCGTCAGGCTCTATTGGTCCAGTGCACTCAAGATTGCATGGGCGACCTTTACCCGTTCGGCATTCGGGTAGTTCTTGTTCGCCAATATCACCACGCCCACTCCCTTGCTCGGCACGTACGCCACGTAGGCGCCAAACCCATTGGTGGAGCCGGTCTTGTTCACCAGGGTGTCGGCGTGGGGCGCCTGGGGCGGGGTCAGCCAGTTGACCGCGTGCGGTTCCATTGCCATGGGTGTGGAGTTGCCGGCCATCAACCCATCGAGCGGGATGGGGTAGGGGTACATTTCCCAGCCCAGGCCCTGGGTCATGCCGTCCACGCTGTAGTAACCCGTGTGAGTCACGCTGATCGCCTGCTGCAGGGTTTTATCCAGCGTCGCCGGGTGCATGTTCGCGTCAACGTACTTCAGCAAGTCCGCAGCGCTGGTCTTGATGCCGTAGGCCTCGCTGTCCAGGGCGCCGGGGCCGACGCGTACCGGTTTGCCATCTTTGCCATAGCCTTGGGCGTACAGGCTCATCTGGCTCTGCGGCACCTTGATGAAGGTGTGCTTGAGCCCGAGTGCGGGCAACAGGGTCTTTTCCATCGCCTGATCGAACGGCTGCTTGAGGCTCTGCGCCGCCAGGTAGCCGAACAACCCCAGGCTCGGGTTGGAATACAGGCGCTGGGTGCCAGGGGCGAAGTCGGGTTGCCAGTGCTGGAAGTAGCTGATCATGCGCTGGGTGTTATCCGCATTGGCGGGGAATTGCAGGGGCAAGCCGCCGGCGGTGTAGGTGCCGAGGTTGAGCACGCTGATGTGGTCGAACTTGCCGCCGCCCAGTGCCGGCAGGTAATGGCTGGCCGGGTCGGAGAGCGTGAGTTTGCCGCTGGCTACCGCGTAACCGGCCAGGGTCGCGGTGAAGGTCTTGCTCACTGAACCCACTTCGAACAGGGTGTTTTCGCTGACCGGCTGGCGGGTATCGGTGGCGGCGATTCCGTAGTTAAAGTATTGCGCCTTGCCGTCCCGCACCACGCCGACCACCAGGCCGTTAATCGACTGCTGCTGCATCAGCGGTTTTACATTGGCATCCACCACCGCCTGCAGGTCGGTGGACGCCAGGCAGTTGCCGGCGGCGATAAACACCGCGAGGGCGGTTAAATTACGCACGCCAGACAGTAAATGTTGGGGCATGATAACGCTTCCATGAGAATGATCGATTGAATAAAGAGCCTGCGCGGGCGAGGCAAATGTAGGCCGTTCGCCGGTCCTGAGCAAACGATGATATCTCGCAGCAGTCATTAGAAATATTGGGGTCAATATGCTCCGCTCCCACTTACCGTTGAACGCCTTGCGCGCCTTCGAAGCGGCCGCCCGGCATTTGAGCTTTACCCGCGCCGCCATTGAGTTATGCGTGACCCAGGCGGCGGTCAGCCATCAGGTCAAGAGCCTGGAGGCGCAGCTCACTGTCACCTTGTTCAAGCGCCTGCCCCGCGGGTTGATGCTCACCCGCGAGGGCGAAACCCTGCTGCCGGTGGTGCGCGAGTCGTTCGACCGCATTGCCCACACCTTGGGTCAGTTCGAGGGCGGGCATTACCGCGAGGTACTCACCGTGGGCGCGGTCGGCACCTTTGCCGTCGGCTGGCTGCTGCCACGTCTGCCGGACTTCCAGAGCCGCTACCCGTTCATCGACCTGCGCCTGTCCACCCATAACAATCGAGTCGACGTGGCTGCCGAAGGCCTGGATTACGCGATTCGTTTCGGTGCAGGTGCCTGGCACGGCACGGATGCGCTGGAGTTGCTGGAAGCGCCGCTGACGGTACTGTGTGTGCCGTCACTCGCCGCGCAGTTGCACACGCCGGCCGACCTGTTGAAACACACGCTGCTGCGCTCCTACCGCGCGGATGAGTGGAGCCTGTGGCTTCAGGCCGCCGGGCTGCCCGCCGACACCCTGGTACCGCGCAGCATCGTGTTCGACTCGTCGCTGGCGATGATGGAAGCAGCGCTGCAAGGCAGCGGTGTCGCGCTGGCGCCAGCGCTGATGTTTTCGCGGCAACTGGAGAGTGATGTGATTCGCCAGCCATTCGACGTCGGCATCACCACTGGCAGCTACTGGCTGACGCGCCTGCAGTCGCGGGCCGAGACCTCGGCCATGCAGGTCTTCAAGGCGTGGTTGCTGGAGGAGAGTGGGCGTGTCTGAGTTTATTTCTGAAACATAATGAAACATTTGCTCGGGGCCGGCGTTCTACCGCTACACCTGCACTGAGTTATTCCATGAAAATACCGCGCCCCTCCGCTCGCATGCCACACCTCACCCAACTGCGCAATTTGAAGATGGCACGCTCCGCCCACGCGTATGTGCGCGGCAGCACCGTGCAATTCTACGAGTGGCTGCACAGCCAGATGGGCAGGCGTCTGCCTCAAGGCCCGGCGATCTGGATCTGCGGCGACTGCCACGCGGGTAACCTGGGGCCCACCGGCGACAACAAGGGCCGCATCGATATGCATATCCGCGACCTTGACCAGGCCGTGATCGGCAACCCGGCCCACGACCTGGTGCGCCTGGCGCTGTCCCTGGCCACCGCCGCGCGCGGTTCGGACCTGCCGGGCGTGACCACCGCGCGCATGCTTGAAGAAATGATGGTGGGCTATGAACAGGCGTTCAAGGACAAGCCCGACGAGGTACCGCCGCGTCCGTCCCAAGTCAAGGCGGGGATGCGCAGCGCCGTCGAGCGCACCTGGAAAAGCCTGGCCCGTGAGCGCATCGACAACGTGCGGCCGACGATCCCGCTGGGCAAGCATTTCTGGTCGCTGTCGCGGGCAGAAAAAAGTGCGCTGGAAAGCGTCTGCGCGTCGGATGACATCCATCAGTTGGTCACCTCGCTCAAGGGCCGCCCCAAGGACGCCAAGGTCCAACTGCTGGATTCGGCTTACTGGGTCAAGGGCTGCAGCTCCCTCGGCCTGCTGCGCTACGCCGTATTGCTGGGGGTGGGCGACAAGGACGATGAGGAATACTGCCTGATCGATATCAAGGAAGCCGTCGGCGCCGCCGCACCGCGCGCGGCACGGGCGAAGATGCCCAGGGACAACGGCCGCCGAGTGGTGGAGGGCGCCCGCCAGCTGTCGCCGGGCCTGGGTGAACGCATGGTGGCGACACGGTTTCTGGACCATGGCTTTTTCATCCGCGAACTGTTGCCCCAGGACATGAAGCTGGAACTGGACGAACTGAGTGAACTCGATGCCATGCACGCCGCCGGTTACCTGGCGCGGGTGGTCGGTATCGCCCATGCCCGGCAGATGGACCGGGCGACGCGCAAGGGCTGGATGTCGGTGCTGCAGGAAAACCGCTCCAGGCAATTGGATGCGCCGTCGTGGTTATGGACCAGCGTGGTGCAGTTGGTGGGCAGCCATGAGCAGGGCTACCTCAACCATTGCCGCCGGTATGCGCTGGAACACTGAGCTGGAATGCGGTGACGATCAATGTGGGAGGGGGCTTGCCTCCTCCCATATTTGGACTGTATTCAGGCCAGGTATTTGCGGAACCAACCCAGTGTCCTTTCCCACGCCAGATTCGCCGCGGCCTCGTCATAACGCGGTGTCGAATCGTTATGGAAACCATGGTTGGCGCCCTTGTAGATATACGCTTCATAAGTCGTGCCGGCGGCCTTCAGGGCCTTTTCATACGCCGGCCACCCCTCGTTGATCCGCGTATCCAGCTCGCCGTAATGCAGCATGATCGGCGCCCTGATGCGCGGCACGTCCTTGGCTTCCGGCTGGCGCCCGTAGAACGACACCGCCGCGCCCAGTTCCGGGTACGCCACCGCCGCCGCATTGGTCACGCCGCCGCCATAGCAGAAGCCGGTGATGCCAACCTTGCCGGTGCTGCTGTCGTGGTGCATCAGCCATTCGATGGCGGCGAAGAAGTCGTTCATCAGCTTGGTCGGGTCGACTGTCTGTTGCAGCGCCACGCCTTTTTCATCGTTGCCGGGATAGCCGCCCACCGAGGTCAGGCCGTCCGGCGCGAGGGCGATAAACCCGGCTTTGGCCAGGCGCCGGGCGACGTCTTCGATGTAGGGGTTGAGGCCACGGTTTTCGTGGACCACCACCACGGCCGGCAGCTTGCCGGTGGCCTTGGCCGGGCGCACCAGGTAGCCACGCACGGTGCCGTTGCCCTTGGGCGAGGGGTAGGTGATGTAGTCGGCAACGATGTCCGGGTCGGTGAATTTCACCTGTTCGGCCAGGGCATAGTTGGGGCTCAGGGCCGCCAGCAGGGCCGAGGCGGTGAGGCCGCCAAAGGTGAACAGCGCCGCGCGGTCGAGAAATTCGCGGCGGTTGAGCTTGCCGTGGGCGTAGCCGTCGTAGAGTTCCAGCAGTTCGGGGGCAAAGTCTTTCGCGGTGAGACGAGTCATCGGTTCGGTCCTCGATTAGCGGTGCCAGTCAATGTAGACCAGGATCAGCTGTCACGGCCATGGGCGGCCGCAGCCAGTTCGCGGGTGTCGACGCGCACAAACAGCGAATCGCCGATGGCCGTGAGCACCTCGCCGGCGTACACCTCGCAGACCACGCGGCTTTTGCGGCCCACTTCGCCTTCGACCCGCGCACGCAAGGTGAGCGGAGCGCCCATGGGGGTCGGCTTGATGAATTTGATCCCCAGGTTGCCGGTGACGCAGTCGATGCGCGGCAGGCTGCCGGGTTCGCGTTGTTCGTCACGGTAGTGGTAGGCCATGGCGGTCCAGTTGGAATGGCAGTCCACCAGCATGGCGATCAGGCCGCCGTAGACCAGGTCGGGCCAGCCACTGTATTTTGCCTCGGGGTGATGTTCGGCGATGAGATGGACACCATCGGCATCCCAGCGGCTCTTGATATGCAAACCATGCGGGTTACTGCCGCCGCAGCCGTAGCAGATGCCTTCCGGCGCGGTGATGTCCTGTAGAGAAGGGGTGGGCATGCAGCGTCCTTATTGGTGTGAGCGACTAGTCTGTTTAGCAGGACAGGCACCTGATGGGAATACATCCATTTTTTGCGGAGCGTGGCATGAAGCGTCGAATTCTCCCGTTGGTCCTGGTCCTGGGTGCTATCGGCTGTGCCCAGGCGGCGGAATACACCGACGTCAATCGCACCGCCAGCCAGATCAGTTTTACCTATAAGCAGTTGGGGCAGCGGGTGTATGGCACCTTCGGCGACTTCGAAGGCACGCTGAGCTTTGACACGCAAAAGCCCGAAAGCGGACATGCCTTGCTCAAGATCCAGCTGGCGAGTATCGATGCCGGCAGCCCCGATGCGAACGACGAGCTGCAACGGGCCTCGTGGTTCGATACCGCGACCTATCCGGTGGGCGTCTATGAGTCCACCGCTGTAAAGGCCCTGGGGGATAACCGCTTCAACATCAGCGGCACCCTGACGATCAAGGGCACCACGCGCCCGGTGGCGGTCAACGTGGTGCTCAAGGAGCTGGATGGCATCGGCGTGTTCGACGGTGAGTTCATCCTCAAGCGCGGCGACTTCAGGATCGGCGAAGGCGAATGGGCCGGCAACAGCGTGGTGTCCGACGACATCAACATCAAGTTCAAGATGGTCGCGCCCCAGCGTTAGCGCGCGAACCGCTTGGCCCCGGCCACGCAGCCGATCACCGCGACCGTCACCAGCAGCATGCCCAGGCTGACCTGTTCATGCAGCAAGCCCGCTGCCAGCGCCAGGCCGAAGAACGGTTGCAGCAGTTGCAACTGTCCGACGGCGGCGATGCCACCCTGGGCCAGGCCGCGATACCAGAACACAAAGCCGATCAGCATGCTGAACAGCGACACATAGCCCAGGCTCAGCCAGGCCGGCAGGCTGATACCGCTGACGCTCGACGGCGCCAGCACCAGGCTCAACGGCACCACCACCGGCAACGACACCACCAGCGCCCAGCAGATCACCTGCCAGCCGCCCAGGCTGCGCGACAGTTTGGCGCCTTCGGCATACCCCAGGCCGCACACCAGCACCGCCAGCAGCATCAGTACGTCACCCGCCGGTGCGGCGCTCAAGCCCTGGGCGAAGGCGTACCCCATCACCAGCGCACTGCCGAGGATCGAAAACAGCCAGAACACCGGGCGTGGACGCTCGCCGCCACGCAGTACAGCAAACACGGCGGTCGCCAGCGGTAGCAGGCCGATGAAGACGATGGAGTGCGCGGAGGTCACGTATTGCAGCGCCAGCGCGGTGAGTAACGGAAAGCCGATCACCACGCCGAGGGCGACGATGGCCAGGGGCATCCATTGCTGGCGCGCGGGGCGTTGCTCCTTGAACAGCCCCAGCAAGGCCAGCCCCAGCAGCGCGGCAATGGCGGCGCGGATCATGGTCAGGAACACCGGGTCGAATTCCATCACCGCCAGGCGCGTGGCCGGCAGCGAGCCGCTGAAGATCACCACGCCGATAAAACCGTTGATCCAGCCTTGGGTGCGGGTGTCCAGGTTGCTGAGGGGGGCTGTACGTTCCATATGGGGTGTCCGAAAAGGATGAGTTGCGTGGCAGGCATCCTAGGGTTGAAGATAAAGACAATCAAAAAATTGTCATGGATACATCGCTATGCCCCGCGCCCGCTACAAGTCGTTGGTCGACAGCTTCGCCGAGGCCATTCGCTCAGGCAGCATGCCCCCCGGTACGCGACTGCCGACCCACCGCCAATTGGCCGCCGAACATGGCCTGGCGCTGGTCACCGCGAGCCGGGTGTACGCCGAGCTGGAGGCCATGGGCCTGGTCAGTGGCGAGACAGGCCGAGGCACCTTTGTGCGCGAAATCTCGCTGCCGCCGGGGCAGGGCAGCGGGCAGATGAGCGTGGCGGCGGGCATGCTCGATCTGAGTTTCAACTACCCGTCCTTGCCGGGCCAGGCCGACTTGCTGCGCACCGCATTGCGCCAGTTGGCGCTGTCCGGCGACCTTGAAGCGCTGCTGCGTTACCAGCCCCACGCCGGTCGCCTGCATGAGCGCGCCGCTGTCGCGCGGCACCTGTTGAGTCGAGGGCTGACGGTCGAGGCCGAACAGGTGCTGGTGGTCAGTGGCGCCCAGCACGGGTTGGCCGTGACCATGATGACCTTGCTCAAGCCCGGTGATGTGATCGCCGTCGACGCCTTGACGTATTCGGGGTTCAAGGTGCTGGCCGAGACCCTGCACCTGGAGATCGTCGCCATCCCGGTCACCGCCGACGGCCCGGACCTGGACTACCTGCACAGCCTGTGTCGCAAGCGCCCGGTGCGTGCCGTGTACAGCATGCCGACTTTGCATAACCCGTTGGGCTGGGTGCTGAGCCTGGCGCAGCGCGAGCAGTTGGTGGCGATTGCCCGTGAGCACAACCTGATGATCATCGAGGACGCGGCCTACGCGTTCCTGGCCGAGGACGCGCCGCTGCCCGTGGCCAGATTGGCGCCGGAGCGCACGGTCTATGTGGGCGGGCTGTCGAAAAGTGTCGCGACCGGCCTGCGCGTGGGGTTTATCGCTGCCCCGTCGGGTTGGGTCAAAGCACTGGAACGCACCATCATGGCCACCACCTGGAACGTGCCGGGGGTGATGAGTGCGATTGCGGTGGCCTGGCTCGAGGATGGCACCGTGGCGCAACTTGAAACCCACAAGCGCCAGGATGCGCGGGCGCGGCAAGCCTTGGCCGCGCAGGTGCTCAAGGGGGTGGCCTACACCAGCCACCCGTCATCGTATTTCTTGTGGCTGCCCCTGGCGGAAGAGGCCCGCGCCGATCAAGTCGCCATGACCTTGCAGCGCGACGGTATTTCCGTCTCCACCGCCGAGCCCTTCGCCGTCTCGGCCCACGTGCCCCATGCGTTGCGCCTGGCATTGGGCTCGGTGGACATGCCGGCGCTGCGCGAGGCGTTGGTGATGGTGCGCAAGGTGGTGCAGTGGTGAGCCCGATGGCCCACCGCTAGCCATCAGAATTTAAACGCCTGGCGCCCGATCAGCAGCCAGTGGCCTTTCTGTTTTTGCCAGATCTGGAAGTTCTCGATTTCGGTGGGCACTTCCTTGCCGCTGTTCACCGCCAGGGCGGAGAAGTGGTTGCGTACCAGGGCGGTATCGCCACTCAGGGTGATGGTCTGTTTCTGCATTTCCAGGGTCTTGAAGCCGCTGCGCCCGGTCTCGATATCGGCAATGAATTCTTGCTTGTTCTGGATCTTGCCGCTGGAGTGGCCGTAGGTGAGGTTCTCGGCGGTCAGGCTCTGGAGCTGCTTGAGGTCTTTATGCAGCATGGCCTGGGTGAGGTGGTCGACCGCTTGGGCGACGTCTTCGTCGGCGGCAGGGGCGGCGGCCACATAGCCGCTGAACAGGCACAGAAAACCGATCAGCACTTTGACGTTTTGCATGGGTGTTTCCTTATTGTTGTTGGGGAGGTGTACGGGCAACACGTTACTGAATATGTTGTCGTACAACATTGCAATAGTCGAAGGGCTTTTGGAAAGTAAAATTTGGAATATTTGCGCAGTGCCTTACGTTGTAAAGGGTGGTTGAAGTCTTCAATCTTGTACGATGTCTCATCACAGGTTAAAACTAGTCTCCCGTCTAACAATAAAATAACGGAGATACCCATGGATTTTCCCCCTTCGCCTGCCCGCTCCGAACACAGCCGCCGGGTCTTTCTCCAGCGATCCCTGGCGGTTTCCGCGTCGGTGGCGGTGCTGGGCAACCTGCCTCGCCTGGCAGACGCGGCCGAGCCCTTGAGCCAGCGTTATCCAGACCCCCTGATCAAGGTGCTCGACGACAGTTTCCTCGAGCTGCGACTGTTCAATGCCAGCGTTGAGCGCCTGGCGACCGGCCTGCGCTGGGCCGAAGGACCGGTGTGGATCGGCGATGGCCGCTACCTGCTGCTCAGTGATATTCCCAACAACCGCATCGTGCGTTGGGATGAGGTGACCGACAGCCTGTCGGTGTACCGTGAAAACGCCAACTTCTCCAACGGCATGTGCCGCGATCGCCAGGGCCGCCTGCTGGTGTGCGAAGGTTCGACCACTTCTGGCGAGGGGCGGCGCATCACTCGCACCGAACATAACGGTAGCATCACGGTGCTGGCGGACAGCTTTGACGGCAAACCCTTCAACTCGCCCAACGACATCGTGTGCAAGCGCGATGGTTCGGTGTGGTTCAGCGACCCGCCATTCCAGACCGGCAACCACTACGAAGGCCACAAGATCACCCCCACCCAGCCCCATGGCGTGTATCGCATCGACGCTGACAGCGGCAAGGTTACGCGGGTGATCGACGACCTCAACGGTCCCAACGGCCTGTGCTTTTCGCCGGATGAAAAGACCCTCTACGTGGTGGAAGGGCGCGCCAAGCCCAACCGACTGATCTGGGCGATTGACGTCAAGGACGACGGCACCCTGGGCGAACGGCGCAAGCATATCGAAGGCCTCGAATACGCAGCGCTGGACGGCATCAAGTGCGACGAGAGCGGCAATCTCTGGTGTGGCTGGGGCGGCAATGGCGACCCCAAGGCCGACCTGGAAAAGCTCGACGGCGTGCGCGTGTTCAATTCCCAGGGCAAGGCCATCGGGCATATCTCGCTGCCGGAACGCTGCCCCAACCTGTGCTTTGGCGGCCGCGAAGGCAACCGCCTGTTCATGGCCGGCAGCCATTCGATCTACGCGTTGTTCGTCAATACGCGAGGGGCGGATTTCGCCTGATAGGCGCTGAAAAAAATCCACTGTCAGCGCCGGTTGGCCGGCGTTCACAGTGGCTATTTAGCGCTATGCTGCGTGCTCCTGAAACATCAGAGCGTTACGCAAATGGACTTTGATTGGCACAGCGCCCCTATCACCCGCAGCACGCCTGTCACTTCACACTACAAAAACACCCAGAACGTACGCCGTTTCATGCGTGAGCACTGTGGCGCGGGGTTCACGTTCGACCGGCCTTTCATGGCGTGGATTCGCAACGCAACACCCAAGACAATGGGCGACGTGGTGGATGAGTGGCAGCGTCGCAACGAGGACTCCCGAGCATGACACCGGATGAAAAATACCAAGCCGTGCAAAAACGCCTCGGCTATCAATTGGATGAATTCAAAGTCGGCGGCAACTACACGCCGCTGGTGCGCGACGGTAACCATCTGTACATCAGCGGGCAGATCCCGCGTGTCGGCGACACGGTCATGCTGCCGGGTAAGGTCGGTGACACCTTGACCCTGGCCCAGGCACAGATCGCCGCCGGCATCAGTGCATTGCGCTGCCTGGGCCTGCTCAAGCAGGCGCTCGGTTCGCTGGATCGGGTCAAGGCCATCCCGCGTATCACCGTGTATGTACGCAGCGCCGAGGACTTCGATCAGCAGAGTGAAGTGGCCAACGGCGCCTCGGACCTGTTGCACGAGATCCTCGGCGGTGCCGGGGTGCATTCGCGCACGTCGGTGGGGGTGATGCAACTGCCGAAGTCGGCGGCGGTGGAAATCGACATGGTCGCGGTCGCGCACGACTGATGGTCAGCCAAGGTCTGGTCGTCCTGCTCAACTACGGCCTGCACCTGGCGCCGGGCTTGCTGCTGTTTGGCCTGTGGTTCGGGTTGACGCCCAAGTCGTTGCCGGCCATGCGCATCCTGATTTTGCTCGCGGCGTTCGTGCTGATGCGCGATGTGATGACGCCCCTGGGCATGTGGGCGCTCAGTGACGACGTGCAAATCGCCTTCACCGCGAATGCCTTTGTATTGGCGGCGCTGGGTGGCCTGTCGGTGCTGCTGGCCGTAGTGTTGGTCCGGGTGGCGCCGGAGTTGTGGCGCCTGGTGGTATGGACCCGGGGCCACCGCGCCCTTGGCCTGGCGGTGGGGCTTGCGGTCGGTTGCCTGATCGGTGTGCCGTTGCGGCTCTATCAAGGAATAGAGCCGCACGCGATCCCCGGCTACTGGGTGTGGCTGCCGGGCATGGTGGTGTTGGCCTATGGCGCCAATGCGCTGGAGGAAGTGTTGTTTCGCGGGTTTTTGCAGGGCTACCTTGAACAGCAGGTGACACCGCTGCGAGCGGCGCTGATCAGTGGCGTGGCGTTTGCCGCCTGCCATGCCTTCCTGGCCTTGAGCGTGACTCAACTGGGCTGGCCGGTGTTGCTGTTTACCCTGATCGAAGGGCTGGCCTGCGCACTGGTGCGCATGCGTCATGGCGTGTTGGCGGCGACGGCCTGCCATGGCACGGCAATCCTGCTGATTGCGGTGCCCTATATGGCCTGACTTGAAATGCGCTCAGAACGGTGGGAGGGGGCTTGCTCCCGATTGCAGTGGGTCAGCCACCGATGCATCAACTGACACGCCCTCATAGGGAGCAAGCCCCCTCCCACATTTTTTACCGAGTACACCAGCCCCAACTCCAATTGGCTCCAAGGCCGAAAAAGCCAGAGCAAAAGCAGACCGAGATCTACCTGATATATGCAGTTCCAAATGTGGGAGGGGGCTTGCTCCCGATGGCAGTGGGTCAGCCACAGATGCATCAACTGACACGCCCTCATCGGGAGCAAGCCCCCTCCCACATTTTTTACCGAGTACACCAGCCCCAACTCCAGTTAGCTCCAAGGCCGAAAAAGCCAGAGTAAAAGCAGACCGAGATCTACCTGATATATGCAGTTCCAAATGTGGGAGGGGGCTTGCTCCCGATGGCAGTAGTTCAGCCACAGATGCATCAACTGACACTCCCTCATCGGGAGCAAGCCCCCACACTTAACCGAGTACACCAGTGACAACTCCGGTCGGCTCGAAGACTGCAAAAGCCAGAGTAAAAGCAGACCGAGATCTACCTGATATATGCAGATCCAAATGTGGGAGGGGGCTTGCTCCCGATGGCAGTAGTTCAGCCACAGATGCATCAACTGACACGCCCTCATCGGGAGCAAGCCCCCTCCCACATTTTTTACCGAGTACACCAGCCCCAACTCCAATTGGCTCCAAGGCCGAAAAAGCCAGAGCAAAAGCAGACCGAGATCTACCTGATATATGCAGATCCAAATGTGGGAGGGGGCTTGCTCCCGATGGCAGTGGGTCAGCCACAGATGCATCAACTGACACTCCCTCATCGGGAGCAAGCCCCCTCCCACACTTAAGCGAGTACACCAGTGACAACTCCGGTCGGCTCGAAGACTGCAAAAGCCAGAGCAAAAGCAGACCGAGATCTACCTGATATATGCAGTTCCAAATGTGGGAGGGGGCTTGCTCCCGATGGCAGTGGGTCAGCCACAGATGCATCAACTGACACTCCCACATCGGGAGCAAGCCCCCTCCCACAGTGAAGCAGTTAGTTTGTCGCCAGCGGCGGCGTGCGCGGCGGGATCAGGCGTTTGCTGCCGGTGGCTTCATACGCCGCCGCAAATCGCAGCAACGCCGAATCCTCATAGGCCCGCCCGGCAAAGGTCAGCCCGACCGGCATGCCGATGTCTGCCATTAGGCCCATGGGCACGGTAACGGTAGGCACGCCCAGGTGGCGGATGGCGAGGTTGCCGTTGGCCACCCACACACCGTTGCTCCAGGCAATGTCCGCACTGGCTTCGTTCACATCGGCATCCGCAGGGCCTACATCGGCCACGGTGGGGAACAGCACAGCGTCGAGGCCGAGCTTATCCATCCAGTCTTCCAGGTCGATCCGCCGGGTTTGCTCCAGGCCGCGCAGGCCATCGGGCACGGTGCTGATCTCGTTCCACGGGGTGATGCCACGCTCGGCCATGCGCACGTACTCGTCCATGCCGGCGGCCAGGTCGTCCTCACGGTTGGGCAGGGTGCCGGGGTCGTGGGGGAAGATTTTCGGCCCGTCCACATCGGCCAGGCGGTTCAGGGCCGGGTCGTTGTTGGCGCGCAGGAAATCATCGAAGGCCCAGGCCGACAGTTCCCACAACTCATCGTGCAGGAATTCCTTGGACACCAGGCCACGAGTAAACACGGTCGGCGCGCCTGGGCGGTCGCCTTCGCAGTTGGACACCAGTGGGAAGTCCACCTCGATGACTTCGGCGCCTGCGGCTTCAAGGGCCTGGCGCGCGGCCTGCCACAGGTCGATCACGCTGGCACGGGTGTTGATTTTCTGCCCGGTCGGGCCGCCGATGCCGGGCTTCTCGCTGGTGCCGGCCTCGGGGTCGGCATTGATGTACATGCGCGGCACGCCGAAGCGTTTGCCGGCCAGGGCTTCAGTGTTGACCGCCAGTTCAGCGTAAGACGCCGGGCGCACCGAGGCGACGCTGGGGATCGGCACCCACGGCTGCAGGCGCCACAGGTCGCCACGGGTGTCCGGGTCGTCGGCCACCACCACGTCGAGCACTTCCAGCAGGTCGGCCATGGTGCGGGCGTAGGGAACTACCACGTCCATGGTCGGGGTCAACGGCCAGTTGCCGCGCACCGAAATCACCCCACGGGACGGGGTGTAGGCGCACAGGCCATTGTTGGACGCCGGGCCACGGCCGCTGGACCAGGTTTCCTCCGCCAGGCCGAAGGCGGCAAAGCTGGCGGCGGTGGCGGTGCCGGCACCGTTGGACGAACCGGAGGCGAACGGCGCGGTGAGGTAGTCGGCGTTATACGGGCTTTCCGCGCGGCCATACACGCCGCGCTGCATGCCGCCATTGGCCATCGGCGGCATGTTGGTCTTGCCCAGGCAGATGGCGCCACCGGCGCGCAGGCGCTCGATGGTGAATGCATCGCGCTGGGCGACAAGGCTGGCAAAGGCCGGGCTGCCCGAGGCGGCCGTCAGCCCTTTGACCAGGTAGCTGTCCTTGGCGGTGTAGGGAATGCCATCCAATGGCCCCAAGGTTTCGCCCTTGGCCCGACGTGCATCGGAGGCTTGGGCTTCCTTGAGGGCGTCGGGGTTACGCACGACGACGGCGTTGAGGGCGGTAGCGGTCTGCGGGCCGTCGTAGGCATCGATCCGTGCGAGGTAAGCCTGCACCAGTTCAACGGCCGTGGTCTGGCCGGATTCGAGCGCCGCGCGCAATTGGGCAATGGAGACTTCGGTAACTTGCATGACGTTTTCTTCGCCGCCTTAAGGTGAGGTATGGCGGCAGTCTACGTACAGATATTTCACAAAACCAGTGCGGCATTTTCCCCATGGGCGGCACGCATCACCTGCCAGGTGGCGTCGTCTGCGGGAATCAGATGTTCGATACGCAGGGAGGCGAGGGTGATGTCCTGGGGCATGCCGAAGGTGGTGAAGGTGGACAGAAAGCTCAGCTCGCCCTGGCTGGTATGCACGCGGGTCAACACCAGCGGCGGCATTTCAGGCGGCGGCGTGGTGTGGGCGGGGGCGGGCAGGCTCGCCAGTAGAGCGGCCAGCACAGGGTTGTCCAGCGCCTCGCGGCTTGCCCGTTGCCAGGCCAGGGTGCGGATTTCTTCGGCGTTGACCAGGTGGTCGCCCAGGCCGCCGGGTTGCAGCAGGGTGGTCAGCAGGTTCAGGCCTTCCAGCGGCGGCGTGACCCCCGCCAGTGCCAACAGCGCGCCGGTACTCGCATTCGCCGCCAGCACTTCCCAGTGGCTGCCCAGCAGGATCGCCGGGGCCGGGTTGTTGGCGTGCAGGACATGGCTGACCGCCTCGCGAATTGCAGCCATGGCCGGGGAGGCGAGCGGGGTAGCGGTATAGCGGGGCGCGAAGCCGGCGGCGAGGAATACGCGGTTGCACTGCTCCAGCGGTGTTTCCAGTGCGCTGAGCAGGTGATGCAACGTACCTGGGCTCGGCTTGGCGCGGCCGGTTTCGAGGCAACTGAGGTGGCGCTGGGACACGCCGGTGATCAGGGCCAGGTCAAGTTGGCTCAGACCAGCCTGTCGGCGTAGCTGGCGCAGATGTTCGCCGGCAGTAGCGGGGTTATCCATGGCGTGACTATGACCTCCGAGGTCATTGCGAGGGGGCAACCTTATCACTAGGGTGGGCCTCGATCACGTCAAGGAACAGACCATGCACAAACCTTATCTGGCCCTCGCCGCTCTGCTGGGTTTTTCGCTGTACACCCTGTTCACGCTGCTCACGGCCGAGCAATCGTTGCTGGCCTTCGGACGAGAGTTGATATCGCGCCCGGACACCGCGCAGGTCGTCATCGACCTGTACCTGATGGCCGTGCTGGCCTGTGTGTGGATGTACCGGGATGCACGGGCGCGGGGGCGGTCGCTGGCGTCGGTGCTGCCGTACTTCTTGCTGACGGCGGTGTTCGTGTCGGTGGGGCCGTTGCTGTATATCGTCGTCAATGGGGTTGTGCGACGCGCAGAACGTCAGGACTGACGGGTCTACTTGTGGCGAGGGAGCAAGCCCCCTCGCCACGATGAAGTTTATGGGTTGAGGAATGCCTGGTAGTTGTCCTTGGTGATCTGCTGATAAGGAATGGTCAGCTCGGCGTCATACGGCTGTTTCTTGACCATCTTCACCGCCAGGTCAATGGAGCCCACGGCCTGCCCCTTGTTGTCCTGATACGCCGTCACCAGCAACTGGCCTTTCTTCACTGCGTCCAAACCGGCCGCGCCGCCATCGCTGCCGGCCACCAGAATATCCTTGCCGGGCTGCATGCCGGCCTGGCTGATCGCCATGGCCGCGCCAATCGCCATTTCATCGGCATTCGCCGCCACGGCGTCGATTTTGCGCCCGGACACGATCCAGTTGTTCATCAGGTCAATTGCCTTGCTGCGCTGCCATTCGGCACTCTGCTCCTCGACGATCTTTATACCTGGATAGTCCTTGAGCACGTTCTTGACCCCCAGCGTACGGTTGTGGGTGGCGTTGTTGGACAGCAGCCCGAGCATGATCGCCAGGTTGCCTTTGCCGCCCATTTTCTCGGCCAGGTAGCGCATCTGGATTTCACCGGCCTTGATCTCATCCGAGCCGACATAGCCAACCCCTGGCGGTACTTCCTTGAACTCGGGGCGGCGGTTGACGTACACCAGCGGGATCCTGGCCTGTTGGGCATTGACCGTCATTTTCTGGGTGGCGGCGGTGTCTACGGCGTTGACGATAATTGCGTCCATGCCCTGGGCGGTGAAGTTCTGCACCTGGTTAAGCTGGCGCACCACGTCGCCCTGGGCGTCTTCGAATTGCAGGGTCACGCCGGGCAGTTCCCGGGCGTGGGCGGCCATGTAGTCACGCATTTGCGCGAGAAATACGTCGTCGACCTGGGCGATGCTCACGCCGATCCGTATATCGGCCAGCGCCCAGGGGGTGATGGCGAGGGTCAAGAGTGCCGCAAGGAGTTGCTTCTTCATGGTTGTGCTCCGTTGTTTTTGTTGTTGTTAAAGCATCACGCCTGGCGCTTGGCCCGCAGTTGCGCCACGGCCGCGGCGAAGTCCTCATACGCCCAGCGTTCGTCGAGGGCTTGCAGCATGAGTTGTTGCCCGGTTTGCGGGGCCAGGCCCTGCAAGGGTGGGTCGGTGTCGAGGTTGGTGGGGAAGGCATAGCCGTCGGCGGTGCAGGCCACCACCGCTGCAATTGCCTGGGCATCCAGGGCCGTGCTGGCCAGCAGGGCCGGGTACACCGCCAGCATCATGCGGTCGCGGTCGAGGGCTTCCATGGGCTTGCCGAAGGCCGAGGAGATTTGCAGCAGGTTGGCCATGCGCTGGTGGCCGGCCGTGCGGTTGGTGCCGGCGGCGTGGAACAGCGCCGGGTTGAAAAACAGCAGGTCGCCCTTGTCCAGCGCCAGTTGCACGGCGTGCTGCTGGAAGTGCTCGATAAATTCGGGGCGCCGCCAGGCCAGGTAACCCAGGGCGTATTGCTGGGAAAACGGCAGCAACTGGGTGGGGCCGCTTTCCAGCGGCATCGCCGAGTGGGCCACTGCGCCCTGCAACGTCAGGTACTGGGACAGCACATGCAAGGGCAGGGGAAAGCGCTCCACCACCTCGGTGGTCTGGAAGCCCAGGTGATAGTCGCGGTGCGGCTGTTGCGCCTGGCCGCCGGGGTGCACCACGTTCACTTGCGCCGTTACCTGATAGCTCGGGCCCAGCCATGCCTCGGCGATCAGCCCCAGCAGCGGGTTGGCGTAATACTCCACAAAGGATTGCGGCGACTGTAGCGCGGCCTTCTGCAATGAATTCCAGATACGCCCGTTACTGCCGGCCTTGGCAAAATGGTCGGCGGCCACGCCTTGGGCGGCCTCCTGGGCAAAGATCGCCTCGAACACCTGGCTGTGGCGATCCACCACTTCCAGGTCCTCATAGGCGCGGCGCACCACCATCACGCCCGGTCCATCGCGAAACAAACGGTGCAGTTCATTCATCACCGTGTGGCGGTCGCTGTTGCGCAAGGTGTAGGCCTGATAGACCGGCACGTTGCCGAGCACTTCCGCAGCCAGGGGATAGTCCTCGGCACGCGCCTGTTGCGCGCAAATCCGCTTGAAATCCTCAATGCGTACATCCTGCAGTGTCACAAATGCCGACATTACTCACCTCCCAGGCTCAGGGCATTGAAGGGCTGCGGGCTGCCGCTGTCGGTGCAGCCGACCACGCCTTGCTCCAGGTCGATCACCGCGCCGGTCATCATCCCCGACTCGCGCGACAGCAGGAACGCCACGCTTTGCGCCACCTCTTCGGGCTTGAGCAGGCGGCCGAACGGCTGCGCGCGTTCCGCCTCAGCCAGCCAACCGTCCTGGGCGCCGTGGTACTGGCGCTGGATCTGATCCTCATGGGGCGTGTCCATCCAGCCGATGTTCAGGCCGTTGACGCGGATCCGGTTGCGCAGCGCACTGAACGCCACGTTCCTGGTCAGGATCGCCAGCGCACCTTTGGACGCCGCATACGCGCAAAGGAACGATTGACCACCATGCCCGGTGATGCTCTGGATGTTTACCACGGCGCCTTCCACGCCCTGGCTGATCATCAATTTCAACGCGTCCTGCATCAGGAAAAACGGCGCCCGCACATTCACCGCCATCAGCCGATCGAACAGCTGCGGCGAGGTGTCGACAATGGTGCCGCGGTCCGACATCCCGGCGCAGTTCACCAGGCCATGCAGGGTGCCGAAGTGGGTGCGCGCGGCCTCGATGATCGCGCGGCAATCCTCGACCTGTTCAAGGTCGGCCTCGACAAAAAACGCCTGGCAATCCAGCTGCGCCAACTGCCGCACCTGTTCTTCGCCCTGGGCGCGGCGCCGCCCGCAAATGATCAGCCCGGCGGCGCCGCGTCGCGCCAGGGTGTGGGCCACGGCGGCGCCCAGGCCCTGGGTGCTGCCGGTGACGACAAAATATTGGCCGTTGAACGTACTGGCGAGGTCGGCTTGAGGCATGGGGTTCTCCTGGATTGTTGTTGTTTTGATTGCCCGGCTCGACGCCGGACAAAACTGAGACTAGCATTGCAAAACCTCAGTAATACCTAAAAAAGACCTCATAAACACCTCAGGCGAAACCCATGCTCGAACGCGCCAAACACTTCTCCATCAAGCAACTCGCGACCCAGGCGGGCGTGAGCAAGGCCACGGTCGACCGCGTGCTGCATCAGCGCGGCAGCGTGCACGGCCAGACTCGCCGACGTATCGAGCAGGCGCTGGATGAACTGGAATCCCAGGAGAAAAACGGCCTGGCGGTAGGGCGCACCTTCCATGTCGACGTGATCATGCACACCCCTCAGCGTTTCAGCGCCGCGGTGCAGGCGGCGATCACCGCGCAACTGGCCAGCCTGGCGCCGTTTCGCATCGCCCCGCGTTTTCACTTGTTCGAAGAAATCGAGCCCCAGGCCATGCACGATCAGTTGCTGCGCTGCCTCGACACCGGCAGCCAGGGCGTGGTGCTCAAGGCCGCCGACGAGCCGGCGGTGAACCAGGCCGTCAAGCACCTGATCGCGGCGGGCATCCCGGTGGTGACCCTGGTGACGGACCTGCCGCAAAGCGAACGCATCGGCTACGTCGGCATGGACAACCGCACCGCCGGCCAGACCGCCGCCTACCTGATGTCGCGCTGGCTGCCGGCGTTGCCCCAGGACGTGGCGGTGGTGATCGGCAGCGAGTTGTTCCGTGGCGAGGAGGAGCGCGAGATGGGCTTTCGCGCCTGGCTGCGCGGGCGAGCCCCCCACCTGCGGGTGCTGGACGTCAGCGGCGGCTATGGCGTGTACCCGCGCACCTTCGAGCGGGTCACCCAGGCGCTGCAACAGCATCCCGGCCTCAAGGCGGTGTACAGCGTCGGCGGCGGCAACCGTGCGATTGTCGACGCCTTCGCCGCCCTGGGTCGCCCGCTGGAGGTGTTTATCGGCCACGACCTCGACGAAGAAAACCGCCAACTGCTGCTGGACGAAAAAATCGCCGCGATCATCGACCACAACCTGCAGATCGATGCCCGCCACGTGTTCCTGCACATCCTGCACTACCACCGGTTGTGGAAGGCCGGCCCGATTGCGCCGTCACAGGTGCAGATCGTCACCCCGTTCAACCTGCCGGACTGAGCACTCCCCCCAAACAACAAGATCAGGAGTTCAACCATGCTACGTATCGCCGTCCTAGGTGCCGGGCGCATCGCCAAGATCCACGCCGCCAATGTCGCCGCCCACCCGAATGCCACGCTGGTGCTGGTGGCCGATCCCTGGCGCGAAGGCGTCGATGCCCTCAGCCGCCAACTGGGCTGCGAGGCGGCCTACGATTGCGCCGCCGTCCTCACGCGCAAAGACATCGACGCCGTGGTCATCGGCACCCCCACCGATACCCATATCGACCTGCTGTTGGCGGCGGTCGCCGAGGGCAAGGCGGTACTCTGCGAGAAGCCCATCGACCTCGACATCGCCAAGGCCCGCAGCGCCGCCCAGGCCGTGGAGCGCCAGGGCGGCAAGGTGATGCTCGGCTTCAATCGCCGTTTCGACCCCGACATGCTGCGCCTGCGCCAGGCCCTGGATGCCGGCCAGATCGGCGCAGTGCGCCAAGTGATCATCACCAGCCGCGACCCAGGCCTGGCCCCGCGGGACTACCTGGAACACTCCGGTGGCATCCTGCGCGACATGACCATCCACGACTTCGACACCGCCCGCCACCTGCTCGGCGAAGAACCGGTGGAAGTCAGCGCCATCGCCAGCCGCCTGGTGGACCCGAGCCTGGAACAGATCGACGACTACGACAGCGTGATGGTCCTGCTGCGTACCGCCTCCGGCAAGCAATGCCATATCAACTGCTGCCGCCAGGCGGTATACGGTTACGACCAGCGCGTGGAAGTCTCCGGCGCCCTTGGCGTGCTGCTCACCGACAACCATCGCCCCAGCACCCTGCGCCACTGGAGCGCCGACCACACCGAAGCGCTGGAACCGTTGCAGCATTTCTTCCTGGAGCGTTACGCCGATGCCTATCGCAATGAGCTGACCCGGTTTATCGATGCGCTGAACAACGGCCAGGCACTGCCCACCAGTGTGCGCGACGGGTTGTATGCGCTGCATCTGGCCGATTGTGCGTTGGAGTCGGTGAGGACGGGGAGGTGCGTGGCGGTCAGTTACGACCTGTAGGCCCCGGTCCGATCCACCAACCGAATGCTGTCCCGTCCGCCACGCTTGGATTCATACAGCGTGGTATCTCCCTGTTCGATCAGCGCCGCCAGGCTGGCCGGCGGCTGGTCGAACAGGGTGGCGCCGATGCTCAGGGTCACCGGCGCGGGCGTGGCAAAGGTTTGTGCGGCCAGTTGCTGGAACTGCTCGCGCAGGCTGCTGCCCAGTTCGACGATCTGCTCGGTCGAGGCCGGGTTAAGCAGGATCACAAACTCATCACCGCCCAAACGTGCGGCCAGCGCGCCTCGGGGCACGACTGCGCGAATCATCTCGCTCAAGGCGATCAGCACACGGTCGCCGGCGGTATGGCCGTGGAGGTCGTTGACCGACTTGAAGTTGTCGATATCGATCAGCAGCAGTGCGCCCGGTTGTTGCGCCGACACCTGGGCCAGCAGGCGCGGCGCGCGCAGGTCGAGGGCGCGGCGGTTGTAGAGGGCGGTGAGCGGGTCGCGGGCGGCGAGGCGGGCGATCTGCTGTTCGCGGCGGTAGCGTTCCGAGCCGGTCATCGACAGCGCAATCAGCATGATCGCCATGGCGCCTTCCACCAGGGACACCTGGATGATCTCGCCCTTGAACGCCGCAAGGTCGATCAAGGTGCCAGGGATCACCACCGACAGCGCCTTGGCCACGTAGAACATGCCGTGGACCAGCAGCACATAACGCAGTTGCACCGCGCCGATGCTCAATGATCGGCCGTGGGGCCGCAGCAGGAAACTGGCGCGCAGGGTCGGCAGCGCGACCAGCAGCGACTGCACGCCCAACATGGCTTTGGACCACGGCAGGTCGGTCGGGAGCATCAGCATGCCCAGCCACACGGCCAGCAGCAGCCACCACCGCGGCGACAGGCGTACCTGGGTAAAGCGCGCGACCCCGAGCAAGAACAGGCAGTGCGCGGCCACCAGCAAGCCGTTGGCAAACCAGATGCCGATGAGCAGGTAGCCATTGATGCGCAGCAGGGCCAAGGTGGAGCCGACGGTGATGGTGGCGAAACCGGCGCTCCAGAACAGCAGCGAAGGTTCGCGTACGCTGCGCCATTCTATGGCCAGGTACAGGGCAGCAGCGGCGGCCAGGGCAACGGTGAGTGCCAAAATCGTAGGAGGGTCGAGCGTCATTTCGTGCCGGGTCTGCCTGGGTGTGCGTTGAGGCTGGGGATTGTAAGCGCACACGCAGGTTTTTCAGAGCCCAAAGGATAATGGCATACAGCCATCCGATGATCGGCGGTCTAGACGCCTTTGGTCGACGGCAGCAGTATCGTCAGGATGCCCACCAGTGGCAGGAACGAGCACAGTGTGTAGACGTACTCGATGCCGTGGCTGTCGGCGAGCAGTCCGAGCAAGGCCGCGCCGATCCCGCTGAAGCCGAACATCAGGCCGAAAAAGATCCCGGCGATCATGCCGACATTGCCGGGCACCAGTTCCTGGGCAAACACCACGATGGCCGAGAACGCCGAGGCGAGGATGAAGCCGATCACCACGCTGAGCACGGCGGTCCAGAACAGGTCGACGTAGGGCAGGGCCAGGGTGAACGGCGCGGCACCGAGGATCGAGAACCAGATGACTTTCTTGCGCCCGATCCGGTCGCCGATCGGCCCGCCCGCGAAGGTGCCCACGGCCACTGCACCGAGGAACAGGAACAGGTACATCTGAGAACTCGATACCGACAGGTGGAATTTTTCAATCAGGTAGAACGTGAAGTAGCTGGTCAGGCTGGTCATGTAGAAGTATTTGGAGAACACCAGCACCGCCAGCACCACCAGGGCAAACGTCACGCGGCCTTTGGACAAGCCGTGGGTGGCTTTGCCGCCTTGCTTGAGCTTGAACAGGTTGAGGTGGTTGCGGTACCAGCGGCTCAAGCCGTACAGCACCAGGATCGCGAACACGGCAAACAGCCCGAACCAGGCGATGTTGCCCTGGCCGTAAGGAATGATGATCGCCGCCGCGAGCAACGGCCCCAACGCGCTGCCGGTGTTGCCGCCGACCTGGAAGGTCGATTGCGCCAGGCCATAGCGCCCGCCGGAGGCCAGGCGTGCGACGCGCGAGGTTTCCGGGTGGAAGGTCGATGAGCCGACGCCCACCAGGGCTGCCGCCAGCAGGATCGCCGGGAAGCTGCCGACAAACGCCAGCATCAGGATGCCGACCAGGGTGCAGACCATGCCCGCCGGCAGCAGCCACGGCTTGGGATGCCGGTCGGTGTGGTAGCCGATCCAGGGTTGCAGCAGCGAGGCGGTCAGCTGGAACGTCAGGGTGATCAGGCCGACCTGGGTAAACGTCAGGCCGTAGTTGGCCTTGAGCATCGGGTAGATCGACGGTAATACGGCCTGGATCAGGTCATTGATCAGGTGCGCCAGGGCACAGGCGCCGAGGATACGCAGGACTAACGGGCTTACTTGGGGCGGACTCGAGGTGGCGGCAGGTGATGCGGTCAAGGTCGACATGCAGGCATTCCATACAAGGCAGCGAACAGGGGCAGCGAGTACTTGAGCAGGCTGCCCATTTCAATTTGTTTCAGAGCTTATGCTAGATTCGCCAGGAATGCCTGTCTCGCGTAATTCGGGAGGCAACCATCGTAAAAAGGGCGAAATGATCAAATCACTGGATAAATTTTTGCAGGAAATCGATGAGGGCGACTGGGCTGTCATCAGTTCGGCCACCGATTATCCGGAAAACTGGGTGATCCCCGACCACAGTCACGAAAAGCATCAATTACTCTACGCCACCGAAGGCGTGATGGTGGTGCATTCGGCGCACAACCAGTGGACGGTACCGCCCAACCGCGGCTTCTGGATGCCCTGCGGGCACGTGCACTCCCTGCGCTGCGTGGGCGCCCTGAAAATGCGTAGCGTGTTCGTGCGCCCTGACAGTTTCCCCAACCTGCCGACCGAGACCAAGGCGGTGAGTATTTCGCCGCTGCTGAGCGAGCTGATCAAGGCCTCCGTGAGCTTGAAACCGCCCTATGCCGAAGACTCCCGCGATGCGCGGATCATGCACCTGATCCTCGACGAGCTGGCGCTGTTGCCGGCCTTGCCGCTGTCGCTGCCGCAACCCGCCGACCCGCGTATCCAGCAGATCTGCCTGGCGTGGCAGGAGGACCCGGGCGATGCCTCCACCGTGGCGGATTGGAGCGAGCGCCTGGCCCTCGACCAGAAAACCATCCAGCGCCTGTTCCGCAAGGACACCGGCATGACCTTCGGCCAATGGCGCCAGCAGGCGCGGCTGCTGCTGGCATTGGAGCGTATCGCGGTGGGGCAGAAGATTATCGACGTGGCCCTGGAGCTGGGCTACGAAAGCCCGAGTGCGTTTACCAGCATGTTCAAGAAACAGTTTGGCAAGACCCCGAGTCATTTTTTCCGCTGACGTCGGCGCAGTAGTCGTCCAGCAAGCCGTTGAATGCGTCGATATCCAGCGGTCGGCTGAGGAAGTAGCCCTGGCCTTCTTCACACGCCACGCTTTTGAGCATGGCCAGGTGCTCAGCGGTTTCGATGCCTTCGGCCGTGACCGTCAGGGCAAGGGCACGGCCCAAGCCGACAATGGCTTGGATAATCGCCTTGTCATCCTCGCTTTCCTCCAGTCGGGTGAGGAAGCTGCGGTCGATTTTCAGACCATCGAACGGGAACGCCCGCAGGTAGCTGAGGGACGAATAGCCGGTGCCGAAGTCATCCATGGCAATGCGGATGCCCAGTTGCTTGAGCGTGCGCATCACCTCAAGTGCGCCGACGGCGTCCTCGAGCATGACGCTTTCGGTCATTTCCACCTCAAGGCGCGCAGGGTCGATACCCGAGGCGTCCAGGGCGTGGCGCACGCGCTCCACCAGGTTGCCGCGCTTGAACTCGGTGGGTGACAGGTTCACCGAGACGAACAGCGTGTCGGGCCACTGCGCCGCGCACGCACAGGCAGTTGCCAGTACCCAGTCACTCAGCGCCAGGATCAGCCCCGATTCTTCGGCAATCGGAATAAAGGTGTCCGGGGCGATCAGCCCGCGTACCGGGTGCTGCCAGCGCACCAGGGCTTCGGCCCCGACCATCTGCCCATCGGCGATGCGATAGCGCGGCTGGAAGTGCAGGCGCAGTTCGGCGTGCTTGATCGCAAAGCGCAGATCGCTCTCCAGGCGCCGCCGCTCGATGATCCGCGTATTCATGTCCCCGGAGTAAAAGCGCCAGGTATTGCGCCCGGCCGCCTTGGCCTCATACAGCGCGATATCGGCGTAGCGCAGCAGTTCGGTGGCATCGCGGGCATCGGTGGGCGCCAGGGCAATGCCGATACTGGCACTGATAAACACCTCTTGTTCGTCGATTTTGATCGCCTGCTCGATGGACTCGATCAAGCGCAGGCACAGGCTTTCGACTTCATCCTGGCTGCCGGCGTCGCTGAGGATCAGCACAAACTCATCGCCGCCGACGCGAGCCACCAGGTCGCCGTGGCGCACGCAGGCGGCCAGGCGGCCGGACACTTGATTGAGCACCCGGTCACCGGCGGCGTGGCCGAGCAGGTCATTGACCGGCTTGAAGCGGTCCAGGTCGAGGCTGAGCATCACCAGCGGCTGCTCGGCGCTGGGCAGGGCCTTGAGTTTGCCGTCCAGGAACGCCTGCAGGCGTGTGCGGTTGGGCAGCCCGGTCAGGGCGTCGTGTTGAGACAGGTACTCGATGCGCCGACGTGCTTCGACTTCTTCGGTCACGTCGGTGGCCGTACCGCGAAACCCGCCACAGGGCATTTCCCGGGCCGACAGCCGGGTTGTGCGCTCCTGTCCCTGGGCATCGATATAGCGGCATTGCACACTGATGTCCACGCGCCGGCCCGGAGTGCTCAGCCACTGCGACAGCAGGTCGGCCTCGGTGTCCAGCAGGTCGCTCATGGCCGCACCGAGCCAGGCTTGCCGGGTCAGGCCGGTGACGCTTTCGAAACGCTCAGACAGGTAGGTAAAACGCCAGCCGACATCGATTTCCCAGACCCAGTCCGAGCTGGCCTCCACCACGTCACGAAAGCGCGCCTCGCTGGTGGCCAGGGCGGCCTGGCTGTCCAGCAGGGAGGTGTGACTGGCATCCAGGGCGAGGGCGGTGGCGGTGGCGCGACGCAGAATGACCCAGGTCATCAGGCACACCAGCAGCGCGGCCAACCCCAGCAGCGGCAAGCCTACGCTCATCAAGCGCAGGCCGGGTCGCGCAGGTTCCCAATGCAGGCTGCCAGCGGCGCCGTTATCGCCAAGGGGGAAAACCAGGGTCTGGCCGATGTCATCGGGCGTGGCCACATGCAGCTTGCCCACGCCGAAGTCATCGCCGATCGCACTCAGCTTGGCGCTGTTGAGAACGTCGACGAAGATCAATACCGAGGCCGGCCGGCCATCGGGCTCTACCGTGGGATCGGTGCCGGGCGTGATCGCGGCGGCTGCCACCAGTGCCGGGCTGCCGCGTACATTGATGAACGCCGTGACCGGTGTTTCGTTTTCAGCCCCGGCACGCGCCTGCTCGATAATTTCGGTCAGGGGCTGGTCGAGCCACTGCGAGAGCTCGACGCTTTGCAGCGCGCCCTTGATCACCGAGTAGACCGTGCGATTGTCGTTATCGACCACGAACAGGCCTTGGAAACCGAAGTCCTGATACAGCGTGGCGCCGACGTTGCCGCGCGCGTAGGCCCAGTCGCTGTCCACGGTCATGTGCAGGTGCTTGTAGGCATCGCTCCAGAAGGCGTAGTCCTTGACGGTCACCCGCAGGGACTTCTCCAGGGATTGCACGGCTTTACGCGTATAAAACGCGCTTTCCTGCTGTTCGGAGTGATCCAGTTCGTGCGCGAGGTAAACCAGGGAGTAGGCGGCGGCGGCAAAGACCAGGGCCAGCAACGCCACGAAATTGAACAGCGATGTACGTGCCAGCGACAGGCTGGTGCGATTGGAGAGCTTGCGCACAATGGGGGCGAGAGAGTTCGGCATTATTTCCCGCAGGACGTCGCTGCAAGTAAGGGATATGCCTGCGTATCGGCTGTCTGGGCAAAATAATTAGCGCTTCAGCGCCGTGCGCCCACATGGGTTTGCCTTCACCGGAACGCTGTCGCCGTACTTGCGGCCCAGGCGAGTATCGCCGCCATGCACAGTATCGCCGCGCTCAAGGCAAACGTCGCCTGGTAGCCCGACAGGTCAAACACCACACCGCCCAGCGTTGCCCCGGCGGCGATTGCCAGTTGGATGATGGCAACCATCAAGCCGCCCCCTGCCTCGGCATCCTCAGGCAGGGTTTTTGCCAGCCAGGTCCACCAGCCCACCGGCGCGGCGGTGGCTACCAGGCCCCACACACAGAGCAGCGCGCCGGTGATAACGGTCGAGCTGCCGAATGCGACCAATGCCAGGGCGATCACCGCCATCAATACGGGAATGGCGATCAGCGTGGGGTACAGGCTGTTCTTCAGGACACGCTCGATCAGCAGTGTGCCGGCCAATCCGGCCAGGCCGAGCACCAGCAACATCAACGACAGCAGAGACACACCCACCTGGGTAACACCTTCCAGAAACGGCCGCAGGTAGGTGAACAGCATGAACTGGCCCATGAAAAACACGCTGATGGCAAGCATGCCCAGGGCCACCGGGGCGCGCTTGATCAAGCGCAACAGGTTGCCGTTGTCGGCCTGGCTGCGGGGCGTGATCGACGGCAGGCTCAGCAGCAGCCACAGCACCGCGACCACGGCCACCGGCACCACGCAGAAAAACGCGCCACGCCAGCCGATCAAACCACCGAGGAAACTGCCCAGCGGTGCCGCGATCACGGTTGCCAGTGCGTTACCGCCATTGACGATAGCCAAGGCGCGCGGCACCTGGCCCTCGGGCACCAGGCGCATGGCGGTGGCTGCCGACAGCGACCAGAAACCGCCGATGGCAACGCCGATCAGGGCGCGGCCGAGCATGAAGATCAGGTAGTTCGGCGCGAACGCTACCACGCTGCCGGACACGATCATCAGCAAGGTCAGCGCGACCAGCAGGCGCTTGCGATCCATGCGCGCCGCCACTCGGGCGATCACCAGGCTGGTGAGCAAGGCAAACAGGCCTGACACCGAAATACCCTGGCCGGCCTGGCCTTGGCTGATGCCCAGGTCGGCGGCCAGCGGGGTCAACAGGCTCACCGGCATGAACTCCGAGGCCACCAGGGCAAAGGCCGCCAGGGACAGGGCGAAGACTGCGCCCCAGCGGGGCGTGTGAGGGTTTATCGAGATCACTTCAAGTGACTTTTGAAGAAGCTGGTGAGCTTGGCGAAGGGGATCAGGTTGACCCGGTCGTAGAGGTCCACATGGCCGGCGTTGGGGATGATCACCAGCTCCTTGGGCTCGGCGGCACGGTGGTAGGCGTCTTCGCTGAACTCGCGGGAGTGGGCATCGGCACCGGCAATCAACAGCAACGGGCGAGGGGAAATGGTCTCGATATCGTTGAACGGATAGAAGTTCATGAACTTCACGTTGCTGGTCAGCGTCGGCATGGTGGTGGTCTGCGGCGACGCGCCGGCCGGTGTGACTTCACCGCGCGGTGTGCGGTAGAAATCGAAAAACTCATCGCCAATCGGGTTGCCGCTCCGCTTGAGCGGCGTGCCGCTGGTGTAGAGGGTCTCGCCGCCCTGGAATTCCACGTAACGCTGGTTGGCCGCCTGCACCAGCACCTGCCGGCGTTGTTCCGCTGTCATGCCGTGCTTGAGGCCGTTGCGGTTGGCGGCGCCCATGTCGTACATGCTGACCGTGGCAATGGCCTTGAGGCGTGGGTCGATCTTTGCCGCCGCGATGGCAAAGCTGCCGCTGCCGCAGATGCCGATTACGCCGATGCGCTCACGATCGACCAGCGGCCGGGTACCGAGGAAGTCTACGGCGGCGCTGAAGTCTTCGGCGTAGAGGTCGGGCAGCACCGCATTGCGTGGTGTGCCTGCGCTTTCGCCCCAGAACGACAGGTCCAGCGACAAGGTGACAAAGCCCTGTTCGGCCATTTTGGTGGCGTAGAGGTTGGCGCTCTGTTCCTTGACGGCGCCCATCGGGTGGCCGACGATCAGCGCGGCATTTTTCGAGGCCGGGGCGAGCTGTTTGGGCACGAACAGGTTGCCCGCCACCGGCATGCCGTATTGATTGTTGAAGGTGACTTTTTCGGCGGTCACCTTGTCGCTTGTGTAGAAGTTGTTTGCACCGTTGGACATGTCGGCTCCCAGAGAAGAGAACGAAATCACCAGCAGACTCAGGGTGAGCAAGAGGCTTTTCATGGATGGATCCTTGAGAAGGGGGTCGGCACATTTTCCCGGCGTGGCTGAGGGTTCTGTAGTGCGTTCCACTGGATTACTTGCCTGATCCTCTGAGTCTGGCGGGTTGCCGGGGACGCCAGCGGGCCGGTCGGGGTAAAGTCCAACGATCAGAGCAAAGGGCCCTTTATGAAGATCAATCAAACGCCCCTGGACGTGCTGGTCCGCGTGATCGGCTCAAGGGTCTGCGTACCCGGCGACTACCCCATGCCCATCCCCGGCCTGGGCTTTTATCGGCGTGAGCAGCCCGCGACACCCGTGGTGTGCATGGTCGAGCCGAGCATCGTGCTGGTTGCCCAGGGTGAGAAGCGGCTGTGGGTCGGCGGCGAGGGGTACCCGTATGACACGGCACGATTTCTGCTCACGTCGCTGGATATACCGGCCAACTCCGAAGTACTGGTCGCCAGCCCGACCCGCCCGTGCCTGGGCCTGACTTTCAAGCTCGACCTGCGCATCCTGGCCGAGCTGATCGCCCAGGGGGAGTTGCCGCCAACGCGTGAGCGGGCGGTGATGAAAGGCGTGGGGATTGGTGTGGTGACCGGCGCCATGCTTGCCTCCTTTGCGCGCCTGGTTGAATTGCTTGATGAGCCCGAAGCGATACCGGTGCTCGCGCCCTTGATCCAGCGCGAGATTCACTTCCGGCTATTGCAGAGCGACCAGGCCGGCCGATTGCGCCAGATCTGCTCCGTGGACGGGCAGGGTTATCGGATTGCGCGGGCGATCGATTGGCTCAAGCTCAATTACGACGTGCCGCTGCGCGTGGACGAACTGGCCGCGCGCGTGCAGATGAGCGCGGCGACGTTTCACCATCACTTTCGCCAACTGACGGCCATGAGCCCGCTGCAGTATCAGAAATGGCTGCGCCTCAACGAAGCGCGGCGTTTGATGTTGAACGAGCATCGGGACGTATCCAGCGCGGCGTTCAAGGTCGGCTATGAAAGCCCGTCGCAGTTCAGCCGCGAGTACAGCCGGCTGTTTGGTGTGCCGCCCAAGCGCGATATGGCCGTGCTGCGCGGCAAAGCGGCGGTCAGCGATCCGCTGGCGTCAAGTTAGCGTAGAAGATGCAGCCGATCAGCCGCGCAAACAGGCTGAGGGTTTCCGGCAGGTTGGGGTCGTCAAACAGCATCGCCCGGGAATCCAGCGCACACAGTGCACCGAACAGCCGGCCATCCGGGAGGAAGATCGGCGCGCCGGCATAGCTCTCGATGGCGTATTGCTTGACCACCGGGCGTGCGGCAAAGCGGCCATTGGCGCTGACCTGCGGGATGAACAGGGTCTGTGGGTTGATGCAGAACTCGCTGCACAGGGTGGTTTCCAGGTCGAGCACGTCATCGGCATGAATGCCCATGTCGAAGGGGTCGTGCGCTGAACAGACAATCCATTCCAGGTCAGTGAACTTGGCGATGCCGGCAAAGCGCATGCCCGTCAGGCGGGTGACCAATTGCAGGATGCTGGTGGTGGCTTCGATTTCGGCGATGGCAGCGCGTTCGTCGGCGCTGAGTAACGCGTGTGCGGCGGTGCAGCTTGGAAGCATGGTTGAACACTCCACTGGCGTGGCGGCCCTTGCCACCACGCTTGGTCAGGTCTTAGTTGATACGCGGATGCTGCTGCACCAGGTTCTGGCGCTTGGCTTCCAGTTCGGCAATCTCGGCGTCAATGTCTTCGATTTTCTGCTCGATATTGTCGTGATGCTCCTGCAGCAACTCCTTGGCTTCTTCCATGTCCGACGCAGCCGGTGCTGCGCCGCGCAGGGGTTTGTTGGCGGTTTCCTTCATGGTCAGGCCGGTGATCAGGCCGACCACCGCAAACACCATCAGGTAGTAGGCGGGCATGTACAGGTCGTTGGTGCTTTCAACCAGCCAGGCCACCGCGGTAGGCGTGACGCCGGCGATCAATACCGAGACGTTGAACGCACTGGCCAACGCGCTGTAGCGCAGGTGCGTGGGGAACATCGCCGGCAGCGTGGACGCCATGACGCCGATGAAGAAGTTAAGCACGATGGCCAGGATCAGCAAGCCGGCGAAGATCAGGCCGGTCTTGCCGCTGGTGATCAGCATGAAGGCCGGAATGGCCAGGAACAGCAGGCCGATGCTGCCGGCGATGATGAAGGGCTTGCGGCCGATCTTGTCGCTGACAAAACCGATGAACGGCTGCACGAACAGCATGCCGACCATGATTGCGATGATGATCAGCACACCGCTGTTTTCGGAGTAGTGCAGGTTATGGGACAGGTAGCTCGGCATGTACGTGAGCAGCATGTAGTACGTCACGTTGGTGGCCGCGACAATGCCGATGCAGGTCAGCAGGCTGCGCCAGTGCTTGGTGGCGATCTCCTTGAACGACACTTTCGGGCCATGGGTCAGGCCTTCGCGGTCACCCTGTTCGAGCTTGTCGACATGCTGTTGGAACGCCGGGGTTTCTTCCAACGCATGGCGCAGGTACAGGCCGATCATGCCCAGGGGCAGGGCCAGGAAGAACGGCAGGCGCCAGCCCCAGGCCTCGAAGTCGGCTTCGCCCAGCACGCTGGAGATCAGCACCACGACGCCGGCACCGAGGACGAAACCGGCGATGGAGCCGAAGTCCAGCCAACTGCCGAGGAAGCCGCGCTTGCGGTCCGGCGCATATTCGGCGACGAAGATCGAGGCGCCGGTGTATTCACCGCCCACCGAGAAGCCCTGGGCCATTTTGCACAGCAGCAGCAGGATCGGCGCCCAGATGCCGATGGAGGCGTACCCGGGGATCAGGCCGATGGCGAAGGTGCTCAGCGACATGATCACAATGGTCGCGGCGAGGACTTTCTGGCGTCCGTATTTATCGCCCAGCGCGCCGAAGAACAGGCCGCCCAGGGGACGAATCAGGAACGGCACGGAGAACGTCGCCAGTGCCGCGATCATTTGTACGCTAGGGGAGGCGTCGGGGAAGAACACCTTGCCCAATACATAGGCGACGAACCCGTAGACACCAAAGTCGAACCACTCCATGGCGTTACCCAGTGCGGCGGCGGTGATCGCCTTGCGCATCTTGGCGTCGTCAACAATGGTGATGTCTTTCAAACCGATGGGCTTGACGCTTTTCTTACGTAATTTCATGCGGACCACTCTAAAACAGAACAGGGGAGGTGCCATCGTTGCGATGGCACCGCTCTGTCAGTTCAGATACAAGCGGACATGAAATAATTCACCGCTATTTGCGTTTTTTTGCCTGGGGCGCAATTTGCGTGCAATTGCCTGGGTTTTCGGGGTGAGCACCTACCCTGGGGCGATCCGGCATTCTGTGGTGAGCGGGCTTGCCACAAGAAGCCCGCTCGCCGTGGTCATGTGCGCTTGTCGTCCTACAACCTAGCTGCGCCTGGCACTTTTTACACCCGCGAGATAGCCCGCAAAAGCCGTAATCTTTCAGATTGACAGCGGGTAGGTAGCCCGATATAAAAGCCACAGTTGTACGACGACATATGACGTTACATGTGTCCTACCTAACAAAAATAAAAAGTGATGCCATGAACTTGATCGAGCCCATCAACGCCCAGCGCGTTGGCCAAGCTGTAGGCAACTATCGCTGGACCATCTGCGCGATGTTGTTTTTCGCGACCACCGTCAACTACCTCGACCGCCAGGTGCTCAGCCTGCTCGCGCCGCAGTTGTCGACGCAATTTGGCTGGAGCAACACCGATTACGCCAATATCGCGGCGGTGTTCCAGTTTGTGTATGCGATCTCCATGCTGTTTGCCGGGCGGTTCGTCGACAAGATCGGCACCAAGGCCGCCTACGTGATCGCGATTGCGATCTGGTCCACCGGCGCCATCATGCATGCGTTCTCGGTGCCGATGGGCGAGGGCATCGCCGCGGTCAGCGGTGCGATCGGCCTGGCGGTGATTCCGGTGTCCATCGCCGGCTTCATGCTGTCCCGGGCGGTGCTGGCTATCGGCGAGGCGGGTAACTTCCCGATTGCGATCAAGGCCACCGCCGAATATTTCCCCAAGAAAGAACGCTCGCTGGCCACCGGGATCTTCAACTCCGGCGCCAACGTCGGCGCGATCCTGGCGCCGATCTGTGTGCCGCTGATCGCCGGGATGTGGGGCTGGGAAGCGGCCTTTATGGTCATCGGCATGCTGGGCTTTGTGTGGGTGGCGGTATGGGCGGCGGTGTATGAGAAGCCGGAGCAGCAAAAACGCCTGTCGGCCGAAGAGCTGGCCTATATCCGCAGCGACCAGGCGCAGCAGCCCTCTATCCCGCCGGTTGCAGGCGCGGTACAGAAAAAAGTCTCGTGGTTCAAGTTGCTCACCTACCGCCAGACGTGGGCGTTTGCCTTCGGCAAGTTCATGACCGATGGCGTATGGTGGTTCTTCCTGTTCTGGCTGCCCACCTACCTGTCGGCGCAATACGGCATGAAAGGCGCCGATATCGTCATGCCGCTGGCCGTGCTGTACAGCATGACCATGGTCGGCAGCATCGGCGGCGGCTGGTTCCCCAGCTACTTCATGGCCCGTGGCGATGCCCCCTACGACGGCCGCATGAAAGCCATGCTGGTGATCGCGCTGTTCCCGTTGGTGGTGTTGCTGGCGCAACCGTTGGGCTACATCAGCTTCTGGGTCCCGGTATTGCTGATCGGCGTCGGCGCCTCGGCGCACCAGGCGTGGTCGTGCAACATCTTCACCACCGTGTCCGACATGTTCCCGCAGAAAACCGTGGCCTCGGTGGTCGGCATCGGCGGCATGGCCGGCGGCATCGGCGGTGTGGTGATGACCAAGATCGGCGGCTGGGTGTTCGACTACTACAAGTCCATCAATGACATCCACACCGGCTACATGATCATGTTCGCGATCTGTGCGCTGGCGTACCTGGTGGCCTGGAGCGTGATGAAGACCCTGGTGCCGCGCCATAAGGAAATCACTGACCTGTAATACCTCGTGGCCGCCGCGCTGTCGCGCAGCAAACTGGTACCTCTGTGGCGAGCGGGCTTGTCCCGCGTGGGGCTGCGCAACAGCCCCACGCGGGACAAGCCCGCTCGCCACAGGTCCGTCGAATCACCCATAACGTTGTGTCGAGACCCATTCCTTCAAGCGCCTTTTCTACAACGCGCGCGCCCAGGTCTGGCTGACCAGTTGCTTGCCGAAACTCAAGGTGGGCTCCTCTTCCAGCAACTCGAAACCGGCTTTCTGGTAGAGCTTGCGCGCATCGGTCAAGGCGCTCATGGTCCACAACATCATGCGGGTGTAGCCGACATCGCGGGCAAAGCGCAGGCATTCGTCCACCAGGTGCTGGCCGATGCCCAGGCCCCGCGCACTCGCATCCACGTAGAGCATGCGCAGCTTGGCGGTTGTATCGTCATGGCGCACGACGAACACCGAGCCGACCACCTCGCCCTCCTTCTCCGCGATCCAGCAGCGCTCCCGCGCCGGGTCGAACTCGCGCAGGTACTTGGCGACGATCTCCGCCACCAGCGCTTCAAACTCCCAGTTCCAGTGGTATTCGCGGGCATACAGCGCCGCTTGCTGCTGCACCACCAGGCCCATATCCCCTGGCCGTGGATCACGCAGCAGGTAGCTCGACGGGCGGTCTTGCAGCAGGGCCTGGATACGTTGCATGGCGTCGGTCAATTGCTGCTGCCGGGGTTCGGGCAGGCTCTCGAGCAGGGCGATGACTTCATCCTGGGTCTGCTGTTCCAGGGGCGCCAGGACCGCGCGGCCGAGATCGGTGAGGTGCAATTGCACCGCGCGCGCATCGGTGGCGCAGCGGACTTTCTGGATCAGGCCGTTTTTCTCGAAACCACTGGTCAGGCGGCTCAGGTAACCCGCGTCGAGGCTGAGCATCTGGCAGAGGTCGGCGCTGGTGAGGTCGCCACGGGAGGACAGCTCGTACATCACCCGAATTTCAGTCAGGGAATAGTCGCTGTGCAACAGGTGTTCCTGCAGCACGCCGATCTGGTGGGTGTAGAAGCGATTGAAGCCGCGCACGATGCCGGCGCGTTCCACAAGCAGGGGAGTGGACATGGCGGATACTCGAATGGTTGCCTTAGTCAATTATATTGTTGCTTCAGGCAAGCATGTCAACGGCTATGATCGCCGGTCATGGTCATCCCAGGCTTGGCCGTCGCCTGTGGGCTCGTCAATATGATTCGAATCGCCATGGCCACGCCGATCAGCACCGCAACCAGTCCCACGGCTTCCATGAGTGTGGGCCAGCGCCCGTGAAACCCCAGGCCGAGCAGGGTGGCGAAGAGGGATTCGAGGGCGATCAATTGGCCGCTCAGTACCATCGGCAGGCGTCGGGTCGCGGCGTTCCAGGCCCAGGCGCCGACCATGGTGGACATCACCGCGATCACCAGGCTCCAGGCATAGAGCGGGCCAGCCTGGGAAAGGCCGAAGCCGAGCATCGGCAGCTTGAACATGCCAAGCCCATGGATGAACGGTAGCAGGCACAGGGTGGCGACACCGCTGCCCACCATCATGAGTGCGGTCCAGAGACCGGTTGCCTGCGCCGCAAGGTGTGTCAGTTGCCTTTGGTTGATCACGCTGAACCACAACCAGAGAGCAACTGCACTCAGGGAAAAAAACAGCCCTGCCCACCAGGCGCTTGTGTCCAATGAAGGTTGATGAAAGCTGCTGATGTTCGACAGCAAGAGGCCCACCGTCAGGCATGACAAAGGGGTTGCCAGGCGGCGCCACGGGGCTGTCCTCGTGCTGGCGTTACCCACCAGGGCCAACAACACCGGCACCGTGCCGATAAACGCCGGGGTCATGACCGGCCCGCCGAACATCACGCCGGCGGCGATGCACACGCCGTAGCCCAGGCACCCCAACGCCCCGAGTGCTGCGGCGAGGCATCCCTGGCCGGGCCCGAGCAAGTGCAACTGTGCCCGGCATAGGATCACCCCCATGACACCCAATGTGCCGGCGATCAGAAATCGCACAGCCATCAAGTCATAGAGGCTGTAGTCGCCGGTGACGTAAGGCGCGATGAAGTTCAACGCCCAGCCCAATGTCGCAACAACCGCGAGCAGCACGCCGACGGCAATGGAGGTCTGTGCAGCGTTCATCTGGGGGCATCCATTGAGGTAATGGATCCATGGTGCCCAGTCATGCGGGTGTGCTACAAACGAGTTCTCGGCCGTGGATGTATAACCTCAGATTATGAATACACTTGGCAAGACCCTGCCGCCCCTGGCCAGCCTGTTGCCGTTTGAAGCGGCGGCACGCCTGGGCAGTTTCTCCAAGGCGGCCGATGAGCTGCACATCACCCAGGCTGCCATCAGCCGCCAGATTCGCGGGCTGGAAGACAACCTGGGGGTGAAGCTGTTCAGTCGGCGCAACCGGGCGGTGTTCCTCACCCAAGAGGGGCGGGAACTGGGCCGGGTGGTCGGCGAAGCGCTGCGCAGCATCAGTGAGAGTGCCACCAGCCTGCGGGGGTCACCCCACAGTCATCGCGTGGTGTTGCTGTGTCAGTTGTGCGAAGCGTTTTATTGGCTGATGCCGCGCTTGTCGACGTTCCACCAGCAATACCCGCACATCGAAATCCAGGTGGTGACCTCCACCCGCCCCCTGACGGAGTTCACCAGTCACTTCGACGTGGCCTTGCAAAGTACCGGGCGCGCGAGTGGCAGCCATCCGCTGATGTTCACCGCCGCCGACGAAGTGTTCCCGGTGTGCAGCCCCGGCTATCTGGACAGCAAACCACCGCTGTCGCTCGCCGGGTTGCAGTCGCGCACCTTGTTGCACCACAGCTCCCATCCTCCGCACTTGATGGAGTGGGACAGCTGGTTGCAGGTGTTCGGCCAGGCCTTGAGCGGGGAGGTGCGCGGTGCGACCTTCGATAGCTACCCGCTGATGTTGCAGGCGGCGGTGGAAGGGCATGGGATCGCCATGGGCTGGCGGCGTACGGCGAGCCGGTTGATTGACAGCGGGGCGCTGGTAAGGCCCTGTGTCGAGAGTGTGCATTTGCCCCAGGCGCTATCGATTTACCGGCAGCAGGGAGAGGGCAGCCGGGCCGAGGTCGTGGCGTTGCTCGACTGGCTGGAGGCGCAATTGCAGGATGAAGGCTGACAGGGGCGCCGCCGCCCCTGTCATATGCCGCTATGGCTTGCGCGTCACCCGCCACACGGTATTGGCCAGGTCGTCGGCGATGATCAGCGCGCCTTTCGGGTCCACCGTCACCCCCACCGGGCGCCCACGGGTCTTGCCGTCGTCACCGCGAAAGCCGGTGGCGAAATCAATCGGCTCACCCGATGGCTTGCCATTACTGAACGGCACGAAGATCACCTTGTAGCCCACCGGCTTGTCGCGGTTCCAGCTGCCGTGCTCGCCGACGAATACGCCGTCGGCAAATTGCTCGCCCATGGCCGGGATGGAAAAGTCCACGCCGAGTGCGGCCACGTGGGAGCCCAGGCTGTAGTCGGGCTTGATCGCGGCGGCGACTTTGGCCGGGTTCTGCGGTTGCGCGCGCGGGTCGACGTTCTGGCCCCAATAGCTGTAGGGCCAGCCGTAGAACGCGCCTTCTTTCACCGACGTCAGGTAGTCGGGCACCAGGTCGGGGCCGAGTTCGTCGCGTTCGTTGACCACCGTCCACAGTTGCCCGGAGTCGGGTTGGATGGTCAGCGCCGTCGGGTTGCGCAGGCCAGTGGCATAGGGCTTGTGTGCGCCGGTGGCGGCGTCGATCTGCCAGACCATGGCGCGGTCGATTTCCACTTCCATGCCACGTTCGGTCACGTTGCTGTTGGAGCCGATCCCCACATACAACTGGCGTCCATCGGCACTCACTGCCAGGGACTTGGTCCAGTGATGGTTGATCTGCGCCGGCAGGTCGGTGACTTTCACCGGTGCGCCGCTGGCCTTGGTCTGGCCATCGGTGTAGTCGAAGCGCACCAGCGCATCCTGGTTGGCCACGTAGAGCTTGCCATCGGCAAACGCCAGGCCATAGGGCGCGTTGAGGTTGTCGGCGAACACCGTCTTCAACTCATAGGTGCCGTCACCGTCGGCATCGCGCAGCAGCGTCAGGCGGTTGCCGCCTTTTACCTTGGTGTTGCCCTGGGCCTTGATCACGCTGGCGATCACATCCTTGGGCTTGAGCTTGGCCGCACTGCCGCCACGGCCTTCGGCGATCAGGATGTCACCGTTGGGCAGCACCAGGGTCTGGCGCGGGATGGCCAGGTCGGTGGCGATGGCCGTGATGCTGTAGCCCTCGGGTACCTGGGGTTTCTGATCGCCCCAGAGGGTGGGCTCGGCGATCTTCATGCTCGGCAACAGGCTGCTTTGTTGCTCCGGCAACGTGGGGTCGGGGCCACGGGCCTGGGTCTTGTCGCCTTCGCCGCCGCAGGCGCTCAGCAACAGCGCGGCGCTCAATACGCTCAGTGTGTGGGACGTTTTCATTTGGCACCTCCCGAGCGCAGGCCGGTCCAGGTGGCCGCCAGTGTCAGCAGCAAGACGACGGCCGACATGATCAGCCCGGCAGGCATTGAGGCGTAGGCATCCTTGGCATGTTGAAAGGCATTGACCAGCCCTAATACCCAGGTGGCTAACAGCAGCAGGACATACCGCGTGGGTTGCCCCGCCTTGCGCTCGGCGCGAAGCAGGTTGACCAGCGCAAACAGGAACGCGAGCCCACAGAACACCAGAGCACCGGCAATCAACCAGGACGCAAAGTTGGCCCATTGAATCTGGTAGGTCTGGGTGTAGGCAATGTCGCTGAGCAAGGCACCCAGAAACAGCGGCACGGTGCCGGCCAGCAAGGTCGCATGCAGCGGCCCCGGCGTGTATCGGTAGGCGGGAAGGGTTGTCATGGTAAGGCGGCTCCTTGTTGTACAACGCCCCTGGTCGGGGCTGCGCATAGAAAATGAACGCCTTACGTATCAGATAGTTCAGCATAATTCGTGTCGAAATATTAAGAACCAGCCTGAAAGCTGGCGTGCTCAGGGCTTCACATAAGGAGCCTTCCCCATGCCAACCCTGCACCTGCTGTGCGGCAAGATCGCCTCGGGCAAGTCAACACTGGCCAAGACCCTGGTGGCCGAACACGCCGCCATCCTGCTCAGCGAAGACACCTGGCTCGCCCAGTTGTACCCCGGTGAAATCCTCTCGATCGCCGACTACCTGCGCTGTGCCCAGCGTATTCGCGGGGTGTTGGGCCCGTTGGTGATCAACCTGCTTGAATCCGGCGTCAACGTGGTGCTGGATTTTCCCGCCAATACCCTGGCCAATCGCGAATGGCTGCTGGGGTTGGCGCAGGCCGCCAAGGTGCCGCACCGCCTGCATTACCTCGAGCTGGACGACGCCACTTGCCGCGCAAGGCTGCATGCGCGCAATGCCCGGGGCGATCATGATTTCGCGGCGACGGATGCCGAGTTCGACCTGATCACCCGGCATTTCTGCGTGCCGAGCGAGGCGGAAGGGCTGGTGATCGAGGTGCATCGCCCATGAGTACGCCTTCTGCGGGCATCGACGCGGACGGTTTTATCCTCACCGTCCCCGACACCCCCGTGCAGCGTGAATACCAGCCGTTGCTGGCGGACGTCTGCGCGTCGCTCTCGAGGGACTACCTGGGCCTGGACGGCCTCTATCTCTACGGCAGTGTCGCAAGGGGCGACGCCATTCCCGGTGTTTCCGACCTCGACCTCACCCTGGTGCTGCGCGAGCCGGCAACGGCGGAGCTATTGGCCCGGCTGGAGGCAGTCCGCTGTGCACTGGAGCAGCGGCATCCCCTTGTCACCAAGGTGGATTTCGATATCGGCCACCGCGCGCAAGTACTGGCGGCGGAAAACCGCAACGGGTGGGGCTTCTGGCTCAAACACCAGTGCCGCTGCCTGTGGGGCAATGATCTGTCAGTGCATTTCGAACGGTTTCGGCCATCCCGTGACATCGCGCTGGCGGTAAATGGTGATTTTCACGCCGTATTGAGCGCGTACCTCACGCGCATCGCGTGCGCCGACACCGAAACGCAGCGCCTTAGCTTGCAGCGCGAGGCTTCACGCAAGCTGATCAGGTCCACCCATGTATTGCTTTCGGAAGATGCGTCGACATGGCCGCGCACCCTCGAAGAGCATGTGGCGATGTTCGTCCGGGGGTATCCGCAGCGGGTCACTCACCTTGCGTTCTTTCTCTTTGAGGCCAGGAACCCTGGCGCCACGATGGAAAACTTCACCACGCGGCTTCGAGCTTTTCTGGATTGGATGGCTTCACCCGCAGGCACTGCGTAGCAGCCCCAGTAAAGAAGAACGTGCTGTAGCAGACACTCTGTAGCGGCTGGTTTTGGGGCTGCTTCGCAGCCCAACGCGGGACAAGCCCGCTCGCCACAGGGGGATTTGTCAAGGGCTGAAAAGTTGTGTAGATACCCATGCCTACCAGATGGCGACAATCATCAGGACTTGAAGCGCCCCACCAAACCATTCAACTCATCCGACAGATTCGCCAAGCGCCCCGAGTCGTCCTGCGCCGAGTTGGCCAGGCTTTCCACCAGTCGCGCTTCGTCGTAGATCTGTTGGATATGCCGGTTGATCTCCTCGGCCACGCTGTGTTGTTCCTCGGCGGCGGCGGAGATTTGCAGGTTCTGGTCGCGGATTTCGTTGACCGACAACTGGATGCCTTCAAAGCTGTCACGCGCGCTTTCGATGGACGACACGCTGGCCCGTGACAGGTCCAGGCAACTGCCCATCTTTTGCGTGACTTCCTGGGTCTTGTTTTCCAGGGTGCCGAGCAGGTGCTCGATCTCGCCGGTGGAGTCGGAGGTGCGCTTGGCCAACGCGCGCACCTCGTCGGCGACCACCGCAAAGCCACGGCCCTGGTCACCGGCACGGGCGGCCTCGATGGCGGCGTTGAGGGCCAGCAGGTTGGTCTGTTCGGCAATCGCACGGATGGTGCCGATGATCTGGTTGATGCTGCGGCTGCCGGCTTCCAGTTCGACCATGGCGTCGGACGATTCGGTCAGGCGGCGGCCCAGGCGGTTGACGTTATCGGTGGTGACTTCGATCTGCTGCTTGCCCTCGGCCACCCGGCGATGGCCGTTCTCCGCCGAATCCGCCGCACTGCTGCAGGAGCGCGCGACTTCGTTGGCGGTGGCGACCATTTCATTGAACGCGGTGGACACCAGTTCCACCGCCTCGCGTTGACGGCCGGCGGCTTCGTTCATGTTGTGCGCCACTTCGCTGTTGACCTTGGAGGCGTTGTGCAAATTGGCCGACGCCGCGCCGATGTGCTGGATCAACTGGCGGATGGCGGCGAGGAACTTGTTGAACCAGCCGGCGAGTTCGGCGGTTTCATCCTTGCCCTGCACCTGCAGTGCGTGACGCAGGTCGCCTTCGCCCTCGGCAATCGACTGCAAGCCGCTGCTGACCTGGCCGATGGGCTTGACGATCACCTTGGAAAACGCCGCCGCAAGCACGCCGAAGATCAGCACCAGCACGCCGACGATGACCGCTGTGAGGTAGGTCATGCGCGTGGCTTCAGCCATGACTTCGCGGTGCTCGATCAGGCCGATATAGCGCCAGCCCAGGCCGGGAGAGGTCCACACGTTGGCCATGTAGCGCACGCCGTTGATTTCCACCTCGGTAGAACCCTGGGACGTCTCGGCCAGGTGCGCATAGGCGGCGCCCAGGTCCTTGAGCGGCTTGAAACTGTGGGCGGCGTCGCGCGGGTCGACCAGCACCACGCCGTCTTCGATCAGCATCACGTAGCCGCTTTCGCCGAGCTTGATGCTCTTGACCAGTTCGGTGAGGTTCTTCAGCGACACGCTGACCACGAACACGCCCTTGGCTTTGCCGGCGTTATCCAGCAACGCCCGGGCAGTGCCCACCAGCGCCACATCGTCTTTGTCGTAGTAGTAAGCCGGCGTGCGCACGGTCTTGCCGGGGCTGGCCATCGCGGCCTTGTACCAGGGGCGCGTGCGTGGGTCGTACTTGGCCAGCTGCGGGTCATCCGGCCATTTGGCGTAGGTACCGTCTTCCAGGCCGATGGAGAGGATGGCGGCTGCCGGGTGCGTGGCGCCAAAGCGCGCAAAGCGCTCGATGACCGCTTGTGCCGCTGCTGGCATCGGTTGGCTGGCGGCGTCGGCGGGCTGGTAGTTCTTCAGCGTTTCCACGGAGGTGTACACAGGATCCATGGCCATTTGATCGACGTTCTGCTGCGTGCCGTCGAAGAACTGGCGGATATTGCCATCGATCTGGCGGATTTCCCGGGTGCTGCCATCGATAAACTGGTCAACGGCCTGGGTCCGTGTGTTCATCACGGAGATGACCGCCACCAGGCTTACCGGGATAAACGCAACCGAGACAAATGCCAGTACCAGCTTATTTTTTATTTTCATCGAGACGACCATCAGCGTAGAGGGCGGTCAAATCGTCTCGCTCCGGAAAAAGAGCGCGGCGATTTGCTATCACCGCTGTTTCGGCCCGATGCCGGTAAATCTTTAGGGTTTTTTGTACACAATACAAAGTGCTTATTGTTCTGTATCCAATCAGTAGACATCACGCAGATAGCGCTTCTGTTCGCTCAACTGGCGCCAGTACTCCACGGCGCCCTCAACGCCAAGCCCGCCGTGGGTTTGCGCGACCTGGCGCAGGGCCTGGTCGACGTCCTTGGCCATGTGGCTGGCATCCCCGCAGATATACAGCTTGGCGCCGTCCTGCAACCAGCGCCACAGCTCGGCCCCCTGTTCGTGGAGGCGGTCCTGTACGTAGATCTTTTGCGCCTGGTCACGGGAGAACGCCAGGCTCAGGTGGGTGAGCAGGCCGTCGCGCTGCATGCCTTGCAGTTCATCCTGATAATAGAAGTCGCTGGCCGCGTGCTGCTCGCCGAAGAACAGCCAGTTGCGGCCCTGGTGTCCCTGGGCCCGACGTTCCTGCAAAAACGCGCGGAACGGCGCCACACCGGTGCCGGGGCCGATCATGATCATCGGCACGTCGCCGTCGGCCGGTATGCGGAAGTGCTTGGACGGCTGCACGAACAACGGCACCTCGCTGTCTGCGGCGCGGTCGGCGAGGAAGGTCGAGGATACGCCCTTGCGCTTGCCATAGCGCACGGCGGCCACGGTGAGGTGCACTTCCTGCGGGTAGGCCTTGGCGCTGGAGGCGATTGAATACAAACGTGGTTGCAGGCGCTTGAGGGTGCCGAGCAGTTCGTCCGCCGAGCAATCGATGGGGTATTCGTGCAACACATCCACCAGTTGCCGGCCCCACAGCCAAGCCTGCAGTTCGGTCTTGTGCTCGGGGCTCAGCAGGCGCTTAAGGCCTGGGTTGGCACTGCGCTCGGCGATAAAGGCCAGGGTGTCGCTGCTGGGGCGGGCGATTTCGAAACGCTGGGTCAATGCCTGGTGCAGCGGTACATCGCCGAAGGTGTCGATGTTCACGCAGGCACTGGCATCCAGGCGGGTCAGGTCGAGCAGTTCGCTGACCAGCTCCGGGCAGTTGCGCGGCATCACTCCCAGGGCATCACCGGCTTCATAGCTCAGCCCGGAGTCGGTCAGGTCCAGGGCGAACTGGCGGGTTTCCTTGTGGGTGCTCTGCGGGTTCAGGTGCCGGTTGAGCAGCAGCCGTGAGCCATGCAGCTTGGTTTTGCCGGCCGGTGTGGCGGGTGGGGCGAGCGTCGCGGCTTTGGCCGGGTTGAGGCTGTGTTGCAACTGTGCCAGCCAGGCATAGGCGCGCTCTTCGAATTCGGTGTCGCAATCCACGCGCTCCAGCAGGCGGGTCGCGCCCAGCTCCAGCAAGCGCTGGTCGAGTCGCTGGCCGTGCTTGCAAAACTGGTCGTAATTCGGATCGCCCAGGGCCAGTACCGCAAAGCGCAGCGACTCCAGGCGCATCTCGGCGGTGCTGAGGCTGTGCCAGAAGCCTTCGCCGTTGTCCGGCGGGTCGCCATCGCCGAAGGTGCTGCTGATCAGCGCCAGGTTTTGTGTGCTCGCCAGTTTGCTGGCCGGGAAATCCGCCATCGCGCTGAGCTCGACGCTGATACCGGCGTCGCGCAGGCGCTTGGCGAATCGCTCGGCGAGGGCTTCGGCGTTGCCGGTCTGGGAGGCCCATAACAGGGTGACGGCCGGGGAGGGCGTTGCGGCGATGGCGCTGACGTCTGCGCGGCTGAACAATCCGCCGAGCAAACCGTCCAGCCACAGTCGGGAATCCTTGGTCAGCGGCGCATGGGTTGGCATCACCGGCACACCCGCTGCCAGGCGCCCGGCCTCGGAGCGCAGACCGCTGAGGAAACCTGCGAGGTAAGTACGCTCGCTATCGCTCAGTGTCGGCGCCGGCAGGTTGCGGATGCCGGCAATATCGGCGAAGGCGTCGAGGCGCGACAGGGTGAGGTCCTCTACTAAGGGGGGCAAGTCTTGCGAGACCGGCCCATCGAGAAACTGATGATCGATCAACTCGACTCGGGCCAAGGCCACGGCACAGAACTTGAACTCGGGCTGCAGGGAAATCGGATCGACCGCGTCGTTGGTCACCGCGTTGATCGCCAGGTTTTCGCCAAATACATCGTTCCAGTGGAAAGGCACAAAACAGTTGCCCGGCCGCACGCGGTCGGTGACCACCGCAGGCAGCACGGCACGCCCGCGCTGGGAGCGCACCTCCACGCGGTCCTTGTCCTGGATGCCCAGGCTGGCGGCGTCTTCGGGGTGCAGTTCGACGAAGGGGCCGGGGTTGAGTTTGTTCAGGGTGGCGACCTTGCCGGTCTTGGTCAGGGTATGCCACTGGTGCTGCAAACGGCCGGTGTTGAGCACGAAAGGGAAGGCCTCATCCGGCATCTCCGCCGGCGGCATATGTGGGCGCGCCAGGAACTGGCCCTTGCCGTTGTCGGTGGCGAATCTGAGCGTGCCTGTATTCAGGTAGCGGATCGGGTTGCGGTCGGCGCCCGCGTCTGAAGCGCAGGGCCATTGCAGCGGTTGCGCGCGCAGCCGTTGATGGCTGGCGCCGCGAATGTCATAGCCGGTCTTGGGGTTCCAGGCGCGCTTGATCTCGTCGAAGACCTCGGCGGCGCTGGCATAGGTGAAGGCTTCGGCAAAGCCCATTTCACTCGCGACCCTGGCGATGATCTGCCAGTCGGGCAAGGTCTGGCCCGGTGGTTCGACGGCTTTTTGCATCAGGGTCAGGTTGCGCTCGGAGTTGATCATCACCCCTTCGGCCTCGGCCCACAGCGCGCCGGGCAGCAGGATGTCGGCGTAGCGGTTGGTCTCGGTGTCGAGGAAGGCATCCTGGGTGATCACCAGTTCGGCGGCTTGCAGGCCTTCGATCACCTTGCGGCGATTGGGCGCGCTGGCCACCGGGTTGGTGCAGATGATCCAGCAGGCCTTGATCTGCCCCGCGCTCATCTGCTCGAACATCGCCACGGTGCCGCCGCCGACCTGGCGCGGCAGGCTGCCTGCGGGGATCTGCCAGAGGTCTTCGATAAATGCGCGGTCGGCTTCTACCAGCACCGAGCGCTGCCCCGGCAGGCCCGGGCCCATGTAGCCCATCTCACGGCCGCCCATGGCATTGGGTTGGCCGGTGAGGGAAAACGGCCCGCTGCCGGGGCGGCAGATGGCGCCGGTGGCCAGGTGCAGGTTGCACAGGGCGTTGGTGTTCCAGGTGCCGTGGGTGCTTTGGTTGAGGCCCATGGTCCAGCAGCTCATCCACTCGGCAGCCGCGCCTATCCAGTCGGCAGCCTGGCGGATATCCGCTTCGGCCAGGCCGGTGATCTCGGCGACCGTGTGCGGCGGGTAGTCCTCGAGAAAGCCGGGCATGGCCTCCCAGCCCTCGGTGAACGCGGCAATAAAGGCCGGGTCGGTGTGGCCGTTCTTGACCAGCAGGTGCAACAGGCCATTGAGCAGGGCGAGGTCGGTGCCCGGTTTGATCGGCAGGTACAGGTCGGCTTTGTCGGCGGTGGCGCTGCGCCGTGGATCGACCACGATCAGCTTCGCCCCGGCCTTGACCCGGTCCATCATGCGCAGGAACAGGATCGGGTGACAGTCGGCCATATTGGCGCCGATCACGAAGAACAGGTCGGCGCGGTCGAAGTCTTCATAGGAGCCCGGCGGCCCATCGGAACCGAGGGAAAGCTTGTAGCCGCTGCCGGCGCTGGCCATGCACAGCCGCGAGTTGGACTCGACGTTGTTGGTGCGCACAAAGCCCTTGGCCAGTTTATTGATCAGGTACTGGGCTTCCAGGGACATTTGCCCGGAGACGTAAAAGGACAGGGCATCCGGCCCGTGGCTGTCGAGGATGCCGCGCAGGCGCCCGGCGGTTTCGCTGATGGCGGTGTCCATGGCGATGCGCACCGGGTCGTGGTCACGCTTCTCGCGCAGGTAGGCGTTTTCCATCCGCCCGGACTCGGCGATGGCCTGCCCGCAGGTGGTGCCTTTGGTGCACAGGCGGCCGAAGTTGGTGGGGTGGGCCTTGTCACCGATGACCTTGACCACCTTATTGTGCTTGACCTGCATGATGATGCCGCAGCCCACACCACAATAGGGACACACACTGCGTACGCTTTGGTTTGCCATCCGTCACCCTCGAAACTTTTTCTGCCCGCCAACAAAAAAGCGCCCTGCAACCCTCCGTTGGAAACGGGGATTGCACGGCGCCTTTGTCGTGAATGGGCAATCAGCGTTGACTGCTCTGTGTGTGTTCCTAGCAAGTCACGCGCCAATTTCTTAAGCACGGGCAAATTGTGGCAAGCCAGCTTGTTGTGGTGAGTGGGCTTACAGTGGTGAGTGGGCTTGCTGTGGTGAGCGGGCTTGCCCCGCGCTGGGCTGCGTAGCAGCCCTAAACCCAGGCGCCTCAGTCCTTACAGGAAGTAAGCTGTGGCAGTGATGGGGCGGCTTCGCCACCCAGCGCGGGGCAAGCCCGCTCACCACAATAAGCCCGCTCTTCTGTGACCCTTTGATTTTTATCCGGGAATGCACTTTTTTGTCGCGGGATGCACCAGTTGGAGGCGCTGAAGTGAGCATTCAAACTCGATGAGTGCCGCTAGAAGGCGTCGCAGTAAGGCTCGCGACCAATTGGCACAGACCCTGCAAGCTCCCCCTCAACCCACCTCGGTCAACGACGATCGACAACAGGGGCATAAAGCGGTAGATCCGGCGCAGTCGCCGATCCGATCCCGCATAAGAACAGGCAAAGGCGCCTGGAACCGCAAGGTTTCAGGCGTTTTTTTTTGCTTTTTAAACCGTGATGAACGTTGTCGGGTGCTTGCTATGAACAAACAGATGAAAACCCTGATCGTCGTCGGCAATGGCATGGTCGGCCACCATTGCGTGGAGCAATTGATCGAACGCGGCGCGCTGGATCACTACCGGTTGCACGTGTTCAGCGAAGAGCCGATGCGTGCCTATGACCGCGTGCATCTTTCCGAGTATTTCACCGGCCGCGATGCCGAGTCCCTGGCGTTGTCCGACGCCGCGTTGTACCAGACGCCGGGTGTCACCCTGCACCTGGGTGTACCGGTGCTGGAGATCGATCGCGAACGCTGTGAAGTGATCACCGCCCAGGGCTGCGTGGGCTACGACAAGCTGGTGCTGGCCACCGGTTCCTATCCGTTCGTGCCGCCGATCGAGGGCGCCGAAGGCGACTCGCGCCTGGTGTATCGCACCCTCGAAGACCTCGACGCCATCCGTGCCGCTGCCGCCAATGCCCGCCGTGGTGTGGTGGTGGGCGGTGGCCTGCTCGGCCTGGAAGCCGCCAACGCCCTGAAAAGCCTGGGCCTGGAAGCCCATGTGGTGGAGTTCGCGCCGCGCTTGATGCCGGTACAGCTGGATGATTTTGGCGGCCTGGCGCTCAAGGCCCAGATCGAGCGGCTGGGCGTCGGTGTGCATCTGTCCCGCGCCACCCAATCGATCAGTGCAGGCGAGCAGTACCGCTACCGCATGAACTTTGCCAATGACGAGTTCCTGGAGACCGACCTGATCGTGTTCTCCGCCGGGATCCGCGCCCAGGATGCCCTGGCTCGCCAGGCCGGCCTGGAGATTGGCCCGCGCGGCGGCGTGGTGATCAACGACGAGTGCTTGAGCTGCGATCCCAATATCTACGCGATTGGCGAATGCGCCTCCTGGAACGGCAGCCTGTTCGGCCTGGTTGCGCCGGGTTACCAAATGGCTCGTGGCGTCGCCGCGCTGTTGTGCGAGCACAGCGCCGAGCCGTTTGTCGGCGCCGACATGTCCACCAAGCTCAAGTTGCTGGGCGTGGACGTGGGCTCCATCGGCGACGCCCACGCCCATACGCCGGGTGCGCGCAGCTACCAGTTCATCGACGAGGCGAGCGCCAGCTATCGGCGCCTGGTGGTGGATGCGAGCGGCAAACACGTGATTGGCGCGGTGCTGGTCGGCGACAACAGCTACTACGACACCTTGCTGCAATACATGCAGAACAGCATCGCGCTGCCGGCCGAACCGGCGAGCCTGATCCTGCCATCGTCCAGCGGCGCACCGACCCTCGGCCCAGGCGCCTTGCCGGACTCGGCCACGGTGTGTTCGTGCCACAACGTCAACAAGGGCGCGATCTGCTCGGCCATCGACGGCGGGTGCAGCGACCTCGGCCTGCTCAAGTCGCAGACCAAGGCCTGCACCGGTTGCGGTGGGTGCGCCGGCTTGCTCAAGCAGGTGTTCGAGCACGAGCTGATTGCCCGTGGCGTCAGCGTCGACAAGAGCCTGTGCGAACATTTCGCCTACACCCGCCAGGAGTTGTATGCCCTGGTGCGTGTGGAAGGGGTGCTCACGTTTGAAGAACTGCTGGCCAAGCACGGCCGTGGCCACACCGGCTGCGATGTGTGCAAACCGGCGGTGGGGTCGATCCTGGCCTCGTGCTGGAACCAGCCGATCATGGACGCGTCCCTGGTGCCGTTGCAGGACACCAACGATACCTTCATGGCCAACATGCAGAAAAACGGCACCTACTCGGTGGTGCCGCGTATTCCGGGCGGCGAGATCACCGCCGACAAGTTGATCGTGATTGGCGAAGTGGCGAAGAAATACGACCTCTACACCAAGATCACCGGCGGCCAGCGCATCGACCTGTTTGGCGCGCAACTGCACGAGCTGCCGGACATCTGGGCCGAGCTGATCGCGGCCGGGTTTGAAACCGGCCACGCCTACGGCAAATCCACGCGCACGGTGAAGTCCTGCGTGGGCAGCACCTGGTGCCGCTACGGTGTGCAGGACAGCGTGAAAATGGCGCTGCTGATCGAGGACCGCTACAAGGGCCTGCGTTCGCCGCACAAGCTCAAGTTCGCGGTATCCGGCTGCACCCGCGAATGCGCCGAAGCCCAGAGCAAGGACGTGGGCGTGATCGCCACCGAGAAGGGCTGGAACCTCTACATCGCCGGCAACGGCGGCATGCGCCCACGCCACGCCGAACTGTTCGCCACCGACCTGGATGACGCCACGCTGATCCAGTACATCGACCGCTTCCTGATGTTCTACATCCGCACCGCCGACAAATTGCAACGCACCTCGGTCTGGCGCGAAAGCCTGGAAGGCGGCCTGGATTTCCTCAAGGACGTGATCCTGCACGACAGCCTGGGCCTGGGCGCCGAGCTCGAAGCGCAGATGCAACGGGTGGTCGACCGCTATGAATGCGAGTGGGCCAACGCCCTCAAGGACCCGGAAAAACTCAAGCGCTTCCGCACCTTCGTCAACGACAAACGCCCCGACCCGGACATCCACTTTGTCCAGGAACGCGGCCAGCGTCGGCCGATCATGGCCGCCGAACTCAACCTGATTGCCGTCACCGAGGAGCTTGCCTGATGAGCCAGTCCAACACGCAGCGCAACCTTGCCACCTGGAAAAGCGTGTGCAAAGAGACCGACCTGGTGAGTAATTCCGGCGTCGTGGTGTGGCTGGACGGCGCCCAGGTCGCGCTGTTCTACCTGCCCGGCGCCCAGGACCAGACGCTGTACGCCATCGACAACCACGACCCGGAATCCGGCGCGAATGTGATCGGACGCGGGCTGGTCGGCAGCATCAAGGGCGACCTGGTGGTGGCCGCGCCGATCTACAAGCAGCATTACCGTTTGCACGACGGCCAATGCCTGGAGGCACCGCACCAGCGTTTGCGGGTATGGCCGGTGCGGCTGAGCGGTGGGGTGGTGGAGTTGGGAGTGGACTGATGCAGCGCTGCAGGTGAATGGCCAAGCCGCTCTCCTGCAGCACCCTGGCGCCTACTTGCCGGCTTTGCGGCTGGCCGGCCTGAACAGCAGGCTCAAGAGGAACACAGCCGTCTTGATATCAAGCAGGCGCAAGGCTGCACGTGCTTCTTCCGGTCGCACCCTGGCCAGCATGGGCATGGCGCCGAAGATCTTACCCTTGAGTACCAGGTCGTCACCGCTGCGCTCTATGGCGCTCACGGTCATCAGCTCGCTGTTGTCGCTGCCGAATATTTTCATGATCAGTTCCTTGTCACACGGTCGAAATCGATGCCCAGGTCATCGAATATTTTGATTGCGGTGCCCCGGCCGGCGCCGAATACGCCGCCGCCCGGGTGCATGAAAGGACCCACCAGGTACAGGTTGTCCAGCCCGGGTACGCTCAAGCGGCCGAGGTCGGGCGTAGGGCGGTGGGCGAAACTCTGGTAGAAGTAGGGTGCGACGCCGTGTACATCGCCCTTGACCATGGAGTTGGGCGAACTGCGTTCCAGGTCCAGCGGCGAGCACACCTTGCGGGCGATGATGTTATCCGGCGTAAGGTTCTTGACGAACTTGCGGTACGCCTGGAGGCTCAGATCGCCGAATTCCTCCTTGTACTCGTCCCAGCGCGCGGCACCGCCTTCGGCGAGGTCATAGGGTGCGAACGTCATACCGTGGAACATGCCCTTGCCTGGCGGCACGCGGGTCGGGTCATTGATGCTCTCGTCGCCACCGGCCACCAGCCTGCGCCTGGACACCCGCCCACGGCGCAACTCGTCGAAGTCGTCGAGCATGTCGCTCAGGCGGTCGCAGCTCATCATGGTCAGCATCGTGGCGCGACCGACATCGGCGCCGGCATGAAACTCGGCCTGCCGGTGCAAGTCGTAGTGGCTCACGAACAGGCTGAATGGGGCCAGCGTGGCGCGTTCGGCGCGTGCGGTCACCCCAGGATCAAGCCCGTCGACGAAGCGTTTGATGACATGGGGGTGCAAGGCGCCGACCACCGCGTCTCGGGCCAGAATTCGCTCACCGTCGGCCAGCTCCACACCGTTGGCGCGCCCGCCTTCGACGATCACCTTGTGCACTTCGCTGTTACAACGGATCTCGCCGCCGTGGTGCTCGATGCAGCGCACCAAGGCTTCTGAAAGCTTGCCACTGCCACCCACCGGTTGCGACACGCCGTAGGTGTGCATGATGCCGACGAACACATACACACCCATACCTGTACCCAACTCGTCCGGGGCTTGCAGGTTTTCGGCGATCACCCGCAACAGGTGGATCTTGACCTTGTCGTGCTCAAACAGGTTGTCGACGATGTCCAGGGTACTGCGCTGCATGGCGTCGAACATCTCGCGGCCTTCCTGGCTCTGGTCAAGCATGGCGACCATGGCCCCCATGGGCGGCGGGGGCGAATAGAAACCGGAGAGGAACATCGGCAACAGCCCGGCGGCCTTGGTCGCCAGCTTGCGATAGGTCTCTGCGTCGCGAGGCGACACGCTGGCGATGGATTCGCAGGCCTTGTCCAGGTCGCGGTAGGTAATCAGTGCGCTGCCGTCTTCGAAGACGGTCGCATGGGGCACATCGGAGTAGTTGTACTTGAGGCCGAACCGGCTGAACAGACCGAGCTCGTCGCGGGTGATCATGGGGTTGCCCTGGATCATGATATGCACGCTGGAGTGCTCGTCATGCCAGAAGCCTGGAGTGTTAAGCTGGCGCGTTGTCACGCCACCGCCCACATAGTCCTTGCGTTCCAGCACGAGGACTTTTTTGCCGGCCTTGGCCAGATAGGCTGCGGCCACGAGGCCATTGTGCCCGCCGCCGATGGCGACGATATCGTAATGATTCATAGGATCTTCCGCTTCTGTTGTTTTTGTTGTCGGCGTACTGCCCGGGTGCAGGGCGCCGCTGTGCCGGATACTGGGGCAGCGGGCCGGCAGGCGGAAGACGGCACTTTAATGTAGGTCGGTTACCTGAATGTACGTACCCTCAAGGGGCTGGCAGGGAGAGTGGGATGCACAAAGGTGAAGGCTCGATGCATGTGGTCGACAAGATTCAGCGCCAGGCGCTGGATGATCTGAAAGCGCGGGTGCTGCGCGGCGGCAATGATCCCCATGGGCCTGTGCGTGAATCCCTGGCTCGGCTTGGCGACCGCTGGACCCCGTTGCTGTTGCTGGTGCTGCACACCGGTACGCTGCGTTTTACCGAACTGCAACGGCAGGTCAACGATATGGCGGAAGGTAGCTTGTCGCAGCGCATTCTCACCCTCAAGCTGCGTGCGCTGGAACGTGACGGCATGCTCGAACGTCGTGTGATCGCTACCATTCCGCCGCAGGTGGAATACAGCCTCAAGCCATTGGGCGTTTCATTGGTCACCCAGTTTGAGGCGCTGCTGGTGTGGCTCGAACAACAGGCCCCGGTCATCGAGGCCGCCCGCCAGGCCTACGATGCCTGATCGGGATCCATCGAGGCGGCGGTCTCGATGATCAGGTTGCGCAACCAGGCCAGCCCGGGGTCGAGCTGCTGGTATTTGTTCCACTGCATGGACATGGTCAGCGGCGGCGCGGTCCAGGGGGCGGACACGATCCGCAGCGGCAAGTATTGTGCCCATCTCTCCGCCAGGCGACGGTGCATGGTGGCGACCCGCAGGGTACCGATCAGAAACGGCGGCACACTGTTGAAGGTGTTGGTGGTCACTTCCACACGGCGTGTGAACCCGAAACTGCGCGCAAACCACTCATCAGCCATCGGGGCGCGATGCTCGCCGCCCCAGCGCACCAGCACGTGCCCCAGCGCCTTATAGTCATCCATGGACAAAGGCCCATTGGCGGCCGGATGGCCCTTGCACATCACGCACACGTATTCATCGCTGAACAGCGCCACACAGGGGTGTTCCTTGAGGATGTTCTTGTCCGGCAGTACCAGGAAGTCCACGTGCCCACGCTCGATCTCAAGGGCGGCCTCATCCGTAGGCAGGAACTGTTCGATGGAGCATGACGGTGCCAGGGTGTTCAGCCTGCGACTGACCTCGGGCAGCAGCACCATGCCCACATAATCCGACGCCATCAGCGTGAAGTTTCGGCGTGCCAGGTCCGGCTGGAATCGGCTGCGGTTTTCCAAGGTGGAGCGCATCTGGATCAGCAAATCACGAATCGGCTGGGCCAGGGTTTCGGCCATCGGTGTACGGACCATCCTGCGACCGACCTGTACCAGTAAATCATCTTCGAAATAGTCGCGCAGGCGTGACAACGCCGCACTGGTGGCCGGCTGGCTGAGGTGCAGGCGCTCACCGGTACGGGTGATGTTCTGCTCCGCCAGCAGCATGTCCAGCACCACGAGGAGGTTCAAATCCAGACCGTGAAAGCGCATGGCGTTACTCCGTTTTTTATGATTGTGCTTACGGGCATCCAGGCTTGTTATACCTGCCTGGCAAAGGATTTGAAACGCAAATAGCGGTGGCTGTTGGGCTATCCATCTGATGGATGGGACCTATCCGAACAAACAATTTCCGGCATACCTGAGGGGTGAGTAAGGTTGGCCCATGTTCAGCCAGCCCCCTGTGAGGCCGGCCATAACAACAATAAATATGGAGAGCAGTCCTGTGCCCCACCTCACGCTTCCAAGCCTGTGTGCCCACTTCACTCTGCATCCAAGAGGAGTGCGTTGATGAGCGCCATCAAGCATGTGCTGATCGTCGGCGGTGGCATCGGCGGTCTCAGTGCCGCCATCGCCCTGCGCAAGTCCGGCGTAGTGGTCGATATTGTCGAAATCAGCCCCCAGGCCAAGGTGTATCACGTGGGTATCGTGGTCCAGGCCAACTGCATTCGCGCCATGGCGCAACTGGGTATTGCCGACGCGGCCGTGGCCGCGGGTTTCCCTTACAAGGGCCTGCGCATCTGCAACCAGCAGGGGGAGGTAAAAGCCGAACTCAGTGGTGCACGGCTGGCCGGCGAGCAATATCCCGCGAACCTCGGACTGACCCGTCCGGCGTTGCATCAGGTATTGCTTGATGCGGTGGCCGCCAGTGGCGCCAACCTGCGTCTGGGCCTGACCTTCAGTGATATTTCTCAACATGAACACGGCGTCAGCGTGAGGTTCACCGACGGCAGTCGGGGTGATTATGACCTGGTGGTGGGGGCCGACGGTGTGTACTCCAAAGTGCGTACGACGGTATTCGGCGAGCAGTACACGCCGCAATTCACGGGGCAGGGCGTGTGGCGCTACAACCTGCCACGGCCCAAGGACCTGCTCTGGTCGCACATGTTTGAGGGCAAGCCGGGCGGCAAGGCTGGCTACACGCCATTGACCGAAGACAGCCTGTACATCCTGTCGGTGTTCGAAGAACCCGGCAACCCGTTCTTTGACCCGGACACGCTGGCCGCCGAGTTCCGCCGACGCCTTGAAGGCTACGGCGGCCTGGTGCCGGAGCTGAGCGCCCAGATCACCGACAACACCCAAGTGGTCTACCGCCCACTCGAAGCCCTGTTGATGCCGGCCCCCTGGTACCGCGGGCGCGTATTGTTGATTGGCGATGCCGCGCACGCCACCACGCCGCACATGGGCCAGGGCGCCGCGCAGGCGGTGGAGGATGCCGTGGTGCTGGGTGAACTGTGTGGCGCCGAGCTGAGCCTGGCCGAGGTGCTCGAAGGTTTCATGCAGCGTCGCTACGAGCGTTGCAAATTCATCAACCAAGGGTCCGTGCAGATCGGCGAGTGGGAGCAGCGGCCGACACCGGATGCCAACTTCACCGGTTTGATGAAACAGATGATCGATGTGGTCGCCCAGCCTATCTGACCCAAGGACATGCTCATGCAACGTAATCCACTCAAAGGCTGGCAGGTCGACCGCGACGCTATCGGTTTCGTCGGCCACGATCTGCAGCGCCCCGAATGCATCATCGCCCAGCCCGACGGCAGCCTGTGGTCCGCCGACGCACGTGGCGGGGTGATGCATATTACTGCCAATGGCGAGCAGACCTTGTTGGCGCCCACGCAGGTGGAGGCGCAGGCGGCGTCCTTCGAATCGCGCTATGTGCAGTCCCAGGGCGCGTCGCTGCCCAATGGCCTGGCGCTGACGGAGCAGGGCGACTTCATTATCTGCAACTGGGGCCTGGACCGTATCGAGAAGCTCGACCGCCAGGGCCATGTCCAGGTGCTGTTTGACCAGCTTGACGGCAAGCCCATGGGCAAGACCAACTTCCCTCTACGGGATCGCAAGGGGCGTATCTGGTTCACGGTGACGACCACGATGCAACCGTGGACCGACTCGATCAATTCCGGCGTGCTGGATGGCTACATCGGCGTGATCGACGCCCAGGGCATTCGCATCGTCGCCGAAGGGTTTGGCGGCACCAACGAAATCCGCTTCGACGACAACGAAGAATGGTTGTACGTGGTGGAAAGCAATGTGCGGCGAATCTCCCGCCTGCGCCAGCAGGCCGACGGCTCGCTAGGGGAGCGTGAAGTGTTTGGCCCGGCGGAGCTGGAGGGCTTTCCCGACGGTTTTGCCTTCGACAGCTTCGGCAACCTGTGGGTGACCTTGGTGATGAGCGACAAGCTGATTGCCCTGACCCCCGATGGCGAAGTACTCAACCTGCTTGATGACGGTAACCCGGTCGCCACAGCGTTGCTGAACCAGCACTACCGCGCCAAAACCCTCACCCCGCAGATCATGCAGGCTGCCCACGGCACACTGGCACCGTGGATGGCCAGCCTGACGTTTGGCGGGCCCGATTTGAAAACCGTGTACCTGGGCAGTCTGCAGGGCACACGCATTCCGTTTTTCCGGGCGCCACTGGCGGGCCAACCGCTGATCCACTGGCGCTGAATACCGAATAACAAGACAGGAACCGGCTCATGATTCGTTATCTGAAAAAAGGCAAACCGGCGGAGCACAAGGCGGCGCTCAACGCCCAGGTGCGCGACACGGTCGAACAGATTATCCATGCGATCGATCAGCGCGGTGAAGCGGCTGTGCGGGAGTACTCGCAACAGTTCGACGGCTGGAACCCGCCGAGCCTGCGGCTGAGCCAGGAGCAGATCCAGGCGTGCATAGACAGCCTGTCGCCCCAGGCCATTGAGGACATCACCTTCGCCCAGGCCCAGATCCGTCGCTTCGCCCAAATCCAGTTGCTGTCGATGCGCGACGTGGAGGTCGAAACCCTGCCGGGCGTGGTGCTCGGGCACAAGCACATCCCGGTGAGTTCGGTAGGCTGTTACATCCCTGGCGGCAAGTACCCGCTGCTGGCCTCGGCGCACATGAGCGTGCTTACCGCCAAAGTGGCAGGTGTGAAACGCGTGATCGCCTGTGCACCGCCATTCGATGGCCAGCCGTCGCCGGAGATCATCGCCGCGATGGCCATGGCGGGGGCTGATGAAATCTATGTGATGGGTGGCGTGCAAGGTGTCGCTGCCATGGCCCTGGGCACCGAACACATCGAGAAGGTCGACATGATCGTCGGTCCGGGCAATGCCTACGTGGCCGAAGCCAAGCGTCAACTGTACGGTCGCGTCGGTATTGATCTGTTCGCCGGGCCTACGGAAACCATGGTCATCTGCGATGACACGGTGGATGCCGAACTGGTGGCGGTCGACCTGCTGGGCCAGGCCGAACATGGGCCGACTTCACCGGCGTTTTGCGTGACCACCAGCCGCCGTATTGCCGAAGAATTGCCGGCGGCCATCGAGCAGGTGCTCGCGCGCCTGGACACCGCTCCGGTGGCCAGTGTGGCCTGGCGCGACTATGGCGAGATCATCTTGTGTGACAGCGACGAAGAGATGCTCGCCGAATCCGAGCGCATCTGCTCTGAACACGTGCAGGTGATGACCCGCGACCCGGACTGGTTCCTGGCGCGCATGACTCACTATGGCGGCCTGTTCCTGGGGCATCGCACCAATGTGTCCTACGGCGACAAAGTGATCGGCACCAATCACACGCTGCCGACCATGGGCGCCGGGCGTTACACCGGCGGGCTCTGGGTGGGCAAATTCATCAAGACTCATACCTACCAGCGGGTGCTCACAGACGAAGCCAGCGTGGCCATCGGTGAAGTCTGCTCGCGGTTGTGTGCACTGGAGCATTTCTCCGGCCACAAGGAACAGGCGGATATCCGTGTGCGTCGGCTGAAGAAGGCCTCCTGATGGGCCGCCTGGAAGGCAAGGTCGCCGTCGTTACCGGAGCCACCGGCGGGTTGGGGGTGGTGATCTGCCATGCCCTGGCCCGCGCGGGTGCCAGCGTAGTGGCGGGGTACAACCGCTCCAGCGATGCCGCCCATACCCTGGTGACTGACCTGCCGACTGTTGCCGGTGGCCACCTCGCCGTGGCGGCACCTGTCACCGACAGCGCCATGCTCGAGCGACTGGCCACTCAGGTACAGAGGCACTTTGGGCGTTGCGACATTCTGGTCAATTGCGCCGGCACGACACGGTTTGTCGAACATGCCGACCTTGAGGGTCTGGATGACGGGCTGATCGACAATATCCTGGCCATCAACGTGCGCGGTCCGATCGCCTGTATCCGGGCCTTGGCACCGCTGCTCAAGGCCGGCGGCGATGGGCTGGTGGTGAACATCAGCTCGATTGCCGCGCGTACGGCGATGGGCAGCAATATTGCCTACTGCGCGAGCAAGGCGGCGGTGGACAACCTGACCCAGTCCCTGGCCCGTGCCCTGGCGCCTCAGGTAAGGGTGGTGTCGGTGGCGCCGGGGTTGGCCGATACGGAGTTCGTCCAGGGCCTGGCCCAGGGCTGGCGTGACGAGCAAGCCGCACGTACCCCGTTGGGTCGCCTGGCCTTGCCCGAAGAGGTCGCCCAGGCGGTGTTGGCCCTGGCCTGCCACCTGACATTTACCACCGGCGCGGTCATCCCAGTGGATGGCGGTCGGGCACTGAACTGAGGAAGGCTGCCATGTTTGCGATCAAACCCCACCACGGCGGAATCAGCGTCCCCGACCTGGAGGCGTCCATCGGCTGGTACCGGCTGATGCTCGGTTTCGAGCTGGAAAGCCGCGGCTACATTGACCGGATCCCGGCGCATATCGCCTTTATCCGCTGCGGCGACTACCGCATTGAGCTGTTCCAGCTGGACCAAGCGCACCCGTTACCGAGTGACCGTCGCGAGCCGCACCTGGACCTCAAGACCCACGGCCACAAGCACTTGTGCTTTGCCGTGCAGGATGCCGCGACTGCCTTCCACGCGTTGCGCGGCAAAGGTGCCGACATCGTTTTTGAGACGGTCATCGAAGGCAGCCCCATGGGCTTTGTGCGCGACAACAGCGGCAATCTGCTGGAACTCATTGAATGCCCGGCCCTGTGGTCCGGGCCAGGAGCACACCGATGAAACTTGCAACCCTGAAGGATCACACCCGCGATGGGCGCTTGGTGGTTGTCAGTCGCGACCTGGGCCGCGCGGTGCTGGCCAGTGGAATCGCCGGCACCCTGCAGGCTGCGCTGGAAGAATGGCCCCGCTGCGAACCGGCATTGCAGCAGTTGTCCGCCGCACTTAACGCAGGCCGGGCACCCCAGGCGTTCGATTTTGACCCGCGCGCGGCCATGGCACCGCTGCCCCGTGCCTACCAATGGGCCGATGCCTCGTCGTTCCTCAACCACGGCAGCCTGATGGAGCGTGCGTACAATCTGGACATCAAGAAAGATCCCGGCGTGCCTATCATCTACCAGGGCGCCGGGGACGATTTCTTCGGTGCCTGCGACGATTACCCGGTGCCCGGCGAGGACCACCAGATCGATTTCGAGGGCGAGGTGGCAGTGGTGCTTGATGATGTGCCCATGGGCGTTCAGCCAACGGCAGCGGCGGGGCATATCAAGTTGCTGATGCTGCTCAACGACGTGAGCCTGCGCGCGCATCTGTTCAAGGAGGTGAGTATCGGTTTCGGTCCACTGCGGGCCAAACCCAGTACGGTGTTTGCGCCGGTGGCGGTCACCCCGGATGAACTGGGCGAAGCCTGGCACGACGGCCGCGTCAAGCTGCCGCTGCATGTGCAGTGCAACGGCCAGCGTTTCGGCGAACCCAACGGCGATGAAATGGACTTCAGCTTCCCGGAACTGGTAATGCACCTGGCTCGTACCCGCAACTTGCGCGCCGGTACGGTGCTGGGCTCGGGCACCTTCTCCAACCGTGACTACACCGCCAAAGGCTCGGCCTGCCTGGCCGAGCGACGTGCAATAGAAGTGATCGAGCAGGGTGAGGCGAACACGCCTTTCCTGAAATTCGGCGACCGTTTGCGCTTTGAAATCTTTGGCCTGGACGGGCAAAGCCTGTTCGGCGCCATCGATCACCGGTTTGTTCCAGCCCCCGTGCAGGAGCACTGACATGCATGTATTGATCACCGGCGCCAATGGTTTTGTGGGCGCCACCCTGGTACGTCGCTTACTGGCCGATCCCTATGCACTGCCGGGCTGGACACGTTTGACCCTGCTGGACCTGGCGTTTCCTCAGATACCGCCGGACCCCCGCGTGCGCTGCCTTGCCGGCAGTATCGCCGACCTGCGGTTGCTGGCCGATGCCCTGGAAACACCGGTCGATATCGCCTTCCATTTGGCGAGCATCCCCGGTGGGGCCGCCGAGCGCGACTACAGCCTGGGCCGTCGAGTCAACCTGGACGCCACGCTGGCGTTGCTGGAAGGGCTCAAGGATCAACCCAACCCGGCGCGGGTAGTGTTCGCCAGCACCATCGCGGTGTATGGCTCGCCCTTGGCGACCGCGGTAGACGACCACACGCCTCTGCATCCGCAATTGAGTTACGCCACCCAGAAATTGATGGGTGAGTTGCTGATCGATGATTTCAGCCGCCGTGGCTGGATCGATGGCATCAGCCTGCGCTTACCGGGCATTGTGGCCCGCCCGCCGCAACCTTCCGGGTTGTTGTCGGCGTTCATGAGCGAGGTGTTCTGGGCGCTGGCGGCGGGCACGCGTTTCGAATGCCCGGTATCGCCGCAGGCGCAGGCCTGGTGGATGTCGGCGGCACGCTGTGTCGATAACCTGCTGCACGCCGCTACGCTGTCGCCCGAGCGACTGGTGGCGCGGCGAGTGTTCGCGCTGCCTGTGTTGCACCTGAGTATGGCGCAGTTGGTCGACGGGCTGTGCAGGCGTTTCGGCGAAGACCGCCGTGCACAGGTGGAGTACCAGCCTGATGAACACCTGGAGGCGAATTTCGGCCGCTACCCGCCCTTGCATGCCGAGGCATCCGAAGCCCTGGGCTTGCGCCATGATGGAGGCATCGAGCAACTGATCGAGCGAACCCTGCAGTTGTAATACCCAAGCGTGCGTTTCACCCTTTAATAATAACAATCCGGAGAGACCATGAACGCTCCTACCCGCGTCACCCAGTCAAAGGCGACCCTCGCTACGTACCTGTTGTTGTTGATCAACTGTCTGTCACCGATGGCGGCCATCGTGGTAGCGCCGAGCCTGCCACAGATGCAGGCGCATTTTTCCGACGTGCCTAACGTCGAGTTCCTGATCCCGGTGGCACTGACTATTCCCGGCTTGCTGGTGGCGTTGCTCAGCCCGCTGGTGGGCGTGTTGGCCGATCGGTATGGGCGTAAGCAATTGCTGGTGGCGTCGATTGTCGGCTACGGCGTGTTCGGCCTGATGCCGATGTTCCTCGACTCGCTCTACGCAATCATCGTCAGCCGTATCGCCCTGGGCTGCGTGGAGGCGGTGGTGGTGACCATCAGCACCATGCTGATCGGCGACTATTACAGCGGTGCGCAACGCCAGAAGTACCTGGCGCTGCAAACCACCTTTGCGTCGTCGTCGGCGATCCTGTTCTTCATGGTAGGTGGCGCCTTGGGTGAACTTGGCTGGCGCATGCCCTATGTGGTCTACGCGGTGCCCCTGGCACTGGCGCTATTGAGCAAGGTCATGCTGTGGGAACCGCGCGCCGCCAGCATGGCGTCGGACGAAGAGCAGGCGCGCAACAACGTGAGCTTTCGGCCGTTGCTGATGCTGGGGATTTGTGTGGTGACCTTCATCGGCGCGGTCATGTTCATGATCCTGCAGATCCAGATGGCCTACCTGCTCGGGGACATTGGCGAACCGTCCCCGCAGACCGCCGGCCTCGTCGCGTCGGCGTGCAGCGTGATGATCGTGCTGGGTACTCTTAGCGTGCATCTGCTGACTCGCCTGGGCCTGCGCACCCCCCATTGCCTGGCCCTGGCCTTTGGCCTGATCGCTACCAGCTTTCTGTTGATTCCGGCGATGCACACCTGGCAGGCAATCATGGTTGTTGCACTGATCAACGGCCTGGGCTGCGGCCTGATGTTGCCCACCCTGGCCATCTGGAACATGCGTGAACTGCCGTGGCAGCGCCGCGGGTTGGGTACTGGCATGTGGTACGGCAGTTACTGCCTGGGCATGTTTTTCAGTCCGATCCTGGTCGTGGCCGTTGGCAAGGTCAGCGGAAGCCTGGCCACCACCATTGGCTGGGCCGGCTGGCTCTGCCTGCCGGTGGTACTGCTGGCACTCGGCGCCAGCCTGGTGAAGTGCCGGGCGGCACGCAACCTGCGCCTGACCGGCGTCAATCTCGAAGACGCCTGACCCTGGAATGACCGAACACTCCGGTGCCCTGGTACCGGAGCAGGCCCCCCTTATCTCATAAAAACAACAAAAGAGACTGAACATGACGATTCGAATGGCGGTTGGTTGTGCATTGATCATCGTGACGGCAGGCCCCGCCCTGGCTGCCGACGCGCCGAGCGACGAGTACCCGAATGAAAAAGTCGGTCCGCGCGTATTGAATGTGGAGCCCAATGTGCCACCCAAAAGTGGCAAGCTTCTTGAGGCGCAGGGCAAGTGGCTCAACGACCATGGTGTGAGCCCGCACCTGTCGATGACTGAGATTTACCTGCGCAATCCCAGCGCCGGCCTGTACACCGGTAACCACGAGTCACTGACCATCTTTGCCATCGGCGCCGACTTCAACCTCGACAAGCTCATTGGCCTGCCCGGTGGGACGATCCACTTCGAGCAGCTGTACGTGCCCTGGACCAGCAACCTGGACTACGGTGGGCAGGTGGGTGATGTGATTGCCGGTAAACCGGGCCCTTACATTCCGAATGTCAGCCACCTGAGCCTGTTCACCTACGAGCAGAAATTGCTCGACGACAAGCTGTCCATCGAAGCGGGCAAGAGCAACGCCGGCAATTACTTTGCGCTGCCGCTGTGCAACGTGCCGCTGGGATGCGTGAACGCGATCCTGCAGGACACGGCCGGTATCAACCCGCCGCCCTACGCCAACTGGGGGGCGCGCGTCGGCTACGATTTCAGCCCCGCCGTGCGCGCGCAGGTCGGTGCGTGGCGCAGCAACAATGCCTATCCTTTCACCAACGGCTGGGAGCGCGACGTCGGCGAAAGTGGCGGCACCTTGAGTACGGTGTACCTGGCGAACCTGGCCTATCGCACCGACTACCGCATGCAAGCTTACCCGCAAACGTTCGAGGTGCTGGGCTTTCACAATAACGGGCAACAGACCGACCCCTATTTCACGGTCAACGGCACCTCGAAAGTCACTGACACAACTGCCGCTGCCGATACCCGCAAGGGCGTGACAGGTTTCTACTTGGGCGCCAAGAAAACCGTCTGGCGCCAGGACGGCGGCGCCACCCAAGACCTCAACCCAACGGCGGTAGCAGCCTATGCCAGCTTGACCCACACACTTGATGAAGGCACCACCAATGGCGTCGGCACCCAAGGCAACGCAGGGCTGATTCTTTCCGCACCCTTTCGCAGCCGACCGTTCGACAGCTATTCGGTGAACGTCAACTGGGCACAACTGACCAGTCGCGAGCAACGCTTCCTTGAAGAGGCCCACGCGGCATCGGGCGGTGGCAGTTACCGCCCCGGGCGCAACGAGTATGCGGTCGCGCTGGACGCCAACTTCATCCTCACCGACAGCATCGTCCTCAGCCCCTTCGTGCTGCGTACGTGGGGAGCCAGCAGTTGGTTGAACCCCTACACCGGCGTCAACCCGCGCGATGGTTATGCCGCCGGGCTGCTGTTGCATGTGCAATTCGACGAGATGCTGGGTTTGAACAGCCGTCACTGATTCGCCGCACTCCATGGCGGGCGCCTGAAGCCATCCACGCCGTGGATAGAACCCATGTCGACAAACGATTAGTCGGCATGGGCCGGGCTTCTTACTCTGGCCTTAGACCCCTGTTTGACGAGGACACAACCATGCAGCGCAATTTCACTTTCCAGGAGACCTGAGATGGCGATCATCGGCATCGACACCCTGTTGTATGGCGTCGAGGACCTGGCCCTGGCCTCGCGCTTCTTTGATGATTTCGGCCTGGTGCGCCTCAGTGCCAACGATCAGGAAAGCCTGTATCGACTGGAGGAAGGCTCGACCATTATCGTGCGCGAAATGCATCACCCCTCTATTCCGGCGTCGCGCTACGAAGGCTTCGGTGTGAAGGAGACCATCTGGGGCGTGGACAACGCTGAAAACCTGGCGCGGCTGGTCGCCGACTTGTCCCGCGACCGTGAGGTTCTCCTGGGCGAGGATGATGCCTGGCACTTTCTCAGCGATTGCGGCCAGGCCTTGGGGCTTCGCGTGTTCAACCGCAGGAAAGTCACCTACGCCCCCGACCCGGTCAACGCTGCCGGCAACGTCAACCGTCTCAACCAGCACCGCAAATGGCGCACGCGGGCTCGACCTAAAACCATCAACCACGTGGTGTTTGCCGTGGACGACTATTGGCAGAGCTTTGCGTTCTTTCGCGACCGTCTGAACTTTCGCCTGTCCGACCATCAGAAAGGCGTGGGTACCTACCTGCGCGCCGACGGTGCCAATGAGCACCACAACACCTTCCTGCTCAATAACAAGGCACCGGGGGCGGGCGGGGTGCCGCGTTTTCATCACGCCTGCTTCGGGGTCGAGGACTTCGACGAGGTGATGGTCGGCTCCAATTACATGACCCGACGCGGTTGGCAGCATGGCTTTCTCGGTACCGGCCGCCACCGCATCGCTTCGGCAATCTTCTGCTACTTCAACTCACCCACCGGTGGTGAGGCCGAGTACGGCGCCGACACCGATTACCTCGACGACAGTTGGGTACCGCGCGAATGGGAGTTTCGCTTCGGCACGGCCCAGTGGATGGGCAACCCGCCTGCGTTCATGCAGGACGACATTCCCTGGGACGTGACCTTTTACCAGGGCGAATTCCCGGCTATGCGCCGCTGATTTTCACAAGGATTGACCCATGAGCATGTTCCAGTATTTCGAAACCAATTATGTGTGGAGCCTGGCAGTTGCGGCAGCCATCGAGATGGGCGGCAAGATCGGCGAGATCGACACCATGTGCCGGCCGCTGCTGGAGGTAGCCCGCCAGGGTGACGATGCGGGCACCCAGGCGTTTATGGCCGCCTGGGAGGCTGGAGGCGACAACCTGGTGGCCTTGGCGCAGGAAGACAAGGCGGCCGGCAGGTGGCTCAGCGCCGGTGACAAGTTGAACCGCGCGGCGGTGTATTTCATCACTGCCGAGCGTATGCAGGCTCACGGTCATGCGCCTCGCAAAGCGTTGTACGCCAAGTTTCTGCGCACCTTCGCCGAAGGCGTCGAACTGTCTGGCGAAAATACCCGGCGGTTTGAAATTCCCTACGACGGTGCCCATCTCGCCGGGCTGTTCACCCCGGCTGAGGGCGTAACTGACGCGGCGCCGTGTCTGGTGGTGATCAATGGCCTGGACAGCACCAAGGAGATGGTCCATCGCGCCGGGCTGTTCCCGCAATTGCTTGCCAAACGCGGCATCTCCAGCCTGTTCATCGACCAGCCCGGCACCGGCGAAGCCCTGCGCCTGCACGGCATGACCGCAGTCGTCAACACCGAACTGTGGGCCAGCCCGTTGATGGACTACCTGCAAACCCGCCGCGAAATCGACCCGCTGCGTATCGGCTTGCTGGGGGTGTCCCTAGGTGGGTATTACTGCCCGCGCGCTGTAGCGTTCGAACCGCGCTTTGCCCTGGGCGCAGTGTGGGGGGCGAACCATAACTGGGGCGAAATGCAGAAGCGCCGCCTGGCCCGCGAAGGTGAACGACCAGTGCCGCACTACTGGGAGCACGTGTGCTGGGTGTGGGGTGCGAGCAGCATGGAGGCGTTCATGACGCTCGCCGAGCAGGTGCATCTCAACGGGGTAATGGAGCGTATCAAGGTGCCGTTCCTGGTGAGTCATGGCGAGGCCGACCGGCAGATTCCGCTGGCGTACGCGCATCAGTCCTATGACCAACTCACCAACAGCCCGGATCGCGAATTGAAGGTGTTCACCCCGCGTGAAGGCGGTATCCACCACAGCAGCCTGGACAACACCTCGAACGCCGGCGCCTGGATTGCCGATTGGGTTGCTGAGCGCCTGGGCGGTACTACCCACTCCGGGTGAGCGCTCAACAACGGTCTATTTCGGGGCTTACTGCTCTTTGCTGCAATCCCGCGGCGTGATGCCTTTCTCCTTGGCGTACTGCGCCGCCGAGGCTTCGATGATCGGCCGCAGCAAGGCGCGGTCGGCTTGTACCCAGTCGCTGATCAGGTTCCAGCGCTGGCCGTCCCATTGCTGGAAGCGTACGGCGCCGCCGCCTTCGTGGTCGGCGCAGGAGAGTTTCAGCGGTTGCACCAGGCCCTTGGCGCCCAGCGCCTGCAGGCGTGCGTCGTCGAGGTTCAGGTGTTCGAAGCCCCAGCGTACTTGCTCGCCAGTGAGCGGTTGGTGGCCGTATTTTTCCTGGGCCAGGCGCAGCGCTTCGACGTTGAGAATGCCGTTGACCACGCCCAGGTTGTAATACACGGTGCCGAAACGCTTGGGGTCGGCCAGGTTGCCCTTGCCGGCGTCTACCACGCTTTGCTGGATACCTTGCAGCACCGGGAAGTCGGTGCCCGACGGGTGGGTGGTGATCGAGATAAAGCCTTTGGCGGCGGCACCGGCCGGTACCACGTCTTCTTCGGAGTTGCTCCAGATATTGCCGATGATGTGATCGGCCGGGTAGCCGACTTTCTGCGCGGATTTAAGCGCCACCGGGTTCATCACGCCCCAGCCGCGCAGGATCACCCAGTCGGGCTTGAGGCGCCGGATGTTGAGCCACTGCGATTGCTGCTCGTTGCCGGGGTGCGGCACTTCCAGCAGGGTCAGTTCGAAGCCGGCGTTTTTCGCCAGGGTTTCGAGCACACCATTGGTTTCCTTGCCGTACGGCGAGCCGTGGTAGAGCACGGCGATTTTCTTGCCCTTGAGCTTGTCGGCGCCGCCTTCGCGTTGGCCGATGTAGTTGATGATCGCCGAGACTTCCGAATAGGGGTTGAGCTGCAGCGGGAACACGTAGGGGAACACGCTGCCATCGGTGGAATCGGTGCGGCCATGGTTGATGGTGATCAGCGGCAGCTTGTCGGCGGTGGAGCGGTCCAGGGTGGCATAGGCGATGCCGACTGACAGCGGGTTGGTGGCGGCGGCCGGTGCACCGTTGAGCCCACCCTTGAGGCGCTCATAGCATTCGACGCCTTTTTCCACCACGTACTCGGTCTCGCACTCGCTCCAGGTCAGCTTGACGCCGTTCACCCCGCCCTTGGCATTGATGTATTGCAGGTAGTCGATGAAACCACCGAAGAAGCCGGTGCCGCCGGCGGCGTACGGGCCGACCCGGTAGCTCTGCAACGGGAAGTATTGTTCGTTGGCAGCCTGGGCGCCGGCCGTGAGCCCGGCGGTGATCAGGGCCAGGCCCAAGGCCAGGCGGCGCAGCGATAAGCGGTGTGTCATGGAGGTCATTCCTGGGGGGTTATTGAGTTCAGTAACGCAGCGGCCAAACCCTGGCCCGTTGACGAAAGCGCTGCCACAGACGGGCCAGCCCCTCCGGTTCCTTGATCAAAAACGCGATGATCAGCGCGCCAAACAGCATCTTCTGGATGTTCTCCAGCTGTCCGGCATCCATCAGTCCAGCGGGCAACAGCGCGAAGAGATTGGCCAGCAGGATCGGGAACAACACGATGAATGCCGCGCCAAGGACGTTGCCGAGCACGCTGCCCAGGCCGCCGATAATGATGATGAACAGCACCTGGAACGAGCGGCTCAGGTCAAAGCCGTGGGGCTCGACCGTGCCCAGGTAGGCGAACGCCCACAGTGAACCGGCGATGCCCAGATAGAAGCCGCTGATGGCAAACGCCAGCAGCTTGGCCTTCAACAGGCGAATGCCGATGACGGCAGCGGCGGTGTCCATGTCGCGCACTGCCATCCAGTTGCGGCCCAGTTCGCTGCGCACCAGGTTCTTGCCCAGCCAGAACAGCGTCACCACCACGGCCAGCGTCAGCACGTAGCGGCCACGCGGTGAGCTGAAATCCAGCCCGGCAATCAGCAGCGGCGGTGAGGTGATCACGCCCGAGGCGTTGTCGTTGGTAAACCAGCTGAAGCGGGTGAGCACCCACTCCACCACGAACTGCGCGGCCAGGGTCGCCACCAGCAGGTAAAAGCCCTTGATGCGCAGGCTCGGCAAGCCGAAGAACACCGCCACCGCGGCGGCGATCACGCCACCCAGGGCAAAGCTCACCAGCAGCGGCAGGCCGGGCACCCGCAACTGCAGGTTGTAGGCGGCAAACGCGCCCACCGCCATGAACGCCGCCGAGCCGAGTGAAAGTTGCCCGGCGTAGCCCGTCAGCAGGTTGAGCCCAAGCCCGGCCAGCGACAGCACCAGCAGCGGCACCAGGATTGCGCTGAACCAGTAGTCATTGCCCAGCCAGGGCACCGCAAAAAACGCCACGCCCAGTAGCAGCCACAGCGCGACGCGGTCCTGGCGCAGGCGAAAGGTGCGGCGCTCGGCCGCGTAGGAGGTGCTGATTTGACCGACTTCTTGATACAACATGCAGGCATTTCCCCAAGGACAATCAAACCCGTTCGATGGCGCGCTCGCCGAACAACCCGGCAGGCCGCACCAGCAGGAACAGCAAGGCGAGGACGTAGGGCACCCAGTTCTCGATGCCGCTGCCGATGATCGGGCCGAGGTAGATCTCGGCGATCTTCTCCGCTGCGCCGATGATCAAGCCACCGACAATCGCCCCGCCGATGGACGAGAACCCGCCGATGATCAGCACCGGCAGCGCCTTGAGCACCACCAGCGAGAGCGAGAACTGCACCCCCAGGCGTGCGCCCCAGAGCAACCCGGCCACCAGCCCGACGAACCCGGCCACCGCCCACACCAACGCCCAGATGCGCGGCAGGCGAATACCGATGGCCATGGACGCCAGCGGGTCATCGGCCACCGCACGCAACGACAGGCCCGCCCGGGTCTTGTTGAACAGCAGCGACAGCACGATCACCAGCGCGGCGGCGGTGCCGGCGGCAAACAGGTCGAATTGCGAAAGCAGCATGCCGCGGATTTCCAGCGGCTCGTCGGCGATGCCCAGGTCGAGCCCGTGCACCTGCGCACCCCACAGGAACTGCGCAAAGCCCTCGATCATGTAGGACAGCCCGAGGGTGGCCATGAAGAGGATGATCGGTGGACGATTGACCAAGGGCCGCAGCACCACTTTTTCGATCAGCAGCGCCAGCACCACCATGCTCGCCAGGGTGATCAGGAACGCCCAGGCGAACGGGAAGCCGCGCTCCAACAAACTGACAAACGTCAGCGCGGCGAACAGCACCATGGCGCCCTGGGCAAAATTGAACACGCCGGAGGCCTTGTAGATCAGCACAAAACCAATCGCCACCAGGGCATACATCACACCCGCGAGCAGCCCGCCGATCAGCACTTCGAAGAAAAATTCCATGCTCAGGTTCCCAGGTAGGCGGCGATGACATCGGGGTTGGCGCGCACCTGTTGCGGGGTGCCGTCGCCGATCTTGCGACCGTAGTCGAGGACCACCACGTGGTCGCACAAGCCCATGACCACGCCGATGTCGTGTTCGATCAGCACCACGGTGGTGCCGAACTCGCGGTTGATGTCGCGGATGAACTGGCTCATCTGGGCTTTCTCCTGGGCGTTCATGCCGGCCATGGGTTCATCCAGCAACAGCAGGGTCGGTTCGGCGGCCAGGGCGCGGGCCAGCTCGACACGTTTTTGCAGGCCATAGGGCAGGGTGCCCACCAGCACATGGCGCCAGGGATGGATCTGCAGGAAGGCAATCACCTTTTCCGCGTGCAGGCGGTGGACGTCGTCCTCCCGTGGCGCGCGGCCCAGGCGCAGCATCTGTTCCAGCCAACTGCTGCGGCGCTTGAGGTTGCGCCCGGTGAGCACGTTGTCGAGCACGCTCATGCCCTTGAACAGCGCGATATTCTGGAAGGTCCGCGCAATCCCGCCTTCGGCCGCCTGGTGCGCGCGCATGCGCCGCCGGGTCTGGCCGGCGTAGCGGATGCTGCCGCCCTGGGGGTGGTAGACCCCGTTGATCACATTGAGCAGCGAGCTTTTACCCGCGCCGTTGGGGCCGATCAGGCCGCAGATGTCACCGGCCTTGACCTCGAAACTGATGGAGGTGATTGCCTTGATACCCTTGAACGACAGGGAGATGTCATCGAGCCGCAGTAATACCGCTTCAGTGGGTGTGTGCATGGAAGGCTCGTCAGGCAGATTGAGACAGCAAGTGGTCGCTGGGTTCGTGGCGGGTGGACGGCTCTTGCCAATGGCCGGGACGAATGCCCAGGGCCGCAAAGAAGGCGGCACTTTCCGGATGCAGTGGCGGCCCGACCAGCAAGGGCACGCGCAGGCGGCTCATGCCCAGTAGATCCAGCAAAGGCCGACGCACCAGCCAATGGCCCAGCCAGCGGCGCACGGGGGAGGGTGTGGGCTGCATGGCCCAGTCGTATAAACGATGGCTGAAGCTGCCCGGCAGTGGCAGGCGTTCACGCACCCATTGCTCCAGGCGCCCATAGGATTCGCGGGTGCCCAGCACCAGGGTCGGGCCCAGCTCGCGGCGGTCGGTGTCGCGGGTGGCGAGGGCCTCGGGGAAGTTCAGCCGAAAGCCGGCGTGCAGCCAGGGCGCGAGCAGGTAGCGTGCCTGTCCGCTGGCGGCAAACACCCGTGCGGCGAGGGCTTCGTCGTCGGCGCCGAGGTGTTCGCGGTCGACCAGCGTCCGGCTTCCCGCGAGCAATTGCCCATGGGTCAAGTGCAGGGACGTGTCGGCATGAAAGACGAAGGCGGTGTCGTTCGGCTGCGGGGCGTGGGCGGGTGGCGGTGCATCGGCACGCAGCTCGGCATAGTCGATCAAATCGGCGTCTGCGAACTGGCTCAGGCCACGCCCGTCAAGAAACACCACCACCCCGCGTTCACCGAGTTGTTGCAGCGCTTCCAGGTCTTGCACGAGCACGAAGCGGGGTCGCAGCCCGGCCAGCAGCGCCCGGTTGTCGCGGTCCGGGTCGAGCAGCGTGACGCTGGCGCCCAGCCATTGCGCGGCCAGCGCCAGCAGCAACGCTTCGGGGCGCGCCTGGCTGAGGATCAACAGGTTGTCGTCAGGCCCGAAGCGGCGCTGATGCAAGGCGGCGGCGAGTTGGCTGACCTCGTGCGCCACCGCGCTCCAGCTGCGCTCATGCCAGATGCCCAGGCGCTTGAAGCGCAAGGCAATTGCCGACCCTCGGGTGTGGGCTTGGCGCAACAGCGCCTGGGGCAGTGTCTGGGGCATGGGGGTATCCTTCGTCAGTATGCGAAGGCGATTGCACGCGTCATGCCAGAGGATTAAATGCTTTTATTTCAAGGGGATATGTGGATTTTTGGGGGAGGAGGCGTGTGTTGATTCAGCACAAGCTGTCCAAGCAGTGTTGTTGGGCCAACAGCGATGGGGCCATTGCTGGAGCGCTACCTGTCGCCGACAGGGCTCCAGCTTGTCACGCCGGGATAAGCCCCGCGTCCCGATAACTCTGGACCAGTTCGTCGTACAAACCGAGATCGGCCCGGGTGCGGGCAATCAACTGCGCGCCGGCAATGGCGGTGTAGATGGCACGCGCGCGACGCTCGCAGGCCTCTGTATTGCCGGGTTCGATCTCGGCAAGCAGCGCCGCCAGCCAGGCTACGTTGATATTGGCAAACGTCAGTATCTCTTCCTTCACCGGCTCCGGCAGGTCCTTATATTCGGCCGCCATAAAACTGGACAGGCACAAGCGGTTGCCGTCTTCGAGTGATTTTCGAAAGATGCTCGGATAAGCACGCAGGCATTGCAGCGGATCCGGGTTCTCGCTGCGTATCGCCGCGAGGGCGCTGGCGGCGTCTTCCCAATAGCGCCTGGCGACGGCCGCGCCGAGATCGGCTTTGCTCGGGAAGTGGTAATAGATACTGGCGTTCTTGATCCCCACCGTTTCGCCGATGCTGCGGAAGTTGATGCCACTGTAGCCGTAGTGCTGAGCGGCGAGTTTGGCGGCTTCCAGAATCGCTTCGCGGGCATTTTCACTCACGTGGGGATTGCTCTTAAATGTGGGGAGGGGCGAATTCTACGCTGATAAGGTTTTACCTGCCAACTGGTAGGTAATGCTTGACGGCCTGAAATAATACCTTCAGTCTCTACCTACCATTTGACAGGTAGGCGAGCAGATCATGACGTTCCAACAACCACAAACCCACGTATCCCAACCGCCGTTGATGAAGATTTATGATTGGTACAACGGCCCCTATCCAGCGCGTGTTCGTATTGCGCTGGCCGAGAAAAATATGTTGCCGCGCGTTGAGTTCGTGTCGGTCAACCTCTGGAAAGGGGAGCACAAACAACCTGAGTTCCTGGCCCTCAACTACTCCGGCACCCTGCCAGTGCTGCAACTGGAAGACGGCACGTTCATCGCTGAATGCACGGCTATCACCCAGTACCTGGACACGCTCGATGGCAACCCGACCCTCACCGGCAGGACGCCGACCGAGCAAGGCCTGATCCACATGATGACCAAGCGCGCAGAGATTGAATTGATGGATGCGGTCAGCGTGTATTTCCATCATGCCACCCCTGGGCTTGGGCCTGAGGTAGAGCTTTACCAGAACGCCGAATGGGGCATGCGCATGCGGGACAAGGCGGTCAGGGGGATGCACTATTTCGATAAGGTGCTCAAGACCCGCGCCTTTGTGGCCGGCGATGCCTTCTCAATGGCCGATATCGCGTTACTCGGCGGCATGATCTTCGCGGACCTGGTGCAATTGCCGCTGCCGCAGACGTGTGAAGCCCTGCGCGCCTGGCAGGCCAGGGTCAACGAGCGACCTAGCGTTCAAGCCTGGCGTGCAATGGTTGCACAACCGCACTGAGGGCAACGGCCCGCATAGCTGCCGCCAGCCCGGCCGCTGCGCTGGTGAGGGGCAGCGGGCCGGCCGTTACCTGCACGGCGGCCGCGCTCATCGACGCCTGGCCCAGCGCAACCCGTGTCATTCCATCCCTATAGGCGGCATCGGCAGCTTTGGCGATTGTCGCCAGGTAGCCGTCGATGTCACCCGCCTTGAACAAGCGCCATGCCCCCGGAACCAGCCGCACTTCGACGACCGCGTTCGATTGCAGCGCGGCCTTGTGAAACAGCCGCGCGGTCGGTTCGAGGGTGGTTTCCACCGCGCACAGCACCGCAATTTTTCCGCCCGCCTGCACCGCCGAGGCGGCCAGCGCTTCGTCTGTTCTCAGGATCGGGACACTGCTGGAGATACCTTCAACGGCCGGGCCCAGGGTCGAACAGGTGAGCACCACGGCGTCGGCCTGTTCAGCCAGTGCAAGCAGGGCTGATGCGGTGGATGCGCAGATCTCGGCGCTTAGATGACCGGCGTTTTCGGCAGCAGCCAACAGGTCGGCGCGCACTTCATGACGTAGCACATCAGCGCCGATACCCAGTGCTTTCGCGGCGGTTTCGAAGACGCTGATGTTGCTGGCGGCGGTATGAAGGCAGGCGATGCGCATGGGCTGTTTCCAGTGCTGAAAATGTCGACGATGGTTAAGATGCAGCCCGCACTCACCTAACGCAAGGACAGGGTATGCCGCTGATCATGGAACGCGTAGAACAGGCCCGCAACGGCACCAACCACAAGATCATCTGTCGCATGCCCTCAGGTTGGGCAGTGATGGGCGATGTGCAATTCCTGCCTGGCTACTGCCTGCTATTGCCCGACCCTGTGGTCGCCAGCCTGAACGACCTGGATGCCGACGCCCGCGCGATCTACCTGCTCGACATGGCGCGCATCGGCGACGCGGTGCTGCAAGCCAGCGGTGCGTCGCGCATTAACTACGAGATCCTGGGCAATTCGGAGCCGGAGTTGCATTGCCATATTTTTCCGCGCTACGCCTCGGAGCCGGATGACAAGCGCAAGATGCCCGTCTGGTTTTATGACTGGAAAAATGCGTTGCCGTACGCGGAAGACGTGCATGGGGATCTGCGTAAGGCTATCGCGCAATTACTGGCAGGCTGATGCGTTTACCCTGCGATGTCGTTCAGTTCTGCCAGCACGTCGTCCGTCAGGTCCAGTTCGGCTACGGCGAGGTTTTCTCGCAAATGAGCGACCGATGAGGTCCCCGGAATCAGCAGGATATTCGCTGAGCGACGCAGCAACCACGCCAGGGCCAGTTGCTTTGGCGTTACGCCCAGGCGCTGGGCAACGTTAGTCAGTGTCGATGATTGGACCGGGGTAAATCCGCCTAGGGGGAAGAACGGTACATAGGCGATGCCGTCCCTGGCCAGCTCATCGATCAAGGCGTTGTCGTGTTGGTGGGCGATGTTGTACAGGTTCTGCACGCAGACGAACTCAATCAGGCCACGGGCTTCGGCCACTTGCGTCGGCGTGACGTTGCTGATGCCGATATGGCGTACCAGGCCCTGCTGTTGCAGTTCGGCGAGTGCGGCCAGGGGCGCTGCGATCGAGCCTTCTGCCGTGCCCATCAGGTTGTGGGTGCAACGGAAGTTGACCACATCCAGCACGTCCAGGCCCAGGTTACGCAAGTTGTCATGCACGGCCTTGGTCAGTTCCGCCTTCGATGCTGCGCCATGCCATCCACCTTGATCGTCGCGACGGGCGCCGATCTTGGTGACGATCGTGAGGTCGTCCCGGTAAGGATGCAGCGCCTCGCGGATAATTTGGTTGGTGACGTGCGGTCCGTAGAAATCGCTGGTATCGATATGGTTCACACCGGCTGCGACGGCCTCACGCAGTACCGCCAGGGCCGCATCCCGGTCCTTGGGCGGGCCGAATACACCCGGCCCAGCCAGTTGCATTGTGCCGTAGCCGATGCGGTTGACCTTATGGTCGCCAAGGGTGAAGGTGCCGCTGCTTGCCAGGTTGCTCATGACTGCTGCTCTTGCTTGAACTGAATAAGGCCCTAATATGAAGGATCCTTCAGATTTTGGAATTCGCATTCCATGAGCACCGTCAAAGCGTCATTGAAACCAAGAAAATCAGCGGTTCAAGCACGCTCTGCGGCAACCGTCGAAGCATTGCATGAGGCAACCCTTCAGGTTTTGACCCAGCAGGGTCTGGTGCGCTGCACCACTACGCGGGTGGCGGAGCGCGCGGGAATGTCGGTGGGCAGTCTCTACCAGTACTACCCAAATCGCGATGCGTTGCTCGCCGCCATTCTGGAAAAACACCTGGTGCGCGTGGCCGATAGCGTCGAGCTGGCGTGCTCCGGGCTTCAGGGCGCGTCGGTTGCGGAGATGGCGGGCGGCCTGGTCAAGGCATTACTCACCGCAAAATTGCGCGAACAGGCGGTATCCAAGGCGCTGTATGCGATCGCAGCCGAACGCGGCGGGCCGGAGTTGGTCGCACGTATCAACCTGCGCATGGTGGGCGCGATTGCAGCCATGCTGGCAACGGCGTCCGACGCCCACTTTGACGACCCTGGCCTGGTCGCGGCGATCTCGCTGAGTGCCATCGTCGGCCCGGTGCGCACCCTGCTTGAGGGGAACGCCGCGCCTGCGTTCGAGGCTGCGCTGGAGCAGCAAACCACCTTGATGCTGAGGGCGTATCTGCAGGCTCATCAACCTCCGACCCCAAGGAAGACCCATGCGTGAACGAAAGGCTGCACGACTGCTGGTTATCAACCCCGCGCATGAAGTACTGCTCTTCAGGTTCATCCATAAAGACGGCGCGCTGGCCGGTCAAAATTACTGGGCTACCCCTGGCGGCGGTGTCGAACCGGGGGAGACTTTCGAGGCTGCTGCCATCCGTGAGCTGTGCGAGGAAACCGGTATCCAGGTGCAGGCCGTTGCAGCGCCCATCGCCGAGCGCCGATTTGCGCTGATGCTGCCCAGCGGTGAAACGGTGTCGGCCGTCGAGCACTACTTTGTGGTCCACACCGCCAACACCGAACTGTCCAGGGCTGAGTGGACGCTGGAAGAAACCCAGGTGATGGCGGACCATCAGTGGTGGTCGGCCCAGGCGTTGCGTGCCACCGAGGAAACGGTCTGGCCCGAAGCGCTGGTTGACATGCTGGTGCAAGCCGGCGTGTTCAGCGCATAGCGCCGAGAATCCCGGCCGTCTCGACCACCCTGGCATAGTCCATGGCCAGGTTGCTCAGCGACAGTGCGTGCACGTCCTCGGCCGGCCACAGGCGCCCGGACAAATCGGTTTGATCGAAGGTGTAGCAGGCGTCTGCGGCGACGAGCACGTCAAGGCCCAGGTTGCCGCCTGTGCGTGCCGTTGCTTCGACGGAGTTGTTGGTGATCACCCCGGCGATCACCAGTTGCTTGATCGAACGCGCGTGCAGCCAGCGTTCCAGCCCGGTGGCGATGAAGGCACAGGGTACGTTCTTTTCCACCACGTGTTCGTGGGCCAGTGGTTGCAGCCCAGGCTGAAATTCGCAGCCCGGCTGGCCCGGCCAGAATACCGAACCGGGGGTACGGGAGATGTGCCTGACGTGCACCACCGGTCGCCCCGACTGCCGCCAGGCGCCGAGCAACTGCTGCAACTGCTGCTCGGCCTGCGGATTATTGCGGCGCCCGAGCTTGGGGTCGTTCATGCCCTGCTGCATGTCGATGAGCACCAGTGCAGCGTTTGTGGCTAGGGGGTCCATGGCACATCCTTTGGCTCGTGAGGCACAAAACATAGCAGCCATTGAGTGCGCCTAAACAGCGATTTGTTCGATGCCTTCGCCATTTGCCTTTACACTGCCGCCCCCGGATTTCAGCAAGGATGCGTTGGATGCGTACGCGACTCAGCGGTGTACTCCTCTCCCTGGCCCTGGCCGCTCCCGTCATGGCCGAGCCCCGTTCGTTCTCGGTCAATGACCCCAGTGGTCAATACCTGGTCGAAGTGTTGTTCCCGGAGGTGCCGCAGGACTTGCAGCACCTGGCGCCGGCGCTCATCACCCTGCGCGACAAACGCTCCCTTGAAATCCTTCAGCAATTGCAGACCCCGGATGCCCAGGTGCCGCTGGACCAGCAAGGCAGAACCGTGGATTGGCGCCTGATGGGGGAGAACGGCGTGGTGTACTTCGCCGATATCAACCAGGATGGCCGCCAGGACCTGGCGATTCGCAATGGCACCGGTGCGGATAAGGACTTCCAGTCCAGTTACGACGTGTATCTGCAAGACCCGCACACGTCCCGCTGGGTGCTGAATGGCCCCTTGAGCGACCTCGCCAACGAGACCTCCGGCGGGATGTTTTCGATCAATCCCAAGGACGGCATTATCCATTCGCAGACCGACCGGGGGTGCTGCTGGACCCGCGCCAGCCGCTATCAGATGCGCGATGGCAAACTGGTGCGACTCAGCGCGTGCACCCAGGCAGAAGTGCCGGCGACGGACGATGACGCCAACAACAGCATGCCCAGCGGCTACATGCTGCGCACCACCGGTGAGTGGAAGGACGGCCAGTGGCTGGAAACGCCCAGGCTGGAAGGGCCGGTCAACGAAGACCCCGAGTTCCTGACCGGCACCCTCAACGGCAAGATCCCGGTGCAGCTCTGGTACCAGCAACAAGGCGCGGTGCTGATCGGTGAGTTGCGCTACACCAAAAGCGGCAGCGGCAAGCCGATCAAGCTGGTGGGCGACCAGGGTGAGTACGGCGACCAGTCGTTTATCTACCTGCACGAATATGCCGATGATGGCCGTCAAACCGGCATCTGGCGCATCACGCGGGAAACCGTCGAACCCTATGCCTACGCGGGCACCTGGGTCAGTGGCGCCAAGGGCGACCAGCCCGAGCTGCAGATTCAACTGCACAGGCAGGACCGGGAGCCTGAGTACGACAAGCTCGGCGACGTGGCCCGCGACCAGCGCGATGGCCATTACCAGATGCGCGATGACTTCCTCGGCCGCGACGGTGACCTGGACCTGAAAATCCTTCCCGAACGCGACGCCCAGGGCCGGGAAGTGGCGGAACTCAGCGTGACGCTCAAAGACACCGGCACCGACAAGATCATCATCACTACGCACCAAAGCGTGCCGATGGAAACCGAAAACCTGATCATCGTGCGCGCACCCCAGGCGCCCCCTCGGGCCGGGCCGTATCACATCCAACTGGTGAAGGGCTTTGCGGTGATCGAGCACAACTCGGCGCCGGACAGCCAGGACTACCTGACCGGGTTTTATCGTAAGCAGCCCTGAGGCTTGGGAGCAATGCTGCCTGAGTGTCGATCCTGGCTCAGGCGATTAAGCAAATCGGGTATCTTTAGCCGTTTCAGCTGCTGGCCTGTCTCAGGCCCCGCGCACAATTGATTGATCAGGGAAGCATGCAATGGCACTCAGGGTGATGGTGATCGGCGGCTACGGCAACTTTGGCAGCATCATTTGCCAGCACCTGGCGGGCGCGCCGGGCATTGAACTGGTGGTCTCGGGCCGCCACCCACACAAGTTGCAGGGCAAAGTCGATGCGTTGAAAACATCCTCCGGCCGCGTGTGCGAAAGCTGGTGCGGCGATGCCATGGCGGCCGGGTTCGCTGGCGTCTTGCAGTCGATGGACATCCAGTTGGTGATCCACACCGGCGGCCCGTTCCAGGGGCAATCCTATGCCGTCGCCCAGCACTGCATCGACGCGGGCGTGAACTACTGCGACCTGTCGGATTGCCGGACCTTCGTCAATGGCGTCGGCGTGCTGGATGCGAAAGCCCGGCAGGCGAGCGTGGCCGTCCTCAGCGGTTGCAGCTCTGTACCGACGTTGTCGTCCGCCATCATCGATCAGTACCGCGATCGCTTTACGCGCATCGACACCATCGAGCATGGCATTTCCTCTTCGGCGAAGATGCCGGGGCTGTCGACCATCGAAGGTGTGCTTGCCTACGCGGGAAAACCGATCAAGCAACTCAAGCAGGGCCAGGTGCACGAAGTGCTGGGCTGGCAGGACCTGACCCTGCGCAGGATGCCCCAGCTCGGCACGCGGGTGCTGGCCAATGTGGACGTGCCCGACATGGATATATTCGCTGGTCGTTATGGCGCCCATACCTTGCGCTTCAAGGCCGGTGCGGGGCTCAAACTGGGCGGTGTCGCCAATTATCTGCTGGCGCAAGCGCTACGCATGGGCATTGTGCGCGACCACCTTGCATGGGCCGCCAGACTGCATCGCCTGGGCACCTGGTTCGAACGATTGGGTGATGGCAAAAGCGCGATGTACATCGACGTGCAAGGCCTGGGCATGCACGGTCAGCCGCTGTCCCTGGCGGTGCAACTCACGGCCCTGGACGACAAGGGCCCGGAAATCCCCAGCTGTGCAGCCGTTGCCCTTGCCACCAAAATGGCCCACGGTTACGTGCCCGAGCCCGGTGCCCGCCCGTGCGTAGGCGAAATCAGCGTCGACGAATACATGGCCGCCATCAACGAACCGACGAAGCTGAGCCTGACGGTGCGCTTCTCTGACGGGCAGGCCTGACGGATGCTCTACCTGTGCCTGAAGTACCTGCACATCATCGCGGCGATTTTCCTGTTCGGCTTCGGCATGGGCTCGTACCTCTACCTGATCGCCGCCAGTCGCACGGCCAACCCGCAAGTGATCGCCCATGTGGCGCGCATGGTCGTACGGTTTGATACCTGGATTACCACGCCGGCGGGCGTTATTCAGATCATCACGGGCTTGCTGCTGATCCAGCTTGCCGGGCTGTCTGTGACCACGGAATGGGTACTGACCGCGTTGATCATCTTCCTCTGCGTGGGCTCGCTGTGGCTGCCGGTGCTGGTACTGCAGAAGCGCTTGCAGCAGATGGCCTCGCGGGCGGTCGAGACCGACACGGTGCTGGATGATGGATTCCGTGGTGTGTACCGGAAATGGTTCTGGCTGGGCGTCTTCGGCTTCCTGGGGATGTTTGTGATCGTGATGATCATGGTGACGAAGATGACGCCGTGGCAGTTGGTCGGGCTGTTGGCGGGGGGCTGAGTGCCCGCTCAAGGCTTGGCATCCCAAACCGGTGCAACGATGCATACCGCTGTGTTCATAGCGGCCCCTTCAAAAAGTGCTGCTCATGCGTCGGCCGCTGCTACGGTTTGGACGGTGTGGGTGCTTAACGCGAGAGCAGCGGTGCCGGGCTTTTGTCCTCTGCGCCCACGTCGTGCAGGGAAATCCTCGACGTCTCCGGCAACGCCAACCCGCCCGCCAACGCCAGCAATGCCACGGCAATCAGGTAGAACGCCGGTGACAGGTTGCTGCCGGTGGTGCTGATCAACCACGTGGCCATCAGTGGCGCGGTGCCGCCGAAGATCGTATACGCCATGTTGTAGGTAATCGCCGAAGCGGTATAACGCGTGCGGGTCGGAAAGGTCTCCGACAGCAACGCCGCCGTCACCACACCACACAGTACTGCGCCGACCGCCAGCAACATCACCCCGACAATTGACGCCGTGAACGAACCGGAACTGGCCATCAGGAACGACGGATACACCACCACCATCAACAACACGCACGCCGTCATCACCGTGACCCGACGCCCCACGCGATCCGAATACAGCCCCGCCAGCGGGCAAATCGCCGCGGCGAAGATCAACGCGATCAGCGACACCAGCAACGCCATCGCCCGACTCAGCCCACCGGCCACTTGCAGGTACGTCGCGAAGTAGGTGGTGAACATATAAAACGACAGCGCCGTCAGTGACACAAAAGCGCCCAGGCAGCAGATCGCCGCACCATGGTTGCGCAAGGTTTCCTTGAGTGGCGAGTGGGCCACCGCGTGCTCCTGCTTCACGGCCTGGAAGGCGGGCGTCTCATCCAGCTTCCAGCGCAGGTAAAGGCCCACCAGGCCCAGCGGTGCGGCGATCAGGAACGGCAGGCGCCAACCCCAATTGCCCATGGCCTCGGCGGACAACGACGCTTCAAGGGCGTACGCCACCACGGCGGCGGCGGCGAAGGCGGAGAACGTCGACACCGGCACGAAGCTGCCGTACCAGGCGCGTTTGTCCCGGGGCGCGTGCTCCATCAGGTAGGCACAGGCACCGGCGTATTCGCCGCCGGCGGAGAAACCCTGGGCACAGCGGATCAGCGACAACAGGATCGGCGCCGTGACGCCGATGGCGGCGTAGGTGGGCAGCAGGCCGATCAAGGTGGTGGCGCCGGCCATCAGCAGGATGGTCATGGCCAGGGTGCGCTTGCGCCCGATACGGTCGCCGAGCATGCCGAAGAAAATCCCGCCCAGGGGCCGGAAGGCGAAGGCGACGGCGAACACCGCGAAGGTTTTGAGCAAGGCCGCGCTGGCATCGCCGCTGGGGAAGAACTGTTGGGCGATGGTGGTGGCGAGGAAGCCGTACACGGCGAAGTCAAACCATTCGACGAAGTTACCGATGCCGGCGGCGATGATGACCTTGCGCAGGGTTTGGGGGCTTACCTGTTCGGTGGAGGGGCTCGTCATGGGGAAGGCCTCGGAAGGGGTCGGGGATGCTGGATTATCCGGGGAGGGTGTTGGGCGGCCGGGCTCAAAAGAGTCGTCCGCATAGTCAGTAG